>CAYJUM010000063.1:0-14744 GCA_964373355.1 uncultured Nitrospirales bacterium | reverse complement strand
GGTGTCTGGCCTGCCAGACCTGTTCGATGGCGGACAAGTCCACGTGGCTGTTCTCAAAGGGACAGGAGTACATGTGGTGGAACAATGTGGAGACCAAGCCGTATGGGGGGTATCCCCAGTTTTATGATGTGAAAGTGACGCAGTTGATCGAGCAGGTGAACCCGGGCGGGCAGATCTGGAATGTCCGGGTCGGGCGCAAGCACCACGCCCCGTACGGCGTGTTCGAAGGGATGACGATTTTCGACGCCGGGGCCAAGATCGGCCAGGCGGCGATCGGCTACATCCCGACGGACCAGGAGTGGCGGTTTGTGAACATCTATGAGGACACCGCCACCAGCATGCGGGCGATCGTGGAAGGGATCGATAAGACGGGGTTTACGAAGGATGAGCCCTGGAAGATGACGGGCAGCAGTCTGCCGGAGCATGAGACGTTCTTCTTCTATCTCCAGCGGATTTGCAACCACTGCACGTATCCGGGCTGTCTGGCGGCCTGTCCGCGCAAGGCCATCTACAAGCGGCCGGAGGACGGGATCGTGCTGATCGACCAGAACCGGTGCCGGGGCTACAAGAAGTGCGTGGAGCAGTGCCCGTACAAGAAGCCGATGTACCGGGGCACGACGCGGGTGAGTGAGAAGTGCATTGCGTGCTATCCGCGGATTGAGGGCAAGGATCCGCTGACGGGCGGCGAGCCGATGGAGACGCGCTGTATGGCGGCGTGCGTGGGCAAGATCCGCATGCAGAGCCTGGTGCGCATCGGGGAAGACGGCCTGTGGGCGGAGGATCGGTGGCACCCGCTCTACTTCGCCATTCGGGTGGAGCAGGTGGCGTTGCCCTTGTACCCGCAGTGGGGCACGGAGCCGAACGGCTACTACATCCCGCCGCGGCACGCCCCGCGGGGCTACATCCGGCAGATGTTCGGGCCGGGCGTGGACAATGCCATCGAGAAGTATCTGGTGCCGAGCCGGGAGCTGTTGGCGGTGCTGCAGCTGTGGCGCGCCAGCCAGCAGATCGTCTTCCGGTACGACGTCATTCCGGGCCCGAAGGTGTTCGAGACCCAGATCCACGGCAAACGGTTCGAGATGTACAACGACACCGTGCTGGGCTTCAACAAATCGGGCAAGGAGGTCGTCCGGCAGCAGATCGAGGAGCCGATCTACATTCGGCCAGCCGAACGCGTGAACTGGCTGTAATCCCACGCCGGTTCCGGAGGTGGACGGCGGGGCCCTGCGCCCCGCCCGTCCGGAGGGGCAGAGGTTCCCAGGAGCCTCTGCCCCTTTTCTTACGCCACGTCCTGAGTCGCGATCGGACGGTTCGGAAGAATGCGCCCTGCGACCGTTCGAAGGTCCGGATGCCAGGAAACGAAGGGCTGATTGAACGAGAGCCAGTATTTGACCAGCGTGCGGATCATGTCGGAGAACGGTTCAAAGTCCACCGGCTTGACGACATAGCTGTTGGGGCCGAGCTGGTAGGATTGAAAGGTGTCCCGCGGTTCGCGCGAGGAGCTGAGGACCACGAGGGAGCGTCTTGGTCTGGGCATTCGCTCGAAGCTGCCGCGCACGTAAGACGTGAGTGGTGAACTCGTGGAACTGGGTCCCTCATCCGGGAAGGCAGGGCAAGCGGGACGGTCGAGCTTATGGTGCCGAAGGCGGGACTCGAACCCGCATGGGTTTCCCCACACGCCCCTCAAACGTGCGTGTCTACCAGTTCCACCACTTCGGCGCCGGCGCATTATACCCGGAGGGCCCGGACAATCTCCACTTCCCCGGGCTCCGGCTCGTCCAGATTCAGCCGGCGAAGCCACCAATTCCTCAGGGCCTTGGAGCTTGTCAGGCGCGAGCGCTTCCGGTTAGAATCGCCCGTCAACGGCGACGCCCCGCGCCATAGGCCTCTTGGGCCTCTCGTTGTTGCCACCGACACCCATGACTCCTGCACACCCATCGCCAGCCGCGGCCCGGGACGGCGTTGCGGTCGGCGCCTTCTTCGACGTGGACAATACATTGGTGCCCGGCTCTGCCGTGGAGGTCCGGTTCTTCGCCTATCTCCTGCGGCACCGGATCGTGGGGCTCCGCGAAATGCTTCACAGCCTCCGGGTGCTGGCGCGGCGTCCATTCCCGACCTCGCTCCATCCCCTGCGCGAGCACAAGGCCTACCTGACTGGCAAGCGGGCCGACGTGATCCAGCCCCTGGCGGCATGGTTCATCCGGGCCACGATCTGCCAGCGTCTGTCGCCGGCCGGTCTCGCCGCGCTGACACGCCACCAGGAGGCCGGGCACCATGTCGTGCTCATCACGGCATCGCCCGATTTCCTGGTCGCGCCGCTCGCGGCGTTTTTAGGGGTAGGCGACGTGCTGGCCGCCCGTCCGGAGCACCGGAACGGCACGTTTACCGGCCGACTGATCCCGCCCCTGCCGTACGGCGAGGGGAAGCGCGAGCTGCTCGAGCGCTTCGCGGATGAGCGCGGGCTCGATCTGGCCCACAGCTATGCCTATGGGGACAGCCCGGGCGATGTGCATGCGCTCCGCATGGTGGGGCATCCGCTGGTCGTGAACCCGATCCGGGGCATGGCGCGCATTGCCCGCCGCCAGGGGTGGCCCGTCGCCCGCTGGCGCCTCAAGGATTGAGCCGCGGTGTCCACCGCCCCCCTCCGAGTCACCGAGATCTTCCACAGCATTCAAGGCGAGTCGAGCTACGCCGGGCTGCCGTGCGTCTTCGTGCGGCTCACGGGCTGCCCCCTGCGCTGCTCGTGGTGCGACTCGGAGTATGCCTTTCATGGCGGGAGCGAGATGTCGCGGGAGGAAGTGCTGGAGGCGGTCAGGAGCTACCGCTGTCCGCTCGTCGAGATCACCGGCGGCGAGCCCTTGCACCAGCCCGCGGTGTTCCCCCTGGTGGAATCGCTGTGCGCGGAAGGATTCACGGTGCTTATCGAGACGAGCGGCGCGATCGATATCTCCCCGCTCGACAAACGGGCCCGGGTGATCATGGACGTGAAGTGCCCGGGAAGCGGGATGGCGGACCGCATGGACTGGGGTAACCTCGCGCGGCTCTCTCCCCAGGACGAGGTGAAATTCGTCATCCGGGACCGCGCGGATTACGAGTGGGCCCGGGGCGTCGTGCGCGAGCGAGGTCTGACCGCCCGCGGTCCCGTGCTGTTCAGCCCAGTCTTCGGGGAACTGGAGCCCCGCGACCTGGCCGAGTGGATCCTCGCCGACCGGCTGCCGGTCCGGTTCCAGTTGCAGTTGCACAAGCAGATCTGGGACCCGAATGCACGAGGCGTGTAGCGGAGTCTTCAAGTCGAAAGTCTGAAAGTCGAGACTTTCGACTTTATGAACTTTGAGACTTTCAGACAAGGACTAATATGGATGTGACGGTCAAGCACGGCACTATCGAACGGGAGCCGGCCGATGCGCTGGTCCTGACCCATTACGAAGACGAGCGGACGCTCGCACAGGAGGCGGCGATCGTGGATCGGGCGCTGCGCGGGCGTCTGTCGGAGCTCCTGAAGACCCGTGAATTTGCGGGGAAGATCAACCAGAGCGTGCTGCTGCACACCGGCGGGCAGATCCCCGCCAAGCGGGTCGTGCTGGTCGGTCTGGGCAAGAAGAAGGACGCCAGGCTGGATCATCTCCGGCAGGCGATGGGCACGGCCGCGAAGCGGGTGCGGCAGGCCGGGGCGCGGTCATTCAGCACGCCGCTCGGGCGGCTCGGCCGGACGGCCCTCGGGGACCTGGCCCAGGGCATGGTCGAGGGCGCGCTGCTGGGGGGCTACGAATTCACGGTCTATCGCAGCGACAAGCAGGAGGAGGCCCGCCGGCTCGAGCGCATGCTGGTCATGCACCGGGAGCGGGACGGGCTGGCGGAGATCGAAGCCGGGATGCGCCGCGGGCAGGTGAGCGCCGAGGCCACCGCGCTCGTGCGGGACCTATGCAACCATCCCGCCAACGTGATGACCCCGACGCGCCTCGCCGAGGAGGCGCACAAGATCGGACGGGAGCGCGGCGTGAAGACGACGGTGCTGGAGCGACGCCACATGGAAAAATTGGGGATGGGCGCGCTCCTCGGCGTGGCCCGCGGTAGCCAGGAGCCGCCCAAGTTCATCATTCTCGAGTACAAGGGCGGGGAACGGAAGGCCCGGCCGATCGTGCTCGTGGGCAAGAGCGTCACGTTCGACTCCGGGGGCATTTCCCTCAAGCCGGCCGAGAATATGGAGCAGATGAAGGCGGACATGACCGGCGGCGCGGAGGTGCTGGCCACCGTGCGCGCCGCGGCCCGCCTCCGGTTGCCCCTGAACCTCGTCGGCATCCTGCCGGCCACCGAGAACATGCCCGGCGGGCGCGCGACGAAGCCCGGCGACATCCTCAAAACGCTCTCCGGCAAGACGGTTGAAGTGCAGAACACCGACGCGGAAGGCCGGTTGATCCTGGCCGACGGCCTGACCTACGCCACCCGGTACAAGCCGCAGGCCCTGATTGACGTGGCGACGCTGACCGGGGCCTGCGTGGTGGCGCTCGGCCAGTTCGCCATCGGGATGTTCGGGAACCATGACGCGCTGAAGCACCGTCTCCGTCAGGCCGGGGACACTGCCGGCGAGCGGGTGTGGGAGATGCCGCTCTGGGAGGACTATTTCGAGCAGCTCCGGAGCGACGTGGCCGACATGCGGAACATCGGCGGCCGCGGCGGCGGCATGATCACGGCGGCCCTGTTCCTGAGCAAGTTCGTGGGCGACACGCCATGGGCGCACCTGGACATCGCCAGCACGGATTGGAGCGACCGCGAGCGGCCCTACATCTCGAAGGGACCGACGGGGATCGGCACGCGTCTCCTCGTGCAGTACCTCATCGATACCGCGCAGCATATAAAGTGATGGTTCGGCCGGCGCCTCACGCCTTACGCTTCACGCCTGACGCGGTGTGGGAATGACCGTGCGCGAGCAAGTCGGCCAGCTCTTCATGCTGGGGTTCACCGGCACCACCGTCTCGCCTGAATTGGCGCAGCGGCTCGCCGACCGCCGTCCCGCGGGCGTCATCCTGTTCGCCCGGAATCTCGAGCACCCGGAGCAGATCGCCCGCCTCACCAACGCCCTGCAGGAGCAGGCCGCCGGCTCGCCGCTGCTGATCGCGATCGACCAGGAGGGCGGGCGCGTCTCCCGGCTGCCGAGTGATTTCACGATCTTCCCGCCGTCGGCGTCGTTCGGGGTCTGCCGCTCGCCGGAGCTGACCCGCGAGGCGGCGGCCGTGACGGCGCGGGAGCTGCGGGCGGTGGGCATCAATATGAACATGGCGCCGGTCCTGGACATCCACAGCAACGAGGCCAACCCGATCATCGGCGACCGCGCCTTCAGCGCCGCGGTCGAGACCGTCAGCGAGCTGGGGGCGGCGGCCATCGCCGGGCTCCAGGACCATCGCGTCGTCGCGTGCGGCAAGCACTTCCCCGGGCATGGGGAGACCTCCACGGACTCGCACAAGGAGCTGCCCACCGTCGGGCTGCCGGCCGAGCAGCTCCGCGACCGGGAGCTGAAGCCGTTTGTCCGCGCGATCGCGTGCGGCGTGGCCGCGATCATGACGGCGCACGTGCGCTATCCGGCACTCGACCCCGCCAGCCCGGCGACCCTGTCTCCCGCCATCCTCACCGACCTGCTGCGTACGGAGCTGCGGTTCGGCGGCGTGACCGTGACCGACGATCTGGAGATGCGGGCCATCCTGGATCACCACGGGATCGAGGAGGCGGCCGTGCAGGCCGTGCAGGCCGGCGCCGATCTGCTCTTGATCTGTCAGGACCCTGGCCGCCAGGCCGCCGCGATGGACGCCGTGGGGGCCGCCGTCGAAGACGGGACGATCCCGCGGGCCCGCCTGGAGGCGTCGCTGCGGCGCCTTGCGGCGCTCAAGGCGCGCTACCTGCTCCCGTACGCCCCCGCCGATCCCGGGCGGATCAAGGACGTGGTCGGCATCCCGTCGCACCGCCGCCTCGTGGACACGATCCTCGAGACGCGCGAGCGGCGCCTGAAAGCCTCGGCGTGAGAAAGCAGCCCGCCGGCCCCGGAGAAATGTGGGCCTGGTGCTTCTACGATTTCGCCAATTCCTCCTTCACGACGCTGATCGTCACGGTGGCCTTCAGCGTCTACTTCGTCCAGGTGGTGGCCCGGAGCCTCGGCCCCGAAGGCCGGGCCGAGCGCGTCTGGTTCTGGGGCTATGCGGTCTCCATGCTGCTCGTGGCGGTGCTCTCGCCGCTGCTGGGCGCCATCGCCGACGCGCGCGCCTGGAAGCGGCCCTTCCTGATCGGCTCCACCCTGGTCTGCGTCGCCTGCACCGCGCTCCTGTACACGGTGGAAGCGGGCGAAGTCTGGCAGGGGCTGATCCTGTTCGGGACCGCCAACGTGGCCTTCGACCTCGGCTTCGTCTTCTGCAGCGCCTTTCTGGTCGAGATCGCCAGCCGCGAGAGCTTCGGGCGGATCTCCGGCTACGGCTGGGGACTGGGCTACCTCGGCGGACTTGCATCGCTGGCGCTGGCCTACCCGTTCATCAAGGGTGGGTTCTCCGAGTCCAACCTGACGCACTATCGCTTCACCTTCATCCTCACGGCGGTCTTCTTCCTGCTGTTCGCCCTCCCCACGTTCCTGTTCCTGCGCGAGCGCGCCACGCCGGCCCTCACGGCCGGGGTTTCGGCCTGGCGGGAGGGCGTGAACCGGCTGTGCGCGACCGGCCGCGCGCTCCGGCGCCACCGCGACCTGGTGTCCTACCTGGTCGCGTATCTCATCTATACCGACGCCATCAACACGGTGATCGTCGCTGCGGCGATCTTCGCGAACAAAGTGCTGGATTTTGCGCCCGGCGATCTGATTATCTACTTCCTTGTGACGCAGGTGACGGCCGGCGCGGGCGCGGTCGGGTTCGGCTTGCTGGCCGACCGGATCGGCGCGCGGCGGACGATCAGCATCACGCTCGGGCTGTGGATCGTGCTGACGATCGCGGCGGCCCTGGTCCAGACTCACGGGCAGTTCTACGCCATCGGGCTCATGGCGGGCGCCGCGCTCGGCGCGAACCAATCGGCCAGCCGGACGCTGCTCGGCCAGATGACGCCCCCGGGGCGCCAGGGGGAGTTTTTCGGCTTTTTCTCCGTGACCGGGAAATTCGCGGCGGTGATCGGCCCGGTCGTCTACGGCGAAGTCACGGCCTGGACGGGAAGCCAGCGCTGGGCGGTCGCGACGATGGCGGTGTTTTTCGCCATCGGCCTGCTCGCGATCCAGTCGGTGGACGAGCCGCGCTTCGAGACCGCCGACACGGCAACCTGACTCGCACCGCACCCGCTCGTGGAGGGAATCATGCTGGACCGGACGCTCCGGATGAAACAGTGGCTGGGATGGATGGAATGGCTGGACCGCTGGGGGTACATCACGGCCGGGCTGAGCTTGCTCGTGCTCGGCATGCTGATCTTTGCGTACAGCTGGTTCGTGTTCGCGCTGGCGGCCCAGAAGGTCGGCCCGCTCGTCGCCGGCCTCAGGTTGCTGAATGATCTACTGCTGGTGATCATCCTGCTCGAGCTGTTCCGAACGGTGGTCCGTTTCCTGCAGACCGAAGTCATGGCGCTGGAGCCGTACCTGGCGGTGGGCATCATCGCCTGCACCCGGCGCATCCTGACCGCCAGCGCCGAGCTGTCGCACCTGCCGGAGATCACGGGCGAGCTGTTCGATCGCTACCTGTGGGACGTGGGCGTCAATGTGAGCGTCATCATCGTGCTGATCGTAGGGGTCTACCTCGTGCGGTGCCGGCCGGCCCAGCCGGATGTCGTTCCATCCTCCGCCGCGCGGCCTTCATAGTTTCCCCCGGTTGCGCCGTTCCCGCCCTTGTGGCATCATCGCGCCCCTCGGATTCATACCTGTTCATTCGGGCGGCACATGACCACTCTTCCGGAATACGTCGGCAACGTGCACATCTTTCTCGGACCGTACCGCGGCAACCCCATCGCGCTCTACATGCGGTCGGATGAAAAGGGGTACCGGATCGCGCCGAACGTCTATCCCTGGAACAGCGTGGTGGGGGAAGGAGAGACCGCCAACAAGGCGGCGGCGGATTTCGAGGAGAAATGGAAAGGCCGCGGGCTCTCGCCGGACATGTACACGGGACCGCACTGGGAAGGCGGGATCAAGCCGGAGAAGCCGGCTCCGCCCAAGCCAGCGGCCCCTCCGAAGCCTTCCCCTGCTGCTGGCCCGGCCCCTGCCCCTCAGGCCGACGCGCCTGCCGAAGAAGAGTGATTCGTGATTGGGTGCGCAGACTCCGTCTCCTGCATCTGACCGATCACTAATTACGGATCACGAATCACGGTCTGCCGGCCGGCCAGGCGGCTGTGGTGGATGCTGTAGACGAAGTAGACCAGAATGCCCACCGTCGTCCAGACGATGTAGCGCAGCCAGGTCACCGCGGGAAGAAAGGCCATCAGGCCGAGGCAGGACGCGACGCCCAGGAGCGGGATCCAGGGCATCAAGGGCACGCGAAACGGCCGCGGCTGAAGCGGCCGGGTGTTCCGCAGCACGAGCACACCCGCGCAGACGAGCATGAAGGCCGCGAGCGTCCCGATGTTGGTCATGTCCGCCGCCGCGCCGATCGGCACCAGGGCGGCCAGGATGGCGACGCCGATGCCCGTGACGATCGTGGCCCGGTGGGGCGTGCCGAATCGCGGGTGGACCTTGGAGAGCCAGGGGCCGAGCAGGCCGTCGCGCGACATGGCGAAAAAGACCCGGATCTGCCCGATCATCATCACGAAGAGCACGCTGGTGATGCCGGCCACCGCTCCGGTGGCCACGGCGGCGGCCCCCCAATTGAAGCCGATCATGCGGAGCGCCTCGGCGACCGGGGCATGGATGTCGATGCGCTGGTACGGCACGATGCCGGTGAGCACCGCCGCCACCAGCACGTAGAGCACGGTGCAGATGCCCAGCGAGGCGATGATCCCGATGGGCAGGTTGCGTTGCGGGTTGTGCGCTTCTTCCGCCGTGGTGGAGACGGCGTCGAAGCCGATGTAGGCGAAGAAGACGATCGCGGCCGCGGCGCCCACGCCCTGGAATCCGTACGGCATGAACGGGGACCAGTTGGCCGGCTCGACCGCGGTCAGGCCGACGGCGATGAAAAAGAGGATCACGGCCACTTTCACCAGCACGATCAGCCCGGTCGTCCGCGCGCTCTCCTTGGTGCCCACCACGAGCAGCACCGTCACCAGCAGCACGATGATGGCGGCGGGGAGATTGACGAGGCCGCCCTCCACCGAGCCGGGGGCATGGGTGCACCACACGGGCAGCTCTATCCCGAGGGTCTTCAGGATATTGTTGAAATAGCCCGACCAGCCGATCGCCACCGCCACGCAGGCGATCCCGTACTCGAGGATCAGGTTCCAGCCGGTGAGCCAGGCCAGGAATTCCCCGAGCGTCGCATACGAATAGGTATAGGCGCTGCCGGCCACGGGGATCATCGCGGACAATTCGGCGTAACAGAGCGCCGCGAAGGCGCAGGTCAGGCCGGACAGCACGAATGAGAGGATGATGCCCGGCCCGGCGCCGGGGCGGTTGCCGTCGCCCACCACCGCCGTCCCGATCAGCACGAAGATGCCGGTCCCGATGATGCCCCCGATTCCCAAGGCGATGAGGTCCCAGACGGTCAGCGTCTTTTTGAGACGATGCTCCGGGCGTTCGGAGTCCTGGAGGATCTGCTCGAGGGATTTGGTGCGGAAGAGCGGCGAGGCCATGCGCTAGCCCGCGCCCGCAGCCTTCACGAGGGCAAGGAAGAGCCGCCGATGCACGTCGTGCCGGTCATACAGGAACTCGGGATGCCACTGCACGCCGAGCAGAAACGGATGCTGCACGGCTTCGATGGCCTCGATCACGCCGTCCGGGGCGACGGCCGCGGCCACGAGCGAGGGGCCGAGCGTCTTGACCGCCTGGTGATGCGAGCTGTTGACCCGGATCTCGGCTCGGCGGAGGATGCGCCGGAGCAGGCTGTGGGGCGTCACGTGCACGGCGTGCGCGGGGCGCGTGGCCGGATGCGCCGCACGGTGCGGCAGCGCGCTCCGGACCTGCGAGGCGATGTCCTGCAGGAGCGTGCCGCCCAGCGCCACATTGATGACCTGCATGCCGCCGCAGATGCCCAGGGTCGGCAGGCCCGATCGCGCCGCCAGGCGGGCCAGTTCCAGCTCGAAGGTGGAACGCTCGCGGCTCATCACGCGAAACTGATACCGTTGCCGCTCGCCGTACGATGCCGGAGGCAGGTCGGGCCCGCTGCCGGTCAGCAGCAGACCGTCCAGCCCGGCCAGCAGCCGCTCGCACACGGCAGGGTCCGCGCTCAGGGGGAGAATCAGGGGGATGCCGCCGCCGGCTTCGATCGCCTTGAGATAGCGGGCACGGAGAAAATAGGTGGGTTCCCGACCCCCCATGTCTTCGCGATCGCCGGGGTTGAAGTCGGGTGTGACGCCGATAACGGGTTTCATTACATCATGGGCGCGGTTCGGGAGAGGGCATACCGTCCTGCTCGGGCGGCACGCCGAGGAACCGGACCGGCTTGTCGCCTTTCAGGTGCGCGGGCGTGATGACGTACGTGCCGCGGATACTGGTGTCCCAGACCGCTTTGGCCGCCTCGGTGTTCCCGCCGGAGAAGGCATAGGTGAGTCCGCCGGCGACGCCGCCCAGGATCGCAAAGACGACCTTGGCCGCGCCATAGGGGACGGTCAGGACCCAGCTCGCGGCCTCGAGTCCGACCTCCGTGTTGGAATTTGCGGGCTCGGTCGCGGCGAGGGCCCGGACCGGTAATGCCATGACCGTCAGGATGCACACGACGAGTCCGGCGGCAATCGTGCTCCGCCAGTCACATCGAACCGTACCAAGGTGTTCTGTACGGATGTGTCGCACGTTCTTCCTCCTTCGCCGGCGCTTTGCCATTGGGGACTCCGCCCGTGCCGGCACCGTGAGTATATATACAAATTTACCGATGGATGCAACGTCAGGACGGTTCTCAAAGGTGGACTTCAACCTTTGTGCGGCACTCGTGATTCGTGAAGCGTGAGGCGTCGCCCGTGAAGCGCGGGCGAGATACGAACGACGAGCGACGAACGACGCGATGGTCGGCGCGCCTTGGACGAGCTAAGACGCCGGGGCCAGGTCCAGTTCCGAGAGGATGTCGCGCTTGAGCTGATCGCCCTGCGCCGCGACCGCCTGATCCACCGCGGCTGCGAAGCGGTCCGCCGGAATGCTGGAATTTTCCTGTCTCAGGCCTTCGAGCGCGAGGGTGAGCTTGATGAGGCAGATGCCTTGGAGAAACAGCTCGCGGGCCCGCGCCTCGTAGCGCGCGTGCTCGGCGGCCTGCAGGCCGGCCAGAATGGTCTGCAACCACTCGTCCAACTTGAGCGCGGCCTCTGCCCGGCGGACCTGCCGGTCTTCGACCTCCACCGCGACCTGCACCCCGCCCTTCCAACTCCGCTTCTTGACGTTGAACACGCAGCGGTGGATCAGCGGCGGGCCGGGGTCCGCCTCGGGGCCATAGAACAGGGTGATGCGGTAAGCCGGGGTCTCGGGAGAGCGCAAAGATGCCATGGGCCGCTCGGTGGCGCATTGTACCACGGCGCCCTCCCGCCGATGCTTGACACTGTGCGCGGAGCCCGCCTATTCTGACACGCGTTGGTGACGCCGAATTGAGGCACACGATGAGGCTGAGGACTCGCAGGCCGGAGACGGTGCCATTGATGGTGTCCCGCCCGCTGACGCAGGCTCTCCTTCATCTGTACGACTACCCCGACCCCCGCCATCCCGGCCGCATCATCCGGGGGTATGATTGCGCGCACGCGCTCCGGACCGCGCGCATGTGCGCCGGCGTGGCGTTGCGCCTGGGGCACAAGCCCGAGCTCGTCCGGCAGTACCAGGTCGCGTGCCTCCTGCACGATGTCAGCCGGGCCGGGTTGGACCGGAGGCTGTTCGGAAAAATCTGGTCCTGGGCCAGGCAGCAGGGCATTCCCACCCGTCCGCGCGAGTGGCGCAGCATTCATCCCACGACGCCATACGGCCGGGAGACGGAGGCCTTTCTCACCAGGCACGGCGACGACTTGCAACGGGCCGGCATCGTGAGGAAGATCGATGGATGGGTCCGCGAACAGGTGGAGATGCGCCTGGGGCACGCGCGGCGCTTGAAGCGGCAATTGCGGCTCATCCGCCCGCGTCTGACGCGGCTCGGGGTGACATGGACCGGGTGGATGACGCTCGTCGTGCTCTACTACTATTATCCGGAAAAGATGGCCGGCGCTCCGGCCTGGGTGCGGCAATTCGGGGAGGTTCTGGTCGCCTGCGAGCAGTTCGAGGCCTACAACAACCGGCGCCGCGGCCGGGACTACTACACGCGCAACACGGAGAAGCTCGAAGAGGCCTTCGCGTACCTCGAGAAACTGCAAGCCGAGGGCATCCTTACCGCGCCGGTCATCCAGGCGGTGCGCAGCCTGGCCAGCGAGGGGGCGTTCGACCGGCTGCTGGTACAGGCCCGCGGCGCGCCCCTCTCGCTCCGCGAACGGCGCTACCTCAAGAGCTTGAGGGTGGGAGCGGCCTGATGCCGGTCAAGAGCATCCCGCTCCGCATCGCCATGCAGGGCGGGACCGAGGTCAAGAACATCACCAAGCAGGTGCAGGAGGCGCTGGCCGAAACCGGCCTGCGAGCCGGCATCGCCACCGTTTTCCTCAAGCACACCACCGCCTCGGTGATGCTGATCGAGGATGAATCGGGCATCAGGGCCGACGTGAAGCAGTTCTGGGACCGGGTGGCGCCGGCCGACCCGTCCTGGCAGCACAACACCCGGAATCCCGGGGAAGACAACGCGCACAGCCACCTCCGGGGTCAGACCCAAGGGCCCTCCGTCACCATTCCCTTCAACGACGGCGCGCTGAGCCTGGGGACCTGGCAGCAGATCGTGCTGGTGGATTTCGACACCCGCCCCCGCACCCGCGACTTGATCGTCCAGGTCCTGGGCGAGTAGGGTTCCCACCGACTGCATTGCTGTCTTGAAAAGCTGTCAGGCGAGAGATGGTGCCGAAGCCGGGATTTGAACCCGGACGCCCGTGAGGGCGCTAGACCCTGAATCTAGTGCGTCTGCCAGTTCCGCCACTTCGGCTACCGCAATTGAGAAGGCGCATTATCACTGATAGTGATTCAAACGGTCAAGGTCACGCGACGCGCGAAGGCCGGGGCAGGATGTGCTGGGGCCAGAGGGGCGGGGCCTCAGCGCCCGCGTCATGCGTGAGGTCACGGGTGTCTCCGCTCAGGATGATGCGCTCGCGGACCAGCGTCGCGGCGGCCAGCAGGAATGGCGCCGGAATGAAGGGCGCTTCATCGGCCACGAGCATGTCGAAGCGCACCTGGCCGAAGACGGGATCGGCCATGACCAGCCCCGCGGTCGTCACCACGACCTTCTTGTTCTGCAGGAAGGCCTGGCGGTTCGTGCCCTCCTCGGCCGCCAGCAGCTCGCGAATCCGCTTGGTGCCGCCCAGGCGCACGATCTCTTCCTTCAGCTCGTCATACTCCGGCCGCATCTCCTTCGGGATCGCCGCCTCGGGCGCCAGCTCTTCGATGCGGAGCTTGGCTTGCTCGATGTCCTTGAGCAGGTCCTGCACCTGCTGCTGGTAGAGCGTCCGGTACTCCTGCAGCGACTGTACGTTCTTGCCGGCGGCCTGCATGGCCAGGCGCTTCCAGATCGGAAGCGACTCGTACTCGGCGAGCGTCGCGTCCACCTCCTTGATCTTGGCCTGGACGTCGCTGAGCTGCGCCAGCAGGCGCCATTCCAGCAATTTCACTTCGTTCAGGTCGCGCTGCTTCTCGCCTTTATAGGCCAGGATGGGGCTCAGCTCGCGAAAGCGCTCGTACTTCCTGCGCAGGCTGGCCTTGTTGGCGTGCGACCGCGCGTAGAACTGATGCATCTGCGCCTCGAAGCCCAAGGGCTCGAGCGCGATGCCGGCCGCGTGCGTGCCGGCCGGCATTTCATAGCGGCTGAGCAGGCTTTTGGAGGGAAGCCCCGCGGCGTGCATCGCCCGCGCGAGCATCCCCAGCACGGTGTCGGCGGACTGATGGTCGCGGCTGATCAGCAGCAGCCGTTTGTTCTGCCGGACCAGGGCCATCACCAAGGTGGTCAATTGGCGCCGGCGCTCCTCCAGGCTGTCGTGCCAGAGCGGGGTCAGGACGGCCGAGGTCATCGCGCGCGCCTCCGGATCGTGGACGCCCATGATCGGCGCGAGCCAGGGGATCAGCCGGTCCGCGGGCCCGCTGGAGGTCGCGAGCTTGACGGCGCTCTCGCGCAGGCGCCCGGCGGCCTTCTCCAGAAAGCCCGCGGCATCCGGTATGATGGTCAGAGAGGCGACGGCCTCTCCCAGCGGATCGAAGGTCTGAATGAGCACGCTGCCGGGCGGCTGCACGCCCACGATGACTCCCTCGACCGGCTCGGATTCGTCGGGCAAGAGCAGGCTGACCGGCAGATCTTCCAGGAGCGCCGTCTCCTCCTGAAGTCTGAAGCGATAAAGATGCAGCCTCCCGACGGAGGACAGGCGCCGGCCGTCGGCGGCGGTGACGGCGGCGTCAAGACCGCGCTCGCCGGCCTGCTCCCGCTCGTCGTCGAGGGTGCGGGCAAAATGATCGAGGAGGTCGGTCAGCTTCATGTGCGCGGAGTATTGTAACCGTTGCCTCGAAAAGCTGTCCAGGATACGGAGCCGTCGGCTGATGGCCTGATGCCGCGCACCCGCCA
>CAYJUM010000062.1:0-14867 GCA_964373355.1 uncultured Nitrospirales bacterium | reverse complement strand
GGTAGAGTCCTAGCTTCCCAAGCTAGTTGTCGCGGGTTCAAATCCCGTCGCCCGCTCCACTACTATTTGAACCCGCGACAGGGGAGTTTCCGAAGAGGGTGCGCCCTCTTCGTGGGGTTCATACAAGGGGGCTGGCCCCCTTTGTAGGAGCCGGCGAGGCTGTCTTCGCTAGATTCTGCGGCGGGAGTGGGAGCGAAATCGAGTATGGCGGTCGCCAGAGTGTTTTTTTCCGTGCCAATTGCGATTGCCTTGGGAGCCACTGCGCCCATAGCCACGGTTATTTCCACGATATGACTGATCTCTGATCTCATTTGTGCCAGCCACGCCTTGATGCTGCAACGCTTCACCCTCTTTCCGGCTCATCCAATCAGGACGGTCCAACAGGTTCTCAGAGTGAGTCCCGGTTGCAAGAATAGGAGTGAAGCAGCAGAACACTGCGAAGGAGATCGCTCCAATAGGCATTCTCATGGTAGCTTGATCATGAAGACATGTCATTACACATCGGGCTTTACGTGCGGCAAAGTGTTTCTTATACTCTCTTCGGGTGGGGACTGGATGCTGTCAACATGAAAGATATATCTCGTGTCAGAGCGATGCGCGACGCGTCTTGTACTTTGTGCAGCATGGCAGTCGTCTTGTTTCTTCTATCAGCCGAATGTGTCGGAGCAGACCAGAATTTAGCAACACTGGATTGTCTCAATGTTCAGGCGGCGGTGCTGGAAGCCGGAGGGTCCCTGGGCGTCACGACCGAGGTGGTCCGGGCCACGCTCTTGACGGGGCTCAAGGCCCAGGCGCCCACGCTCAAGGTGGACCCCCAGTGCCCGAACCGGCTGTTCATCAAGATCTTCGTCCAAAACCTGTTCGAAGGATTCTACGGCCATGTCGCGTTCGACGTCAGGCGCAAGGCCGCATTCGCCGACACGGCGCTTCCGGTCGAGGCACGGGCGTGGACGCTGGAATCCTACGTGCACGGGACGAAGGATCAGGCGCGCACGAGCATCTTGGAGCAGCTCCAGAGTCACCTCGCGCAGTTCGCCGCGGACTACAAGGCCGCCAATCCTTGATCAGAAGTGATCAGCGATGCGTGACTGAGCGATTCATGCCTTCCTGAATCACGAATCACTCTTTTCGCGGGCCGACCAGGAGCAGGATGAGGGCGGTGAGGGCCGTCAAGGCGAGAAGCTCGAGCACGATGCGGACGATGTCGATGTGGACGATATACATATTCCCGCCGGACGTGGGCGGGACCATCCAGAGAAAATGATAGCCGAGGGGGTAGAGAAACGTGCCGTCCATTCCCTCGCGGATGGCATGGCACGGGACATAGACCGAAACCGCGATGACGAGCAGGAGATAGACGATCAGGACCAGGCGTCTCACGCCATCGAGCTCCTGGGTGTCCATCAGCCAGGGGCTCATGACGCGCCGACCTTGATGATCCACAATTCAACGGGCCGTCCGATCTCGCGTCGCTCGCCCACCAGGACGTCTCCTCCTGCTCCCCTGAACCGCTCGAAGCACGCTTCCCCGTTCGACTCGCTGCCTTCCCGGTAGCGGTAATCCCCCGCATACCGGCAGCCGTCGGCCGAGGTGGCCGTCACCGTGATCGTGTCGTCCTCCCGCTCGATCTCGAGGACGAGGCGGTCATCGGCGATGGCGGCTTGGGACACCGCATCCTGATGCCAGGCGCCCTCAAACCGGCAGACCGACCACCCCTGTGGCATCGCCCTCCGAACCGGATGCAAGCCGACCGATCCCGGCGCCCGCTGGAGAATAGAGAAGAAAGGGGCGAATGTCCAGCGGACGACGGCCGTCAGCCCGAGCACCCCGCGACGCGCTTCCCGCTGATGGAGCCCCAGGCTCCGGCCGAGTTGACGAACGTGCCCTCGAGGCGCTGGCCCCCGCCCGTGAAGAGCAAACTGTCTTCCTGGAATCCGCCCTGGAATTCCCAGCGGAGATAGACCACGTCCCCGAGGACGACGATCTTCGCGGGCCGTGGCTCGCCGGATGAGGCCTCGGGGTCGAGCCGCATCATGGTCTTGTGCTCCTGGTGGTTCTTGTGGTTGTGCATGACCCATTGCCAGGTGCCGCAGAGCCGGGCGGCCGCTTTCTTCGACTTGACCGACTCATTCCAGGCCTGAAGGGTCATCCAGGCCGTGCTGCTCCGCGACGCCGCGAGGCTCTCCGCACGGATCGCCGCCGCCAGCGCCTGCGCCGCCAGAACCGGCCGCACCCGGGTGGCGACATACTGCGCCGCCTGCCTCTCTCTCTCGCCCGGCTCCGGCGACGCGCCCTTGGCCTGATCCCACGCGTCGCGCAGGCGCAGGCGCACGCCCTCGGCGCCCTCACGCTCCGCAAGATCCGCCCAGGAATCCGGCCCGGTCTGCGGGACCGTCCGGTCGAGATGGCCGGCATAGACAGGATCGAGACTGCCGGCCTCATCCCGGCGCGCCCCCAAGGCCGCCAGCGTCTCGCTGAGGCTGAGCGCACGGCGAAGCACGTCGCGATCCGCCAGGAGCCAGCGTTTGTGAGTCGCGCTCACGGACGGCACAGCCTGACGGCGATCGGGGGTATCCCAGGCTGCCGTGAGAAGCCGGGCGAGTCGCCAGGCTGCGAGCTCCGTCGTCAGACGTGTCGCTGCGGCAGCAGGATCGGAGGAAGTCGTCGGGGCACGGCCCGCCTCTGCCGCTCCAGAGAGCAATCGCGTGAGCTCCTTGCCGTGCGTCAATCCGAGCATCGGCAGAAGTCGGGAGGAAAAGAGCTCACGCGCCTCGGCGTCCGAAGTGATCGAGGCCAGGCCCGCGTCGGCCTGCTGAAGCACGGCATGGAGTATCTGCTCGGGATCGTCCGCCCCTGAGGGAATTGCGAGACCGGCGGCCGCCAGGACGGCGACGGCACAGATCAGCCGGACCCTGGCAGAGAGACGTTCCACGCCGGTATTGTGCGACAACTCCGGGGCGATCTCAATGCCCGGGGATGCGGGCACGCCGTCACGCGCCCTTGAAACGCTCGCTCAGGAACGCCAGGGTCGTCTGCCAGGCCTCGCGGGCGGCCGCCGGCCGGTAGGTCTCGGGCCTGGTCTCGTTGCAAAAGGCGTGAGGGGCGCCATCATAGACCTTGATCTCGATCTGTTTGCCGTATTGCGTGGCCGCGCCGCGGAGCCGATCGACCTCGGCCGCGGTCACCAGCTCATCGGCCCCGGCGCGGTGATAGAGTACGGGACAGGAGAGATCGTTCAGCACGTCCGGCGGCGAGACCATCTTCCCGTAGAAGGAGACCGCCCCGCGCAGGCGCTTCCGCTGGCAGGCAAAGCGGAGAGCCAGCGTGCCGCCCATGCCGAACCCCACCACCGCGAACACGTTGCGTTTCACCGCATCGCGGGTGTTGAGGAACTCACAGCAGGTGTTGAGGTCCTGGAGCAGGCCCGGCTCATTGTTCCGGCCCATGAGCGCGGCCGCCACCTCGGCATTGGCCGTTACCATGCCGCCCTGCCGCGTGTAGAGATTGGGAATCAGCACCGCGTATCCCTCGCAGGCCAGCCGGTTCCCCAGGTCCTTGATCTGCACGTTCAGTCCCCACCATTCGTGAAGCAGGAGCAGACCGGGATAGGTGCCTTTCTCCTGGGGCCAGAACTGGATCGCCTCGACCGTCTGGTGCGGGGACTGGCGTGTCCGGGCATACGGATCGGTGGCTTCGTCCGAGACGGTCGGGATCGGCACCCCGCTCGGGAATCGGACGAGGGCGGTTCCGATCTGTTCCAGCGAAAAGGGCGTCGCGCGTTCGGTCATGGGGTCGTGTCCCTGTGGCACGAAGAGGCGCGTCTGCGCGCGGTTGACCAAGTCAAAGACCCCACGCTAGAATTGCAGCCCTGACGGCATGAGGCTCGGCATTCGGCGCTCGGGAGCGTGAGCAGAGGAGGGGACTGTGGGGAATAAATTATACGTGGGAAGCCTGTCATATTCTGTCACGGATCAGCAGCTGCACGATCTGTTCGCGCAGCATGGCTCAGTCGTCTCCGCCAAGGTCATTCAGGATCGTTACACCGGCCAGTCGCGTGGCTTCGGATTCGTCGAGATGGCCACGTCGGAAGAAGCCCAAAAGGCCATCGCCGCCCTGAACGGCGCGCAATTTGAAGGCCGATCACTCGTGGTCAATGAGGCGCGACCGCAAGAGAAACGGGATCGGTCCTGGGGCGGTGGCGGCGGGGGCGGCGACCGCGGGGGCGGGCGCTACTAGGCGCGCGCCTGGTCTCGAGATTCTCTAGGCCTCTGCCACGATATGGGTGTCGGTCTCTTCGACGCCGTCGATCGTGTGCACCTTCGTGATCACCAGGTCTGACAGCGCCTTCTCGTCGGGCACATCCACAAAACTGAAGATATCCGGCTGCCCGAAGCAGGAATGCGCCTGCTCCACGCCCGGAGTCTTCTTGAGCGCCTTGATCACATCCTTGGTCTTGCCCGCTTTGACCTTGATCAGAATGTAGGCCCGCGTCGCCATGCCGCTCCTCCTCTCGCGCTGCCAGGGTGGGGTCGTTTCCCCTGAAAGCCTAAATGACGGGGCGGCTGAACGCAAGGGGGAAGTTCGCGACCGTGGAGGCGGTTCAGAACATCTCGCGCCGTTTGGCGGCATAGACCGCGTGGAGGTCCTGCCCTTTCGCCGCCAGCCGGTCCCGCGCATCGCGGAAGGCACTCGCCAGCCGGTCGAGGTCCTGCCGTCCGATGTTGTACGGCTGCAAGCCTTCCGCCAGATGTGTCCGGTCCCGCACGGGCTGCTCGCGGAGATACTCGAGCACCGCCTCGAGGGAGTCGGAGGTCCATCCCTCGGCCCGGAAGGCGGCAATCCGCGGGCCGGCCGCCTCACCCCACTTTGCGGTCAGCGAGTCGGTCAGGAGCTGCCGGACGGCCGGATGCGCGCTCTTCATCAGCGCGGCCTGTAATTGGATCAGCGCCTTGATCAAGTCGTTGGCCTCCGGCGACGATTCGGGCGGCAGCGTGCCTGCATCGTCGAAGGTCGCGAGCAGGGCCATGATGGTGCGGACCTGCTGACGCGAGGCGCGGGCCGGGGGATGCGCCTGATCGGAAGACTGAAACGCGGCCGGCCGCACGCCGCCGGGCGAGAAGACCTCATTCACGTTGCTGAATGACCCGCCGGGTGTGGGACCGCCGCTGAGCACATAGAGCCTGCCGCTCACCACAGCCGAGCCGAGGCCGTGTCGCGCGGTCGGCATAGGCGGTTGCGTCTCCCACCGGTTCTTCTCCGGCAGATACGCCTCGTTCGTCCGGAACGTTCCCTCGGGAGCTTCTCCGCCGAGGACATAGATGACCCCGTGGATGACCCCGGCCGTGATGCCGCTGCGCGGGGTGGGGAGGTCGGCCACCCGGGTCCACTGGTTCGTCGCCGGGTCATAGGACTCCGTCACCGAGAGATTGCGCCCGTAGTCCCGGTCGAGCCGTCCGGCGATGGCAAAGATCTTCGATCCCACGGCGGCCGCCGCCAGGTGGTCCCGAGGGGTGGGGAGGGGCGCCAGGGACCGCCAGGTATTCGCAGCCGGATCGTAGACCTCGACTGCGCCGGAATTGCCCCTGCCGTCGTAGCCGCCGATCGCGAACAGCTTGCCGCCGGATTCCGCCACGGCCAGGGCGCCTCGCGCGGTCGGCATCGGCGCCCGTTCCGTCCAGGCATCGGCCGCAGGGTCGTAGGCATAGACATGCGAGACCGGTGACCACACCGACAGGAAGGATTGCGTGAAGCCCCCGATCACATACAGGCGGTCTCCGACCGCGGCGGCCCCGGCGTGGTGCAGGCCGATGGGCAACGGCGCTTTCACGGTCCACCGGTCCGAGGCGGGATCGTATTCCTCCACCGCATCGGAGATCGTCA
This sequence comes from uncultured Nitrospirales bacterium, assembly GCA_964373355.1. Classification (GTDB taxonomy): domain Bacteria; phylum Nitrospirota; class Nitrospiria; order Nitrospirales; family Nitrospiraceae; genus CAYJUM01. Next base: position 8,987 of record CAYJUM010000062.1, on the reverse strand, counting down.
GGTCCTTCAGGGTGCGGAGCTTCGGCTCGCCGAATCCCCCGACGACGTAGATCTTTCCTCCGACGGCCGCCGCGACCACTTCCGTCCGCTTGGACGGCGCGGGCGCCTTGGCGGCCCACGCGCCGGCCGGCTCGGAGGCCGGCAGCCCGGAGCTCGACGCAGCGGCCAGGGCTATCCCGAGCACGAGCATCGCGGCGCGACGGACATGGCCTGTGGACGCGACCATGCGCGAATTATACACGTCTGCGCGCGGCTCCGCAGCGGCGTTGCGAAAACGGCGGAGGGTGCCTATAATCGCGCCGCGGGCAAGCCGCAGTGAAAAATTCCAAATGCAAAATGCAAAATAGGTGGACTCCCGAGCGGGCCGATTCACTTTTGCGTTTGGCATTTTTCATGTTGCATTGAACGAGGGAACTGTGCTCGCGAAGGTGTTGAGCGCCACTCTGGCGGGACTCGAAGCGCACCTCGTCGAGGTCGAGGTGGACATCGGCGGCGGCCTGCCCCAGTTTTCCGTCGTGGGCCTCCCGGACGCCACGGTGCGGGAGAGCCGTGACCGCGTGCGGGCGGCGCTGAAAAACACCGGCTTTTCCTTTCCGGTGAAAAAAATCACCGTGAATCTCGCCCCCGCCGATCTCAAGAAAGAGGGATCGGGCTTCGATCTGGCCATCGCCATGGCCATCCTCGTCGCGGAGGGCATCGTGCCGGAGGCCTCGGTGACGGAGCGGGTGCTGATCGGAGAGCTGTCGCTCGACGGCCGGATCAAGCCCGTTCCCGGCGTGCTGTCCATCGCCATGCTGTGCGGGAAGAGCCATGCCCTGCTCCTCCCGGCCGACAACGCCGCAGAAGCGGCCATCGTGGATGAAGTCCGAGCCTACCCGCTCCATACTTTACCCGAAGCGGTCGAATTCCTGACGGGGCGGCAGATGCTGGACGCCGCGCGGGCCGACCGGCAGGCGGTGTTCGCCGCGCAGAAAGCCGATGAGGAAGACTTCGCGGATGTCAAAGGGCAGGAACACGCCAAGCGGGCGCTCGAGGTGGCGGCGGCGGGCGGGCACAACGTGCTGATGATCGGGCCGCCGGGGTCCGGCAAGACCATGCTGGCGCGCCGCCTGCCGGGCATCCTGCCGCCCATGCTCCCCGGGGAGGCGATCGAGACCACGCGGGTCCACAGCGTGGCCGGCTTGCTGAGCGAGCGGCAGCCGCTGGTCACCACACGGCCCTTCCGAGCCCCGCATCACAGCATCTCGGACGCCGGCCTCATCGGCGGCGGCACCGTGCCGCGTCCGGGCGAAGTCTCGCTCGCCCACCACGGCGTGCTGTTTCTGGATGAGATCCCGGAGTTCAAGCGGCACGTCCTCGACGGGCTCAGGCAGCCGCTGGAGGACGGCTCGGTCGTGCTCACCCGGATCAGCGCCTCGCTGCGGTACCCGGCCCGGTTCATGCTCGTCGCCGCGATGAATCCGTGTCCCTGCGGCTACTATGGCGACCGGTCCAGAGAGTGCCTGTGCACGCCGCACCAGATCCGGCGCTACCGCGCGCGGGTCTCCGGGCCGTTACTCGACCGGGTGGACATCCACATTGAGGTCCCGCCGGTCGCCGTGCGCGAGCTCGGCACGGATCGTGCTGAGGAGCCGTCTTCGGCCGTCAGGAGCCGAGTCACTGCCGCCAGGGCCCAGCAGTCGGAACGCTACGCGAAGGAGCGCATCTACAGCAATGCGCAGTTGAAACCACGGCACCTCAAGAAGTATTGTACGCTGCAGCCGCCGGGGCAGGAGCTGCTCGAGCAGGCGATGGCACGGCTGGGACTCTCGGCGCGCGCCTACGGGCGGATCCTGAGAGTGTCGCGGACCATCGCGGACTTGGCCGACTCCGACCGCATCGAGCAGGCCCACGTCGCCGAAGCGATCCAGTATCGTTCGTTGGACCGGCGGGTCGAGTTCTGATGTGAGCATGCAGTCCGTAAAAATTTTCGCCTGGTGGTTCGTGGTCGGCGCGACGATGGCGCTGGCCGTCATCATGCTGCAGGGCGGGTTGCGGGAGCTCATGCATATTCCCGGCCCCTTGTGGGAGCTCAAGCTCGTCGAACTGCTCACCCCGATCGTGGGCGGGGGCTTGCTCGGCGGGTGCATCGCCCTGATCCTGGACCGGATCAAAAAGCCCTAATGAAGCTCTCAGCCATCAGCGGTCAGCGTTCAGCTCCGGAGCTGACAGATGAAAGCTGATCGCTGAAGGCTTCTCAGATCATGGACATCGAGGTCGGATCCAATCGGTATCGGAATACGGATGGCACCGTCGAGATCGAGGGCGTCCCTCAGCTGACGGTGGGCGTGCGGCCGTCCGACAGCAAGCTCCTCGTCAATTTTGTGACCTTTGATGATGCCGGACGGGTCACGGCCAAGGTGGTGGACAGCGTGTTCGCCTACAACGAGCGGCGGGCCTACGAGCTCGCCAAGACGCCCGCCAGCCTCGTGATGACTCACACGGAATCCGGCAAAGTCGTGTTGCAGGTGGAGCTCAAGGACCGCGACCGAGTGGTCATCCCCAGGGGGGAGTTCCTCACGATCAAGGCGCACATGCTGGAAATCACCCCGACGGAATGGCGCGTGGAGAAAATGCGCCAGGGCGGGACGGACGTGGATCTCCAGGGCAAATCCGTTCAGATTGGGTAACCATCCTCCCTCGTAAGGCGTCAGGCGCTTTGAAGACGTGAAGCGTGAAGCGTTAGGCGTGAAGCGCGAAACCATCAAGACCGAGGGGCGCCACCTCACCCCTGACTCCTCACTCCGCACCATTTTCACGCCTGACGCCTGACCCCTCACGGCATGGTTCGGACCCTCATCCAACTCTACCGAGACGCTTTGCGGGCCACGATCCAGTCCTTTCTCCGGAGTTGGCTGATCGCCGTGGCCGTGGTGGTCTTCGCCGGCATCATGATCGTAGCTACCTCCCTCGTCGCCCCGCTGGGGCTGCTCGGCGGGTTCATCATGGGAGCCGTCAATGCGTTGCTCATCGGCGCCACCCTGAGCCTCGTCGAGGAGGCGGTGACCACGCCGCGGCGGTTGACCCTGCAAGAGATCCCCAAGAGCTTCGGGCAATACTTCTGGGACGTGATCGGGGTCGGCTTCATCCTGTGGGTGCCGGTCATGTTGCTGGAACGGGGCGTGGAGGCCAATCCCTACGGGCCGTTCCTCGCGGCCGCGGTCTTCCTGCTGTGTTTCATCCTGCTGAATCCCGCGCCGGAGGTCATTTATCTCGTGCGCCACGATTCGCCACTGGACGTCCTTCGCGAAAGCTACGAATTCGTGATCGAGAACTGGATCGAGTGGTTTCTTCCGCTGGCGGTGGTGGTCGGACCGTTCGGGCTCTCGTTCTTCGTGGGGATTTCCGAGCGACTCGGCCGGGGGGCGGGGCTGGATTTTTTTCAGGTGCTGGTTTTGCCGTTCACACTGCTCACGGCCTGGCTGAGCTATCTCGGCCTGCCGGCCTCCGTGGGGTCAACGCTGGTCCTCTTGTGCACGCCTCCCGCCGCCGTGATCATGCTGATCTTTCGCGGCCACCTGTTCAAGGCGCTGCACGGCTCGTCCCGGCGGCGGCGTCTCTGGCACGTCAAGTCGGCCTAACCACGTGAGACGTCAGGCGCTTTGAAGACGTGAAGCGCGAAGCGTTCTCACCCCTTACTCCTCACTATTTTCGCGCCTTACGCTTTACGCCTCACGCGTTTCTAAATCTCGGCGACCGGCTCGCTTCGCCGTCCTTCGCAGACCGCGCAGAGACGCCCCCTGACCCCCTCGCTCGGTGTGGCCGGCCCCAAGGCCAGCGTCGCATCCAGGGCGACGATGTCCTTTCCTTGAAAGGTCCAGAGTCGCCCGCACTCCGGGCAGCAATACCACTCCGTGTATCCCGGCCATTCCCGATCGCGCGTGCCCATACGCTATCTCGATATACTCCATCCTGTCAGGGGGGTTAGGAGGCTAACGTCATCTGACGGATGAAGCCGCTCTTGCGTGGATCATACCCGAAGGCGCAGGCGGTCACAAGGATCAGGACGATTGGCTGCGCCGAAGCTGCCGCAGCCGGACCGCGCCGGTGACCAGGCTCAAAAGCTTGGTGTGGGAGATAGGCTTGAGAAGATAGTCGCCGATCCCCTGGCCCATGAGCGCTTTCGCAATCTCTTCATCCGAGGCGCCGCTCATGACGATGACCGGGATGGCCGGATGGTGGGAGTGAAAATAGGCGATGGCGGTGTCGCCGCTGACGTGGGGCATCTTCAGATCGCACACGATGGTGTCGACCGAGTCGGCATAGTTCCCGCTCTCGAGCAGGGCGATGGCCTGGGCGCCGTCCTCCGCTTCCGCAATCTCGTACCCAGCCCTCGAGAGCGTCAGGCGAGTGACCTGCCGGACCGCGGCCTCGTCGTCCACGACCAGGATTTTCCCCAGAGCCGGTGTCATTCCAGAGTGACCGCTTCGCCGCTTACGGTCCAATCCGAGCAGCCCATGGGCAGCGTCAGCACATAGTAGAGGAGCATGTCCGCACTCGTCGCTTCCGTCGCCTTGATCCCGACCGCCGCATCGGCGTTGAGCTCCAAGAGCTTCTCTTCCAACGACGGAAAAATGAGATTCTGATCGGCAAGGGCGGTCCAGTAGTTTCCGCAGGCGGAGGAGTCGAACTGAAAATGGCCGAGCTTCTTGATCTTGCCGGCGCGAGCCGCGGCGTCTATCTGGGCCTCGGACAGCGTCGGGGAATACACGCCGCGGCCTTCCCGGTAGGCTTGCGACGGCGCGCAGGCGGCGAGGCTGCCCATGAGGAGGAGAGGAATGAAGACTCTCATCTGTGGTTCAGCCGCCTTCAGGGCCGGTCGAGACCTGTTTCCATCCTTCGACCAGTCCCTGTTCGTCGAAATACACACGGTACTGTGCCGACGTGCAAGGGAATGCTCCCCCAGGCGGATACATCCACGTCTCCTTCCTTTTGCCCTCATGAATAGCCATGGTCCTGCACAGCGGCTTGCCGAGAGCCAGGTACACCTGGTCCCGGGTCATGCCATGCGCGGGATAGTGGGCATCGATGCTCTTCCGGATGATGGCGGAATAGGTCGGGTATTGCTCCCGCATCAGCCGGTTCCGTTCGGGATCTGAGGCGCAACCGGCCGACAGGAGACCGATGAGCAGGCACAGGGCCAGCCCCGCCGGTTGCAGCCAGACGCTGCGACGGACTCCGGCGAGCCATGGTCGGCGAAAATTGTTCATGTCATCCAAAGGCGAAGCGTGACCATGGAGCTGGCGAGAGGAATCGAACCTCCAACCGGCGGTTTACAAAACCGCTGCTCTGCCGATTGAGCTACGCCAGCCTCCGGGGAAGCTATACATCATGTCGGCCGCCGTATCAAGCGAAGAACGAACGGAGAGATCAGCGGGGGAGGCTGTCACGGTGTGATGGACGGGGAGGTGAAGGAAGAACGTGGAACCATGCGTCCAGCCCCCCGGAGCCGGCCTGGGGCGGATCCGGGAACGGAAACATCCCCATCGCCTCCTTATGAACGCGGTCATGAAGACCACGTGTGTGAAATAACATCGTGAGTCGCCTGCGAATTTCCGCCATCCTGCGAGCGCATCTCCTGCGAGATACTCCCTAGGGGGGAGGCGTGCCTGAAAGGTCAAAGCTTATAAGAGGATTTACCGTGTAAAGCGGGGGACCAAAGTCCCTAGAGGCGAGGGACTTTGGTCCTTCGTAGAGGTCCTGCAGGGTTACTCCGTGCGAAGTCATTGGGGATAGCGTTTGTTGTACAGCACGGCCGCCTGGGCGCGGCTCGTGACCCTCAGTTTCTCGAAGATGCGCGTGAGATAATTCTTGACGGTTTTCTCGCGGAGCGCCAGCGCAACGGCGATGTCCTTGTTGGATCGCCCGTCCGCGACCAGCTTCAAGACCCGGCGCTCCTGCCCGGAGAGCCCGGACTTTGACGGCGCGGTGTCCTGATCACTCAGCACGCGAAGTCTGGAGAGGACGGGCCGGGTGACGGACGGATCGAGGACGGATTGTCCCGAGGCGACGGTCTTGATGGCCTTGATCAGTCCGGGACTGTGGATCTCCTTGAGGAGATACCCCTCCGCGCCCGCCGCAATCGTGGCCATGACGGCATCTTCATCGTCGTATGATGTCAAGAACAGCACGCGCGTGTTGGGGCAGGTGTCGCGGATTTCCCGGCAGGCTTCGACGCCGCTGCCGTCGGGGAGGCGGATGTCCATCAGGACGATATCGGGCCGGAGCCGCATGGCTTCATTGATCGCCATGGCCATCGAGCCGGCTTCGCCGACGACCTGAATCTGCCCGGTCTTCTCGAGGACGGCGCGCAGCCCGACACGCACCACCTCATGATCGTCCACGAGCAGGAGCCGGATCTTCGTCGCCGAGTGCGGGTTCATCGTCTCCTCGCGAGCGGAATGTCGAGCACAAGATGTGTGCCGAGCCCCGGCGCCGAGACCACGGACAGCTCACCACGGATTTTCCGGGCCCGAGCCTGGATGTTCTGCAGGCCATGGCCGTGGCCGTGAACGGCTGCCGGATCGAATCCGATGCCGTCATCGCGTAGTTCCAACCGCACTCCCGATTCATGCAGCCCGAGGGTGATGCTGCTCGCCCGCGCGCGCGAATGCCGCAACGTATTACTCATCCCCTCCCGGATGATCAGCAGGACATGGGCCGCCTCATCCGGAGCCAGGCGCGCGCCGGCCGTTGGATTGACTTTGACCGAAAAAGAGATGGTGCCGGCCCGGCTCATTGTCGTAACCAGGGAGCTGACGGCCTCCATCATGTTTCGACCTTCCTGCATGGCGGGCTGAAGACCGGTGATGTAATGCCGGACGTCGCGGATGACGCCGTTCAGCCCGGAGATCGCCTCGTTCAATCTCCGGGCGGTCATGGACGATCCCTGCAAGGCGCGGCGGCATTCTTCCAGGCCAAGCCCCACGGCGTAGATCGACTGGATGATGTCGTCGTGCAGATCCTGGGCCAGGCGCTCGCGGGATTCGAGGAGCTGCCGGCGCTGGCGCTCGCTCTCGAGAAGCGCTGCGTCCGCGCGCTGCCGTTCGGCGATATCCCGGATGATGCCGCAGTAGTACGTCCGCTTTCCGGTCCTCCAGCTCGCCAGCGACAGCTCCAGGGGAAACTCCTGGCCGTCCTTTCGCAGCCCGTGAATCTCGATGGTCCTTCCGATCAGGCGTCCTTCACCGGTGGCGCGGAACCGTTCCATGCCCCGCTCGTGAAGCGCGCGGTAGCGTTCAGGGATCAAGATGGAGAGCGGCCGGTCGAGGGCTTCCGGCGTCGTGTACCCGAACATCTTCTCGGCGGCCTGATTCCAGAACAGGATTCGGCCGGTGGCATCGGCCAGAATGATGGCGTCGATCGCGGTTTGCGCGACGGACCGAAACCGTTGCTCGCTGTCCCGCAGCGCTTCTTCAGCCTGCTTCCGCTCGGTGATATCTTCAGCAATGCCGGCGATCCGGTAGATCACCCTGGCACGGTTCCGGATCGGAAACGCCCGATCCTGGACCCAGCGAATGGAGCCATCGGGCCGCACGATCCGATAGACTTCGTTGTAGTCCCCGGAGACCTGTCGATTTTTTGCCGCATCCAGGACCCGGCTCCGGTCTTCTGGGTGAATACTCTCCAGCCACGATTGAGGCGACTGGTACAGGCTCGCGCAGGAGCGCTGCCACACCTCCTCATAGCCCGGGCTGATGTAGAGCATTTCCGTCTTGTCGGGATTGGTGAGCCAGAAGACTTCCCGGATCTGGTCGGTCAGTTGCCGGAACCGCTCTTCACTCTCCAACAGCGCCGTGATCTGGCGTTGCAGCGTTTCTTCGGCGCCTCGTCGCCGGCTGGCTTCAATGGCCAGGGAGACCATCGTGGCGAGTGAGCCGGCAAAGTTCTGCTCATCAGCCGACCAGGCGCGGGAGCCGCCGAGATGTTCGTGGCACAGCACCCCGATGACCCGGCCCTTGACGCGAATCGGCGCGTCCAGCATCGCGCCGATGCCGAGCGGCCTCAGGTAGGCATCCGAGAACTCCCTGGTCCGCGGGTCCCGGTGAGCGTCGGAGGCGACGACCGCGCGCTCTTCCTGTTCGAGCGCCTTGAAGTAGTCGGGGAAGTGGCGCGCGGACAGGGTGGCGCCCTCTGAATGGACCCCGCGGCTGTGCTCGAAGAGATCGCTCAGCCTGATGGCCAAGCGGTCGTCGTCGTAGAACCACACGCTGGCCCGGCCCACGCCCAGCACCCGGGCGGCCGTCTCCGTAATGGCGTGGAAGGCTTCATCCAGGCGCCCGCCGTGAATGGCCTCGTTTTTCGCCAGATCGATCAAGGCGGTATGTTGCTCCCGGAGCCGCTGGAGACGAGAGGTTTCGACCTCATCGGCGCGCCGCTCCCGCTCCGCGCGGGCGGCTTCAGCGTTCTTGTGTTTGAGGAGGAGAAGCGCGGCGGTCCAGATCGCCAGGACCCCGATCGTCCGATTGAGGATCGCGATCCATGGCGCCACCCCGGCGGGAGAATGCAGGTACCCCAGCACGATGAGGACGCTACAGACCGCAGCCAGCCAGATCGTCACGCTCCGGTCTCGTGACCATAACGAGACGAGGACCAAGGCGATCAGAGGAATCCAAATCACGACGCCGGCAGGCAGCAGCAAGTCCAAGGCAACGAGCCCTGCAGCGGCCAGGAGGCTGACTCCGATCAGCTTAACCGTCGTCAGGCGAGAGCTATTCATCCAAATGAGACGCCGACGCGCCCCGCTCAGCCGGGTTTCGCTCAAGATATGCGCGGAAGAAAAGCCTGTAGCGAAAGGGAGGGGGGAAGTCAAGGTAAATGCGCAGCATCCACTCTCGTGGAGGAGGAAATGGTGAGGCCGGCCGGCGGGGGCGCCGCCCCCGAGCCCGCCCGGTGGACCGGGAAAGTCGTAAAACAACCCCCAAAAACCCCCCGCCCCCCAAAACACC
>CAYJUM010000061.1:0-15349 GCA_964373355.1 uncultured Nitrospirales bacterium | reverse complement strand
AAATCTCTGCCGACCATTCCATCGGCCGATGGAATGGTCGGGGCGAGAGGATTTGAACCTCCGACACCCGCGTCCCGAACGCGGTGCCCTACCAGGCTGGGCCACGCCCCGACTCTTCCCTCAGGCAGACGGTTCAACAGGCAGGCGGTGCGCCTCGGCGACGGCTCTGTGGGTCACTGTTCCGTTGGCCACATTGACGCCGCGGGCCAAGGCCGGGTCGAGCTGGAGGGCTCGTGTGAGCCCGGCGTCGGCAATCCGGACTATAAAAGGAAGCGTCGCATTGGTCAAGGCAAAAGTCGACGTCCGGGGCACGATCCCGGGCATGTTGGGCACGCAATAGTGGATGACGCCCTCGGCCACGTATGTCGGTTGTGAATGGCTCGTCGGGCGGGTCGTCTCGACGCAACCGCCCTGGTCCACGGCCACGTCCACGATGACCGAGCCGGGCTTCATCCGGGAGACGACCTGCCGTGAGACCAGCACCGGCGCTTTGGCGCCGGACACCAGCACCGCGCCAATGACCAGGTCGGCCTGTGCCACTTCCCGGTCGATCCAGGGCTGGTGGGCGGCCAGGGTCCGGATCCGGCCTCGGTACAGGTCGTCGAGATGGCGCAGGCGGTCCACATCGAGATTGAAGACGGTCACCTGCGCGCCCATGCCGACGGCGATCCGGGTCGCCGCGCTGCCGACCACGCCGGCGCCCAGGATGACGACGTGCGCCGGCTCCACGCCGGGCACGCCGCCCAGGAGCATGCCGCGTCCCCCGTGCAGCCGCTCGAGATAGCGCGCGCCGATCTGGATGGACATGCGCCCGGCGATCTCGCTCATGGGGATCAGGATCGGCCGCGCGCCGCCGTCCCGTTCGATGGTCTCGTAGGCGATCGCGGTGACCCGTCGCTCCAGCAAAGCGGTGGTCAGTTCCCGGGAGGCCGCCAGGTGCAAATAGGTGAAGAGGATCTGCCCCGCGCGGAACAGACCGTATTCGGGCGGCAACGGCTCCTTGACCTTGACGATCAGCTCCGCGGCCTCGAACACCGCGGCCGCGGTGGCGGTCAGCGACGCGCCGGCCTTCCGATACTCATCGTCGCTGAACCCGCTGCCGTCGCCGGCCCCCTGCTGGACCCAGACCGAATGCCCGGCGGCGCAGAGTGCACGGACGCCGTCGGGCGTCATGCTGACCCGACACTCCTGGTCCATGATTTCTTTCGGCACGCCGAGGATCATCGAGCCCGCTCCTGTCTGATGGGACTATCCTAACATACCGACCGCCTGCGATCATGAGTCGCGTCATGCCGGCAGGCCCGCGGACTTGCTGGACAGTCTCCGAACCCGCAGTGTAAGATGGGGCCCGCTCTCCAGGAGGAACTATGCGCTGTGATGCGTGCGCCACCGAGCAGGGTCCCCTCATGAAGATTTCCCTCGGAAAGGATTTTTTCGGCCGTCCCTATGACCGGCTCTCTCCGGCCTTCGATCAACACCCGAAATGGTACTGCGGTCCCTGCTCGATGCAGAAGACGCTGCAGCGGGATTTTCGGGACATCAAGGCGGAATACGAGAAGGTGGCCAGCGGGGAACCGTCCGCCATCACCGATGGGGAGCAGTGGCAGCGCGCCCAAGTCCGGCTCCGGGAGATCGCGGCGATCCTCTCCGGCGCGGGGTCGCCGCGCATGGTCGAGCCGGGAGACGTCACGGCGCTCCTCGATCGGCTGCAGGGAGGCGCGCAGTCCCGCTCGTCAGCGTATCCGTCCTGACTGGATCGCATGCCGAGTTTCGAGCGCCACATCTTCATCTGCATCAATCAGCGGCCCAAGGGCGATCCGCGCGGCTGCTGCGCCGACAAAGGCTCCGAGCGCCTGCAGGCCTTTTTCAAAAAAGAGGTGGAGCGGCTCGGCCTGAAGGGAACCGTCCGGGCGAACAAGGCCGGCTGCCTGGACCACTGCGCAGACGGGCCCAGTGTGGTGATCTACCCGGAAGGCGTCTGGTACTGGGTCGGCTCGGAAGCCGACGTGACCGAGATCATGGAGCGGCACGTGGTCAAGGGCGAGATCGTGGAACGCCTGTTGATGCCCGGCCACGCGCCGGAGCGGTGCAAACCGACCAGAGTGATCAGTGATAAGTAATGCGTGATTCCAATCACCAATCACGGATCACGAATCACGTGAAGAGGCAAGTATGGCGGTCGAAGACAAATGGAAAGCCAACCAGGAGAAGGTCGCGTTCATGAAACAATTTCCCGGGCTCGCGATGAGCTGGCCGGAGACCGCCGGCAAGACCATCCAGGCCGTCGCCCCGCTTCCGTCGAAGGCCGGGGCCGCGGTGCTGGTCTTCTCGGACGGGGCCTTCGTCGTGGCGCCGCCCGTGTCGCCGGAGCCCTGGGAATTGACCGAAGCGCTGGGGGCCGCGCGGCCGCACCTCGAAGCCAGGCACCCGGCGGCCTTCGCCGAGTACGACCGGCTGGTGCGGCAGGACAAAGAGGCGCTGCGGAGCGCCCGCCTGGAGAAGATTCTCGGCGCGATTCAAAACAACCTGGCCGAGATTCCGGAGCTCAAGGACCGCCTGCGCCGGCTCGTCGACCAATGGAAATCGCAGTGAGGCCGTCCAGTGAATATGCTGGAACTGTTCTCCAAAGCGCTGTTTGAGGGGGTCAAGCCGATGATGCTCAGCCGCGATCACCTCGTTCGTCATCCCGACCGGTGCACGCACAATGCCCTGTGCATCCCGGTCTGCCCGACCGGCGCGTGGCTGTCCACGCCGCCGTTCAAGTTCGATTCCTCGCGCTGCCTCGAGAGTTGCCGCCTGTGCCTGGACGCCTGCCCCTCGCAGGCGATCTACGCCGTCTTCCGCAAGGGCGACAAGCTCCTCACGCCGCAACCGAAGTAGTTCGCGGTCACACCACGCGTTTGCGCGCCTGGCCGAAGTAGGCCGTCCCGACGTATCCGCACGCGCCGGTCAGCGCCGTCAGCGCCATGATCCGGTAGACCTGGCCTTTGGGGACCTTCGCCGTCACGGAAGGATCCAGCAAGCGGGGCGACGCCGCCACCCGGCGCAGCGTCTGCACCGCGAGCAGGATCGGCCACATGCAAGCCAGCCGCAGGCGAACCTCGCGGCGGGGAATGGCCAGCGTGTAGAGCCAGCCCTGATCCAGATGCTCCAGGGCGAGTCGGACGAGCTGGAGCAGCACGGGCCGGAAGGCGGGAAGAGAATCGGGGTTGAGCAGGTCCGTCGGAGCCAGACCCGCCTGAGCGAGCAGGGCCTGGGGGATGTAGCACCGTCCGCGCTGCAGATCGCGGGGAAGATCCTTCAAGACATTCGTGAGCTGCAGGCCCTTGCCGAACCGCACGCCGGTCCCTGCCATCCGATCCGTGTCCCAGTGCGACAGCGCCCGGAGGTGGGCCTGGGTCAGCCTGGTCCAAAAATCTCCCACGCAGCCGGCCACCTGGTAGATGTATTCGTCAAGGTCCTCCAGCGTCCGAAGCGCGATCGGGTGTGTCGCGGTGCCGCCCGCAAAGACCGTGAGGTCCATCTCCATCCCTTTGGTCAGGATGCCCATGAGCCGGCGGATCAGCTCCCGATCTCCCGGAGTAAACGAGCGGTACAGCGTGAAGCAGTCGCCGAGCCGCTCGAGCAGGAGCCGTTCAGCCGCTTCGCCCTGATGGGGCAGCACGTCCCGCTGCAGTGCCGCGACCTGGGCGTCTACCACGTGGTCGGCGGTGAACTGGCTCCGGAGTTGGTTGAGCAGCACCAGTCGCCTGCCCGGCTCGATCACGTCCGTGTCGGCGATGGTGTCGGCAGCCCGGGCAAAGAGATAGGCAAGCCCCACCTGGTCCCGGACCGACGCAGGGACGACCTGCAGCGTGAGGTAGAAGGAACGGGAAACCCGCTTGAGGAGGGGACGGAGGAGCCAGTGCTTCCCGGTCACGGTGACGGGCCAATCACTCCCGGACTTCGAGGCGGCCTTCCATGCCCTTTTTCCGATGCGTGGAGGCGAATGGGATGGGCGGTTTTTTATCGCAGTAGAACGTGTAGGTGCCGGCCTTCGTGGGCGTAAACCGGACCTTTGCGGTGTCGCGGGCGCCGACGTCCTGGCTGACGTCAAGGCCGGCCTCCGGCTCCTTCAACAGGAAGTTGTGCGGCACGATCAATGTCACGCTGGTCAGGGTCAGCTCCACGGGCTTGCCGACCCGCACCACGAGATGGTCAGGGGTGTAGGAATAGCTGTCCATCGTCACGGCCCCGCGTTGCACGCCGTCGGTGTCCGGTTCGAGGACCTTGGGCTCACCGGCCACGCCGGCCGACGGGAGGAGGACTGTCAGCGAGAGGAGCACGAGGGCGGGAAGGAGCGAGTGCATGCGCCCTTCTAGCAGAAGCCGCGGGCTCCGTCAATGACGGGGCGCCATGGCGGCGGTGTCCGGGTCTTGACCGTGGCGGACGACGCGTTATCTCGACCCGGCGGGGGTGTTTTTGGAGACGGGTCATTGTATAATTGTGTCGGCCGAGTGACGCTGTCGTTCCGGCCATCACACGAAGGAGGATCCGCATGAAGTGGCTGAAAGGGATCGTGTTGCTGTTGATCGCGAACGTCCTGATCTTCGTGACACTGTCCATCACGTTCCACGTGCTCGTCAATATCATCCTGCCGGCCTTCGGTATCGACGTCCGGGGGGCGATCAACCAGCAGGACCTCGTCTGGGCTCTGGTCATCGGGTTCGGCGGCGCCTTCCTCAGCTTGGCCATGTCCAAGCAGATGGCCCGGGCCATGCTCGATTGCTATCAGATCGTCAAACCGCAGACCCCCGCCGAGCAGGTCATCTATCAGACCGTGCAGGACATCGCGCAGCGGCTCCGTGTCAAGATGCCGGAGGTTTGGGTGTATGAGTCCGCGGACCCGAACGCCTTCGCCACCGGGCCGTCGAAAAACAACTCGATGGTGGCGGTGTCCACCGGACTGCTTGCCAACCTGAACGAACAGGAGGTCCGGGCGGTCCTGGCCCATGAGATGGGCCACGTCTACAACGGTGACATGTTCACCACCACGGTGCTGGCGGGCTTGATGAACACGTTCGTGTACTTCATCAGCCGCTGGGTGTACCGGAACCTGGCCGAGCGGAATGAAGCTCTGGGCTTCGTGGTCTACATCGTGCTGCAAATCCTGCTCTCGTTCCTGGCCATGATCCCGATCACCTGGTTCTCCCGCCGGCGGGAATACGGGGCCGACGCGTTTTCAGCGAAGGTCTACGGGCGGGACGCCATGATCTCGGCGCTCCACGCCATCGACCGGTGGGTGAAGCGGGCGGAAGTCCAGTACACCACCCAGGATCCGCTCGCGACGATGAAGATCTCCGGGAAGTCCGGCGGGGTCCTGCGCCTGTTCGCGACGCATCCGACGGTCGAGGAGCGCGTGGCCGCGTTGCAACGACTCGCCTGAAGGACGAGGAACTCCGTGACGCCGACGCGACTGGCGATGGCCGTCCTCACGCTGTCGGCCGTGGCCTGCAATCCGGGCTACGGCGCGACGGACGCTGTCAGAAGAACGGGAGCGGGCTCTCCCATGGCGGGACAGGAACGGCTCTACGATTTCACGCTGCACGACATCGACGGAAAGCCGGTTTCCTTGAGCCGGTTCCGGGGCAAGGTCCTCCTGGTGGTCAATACCGCCAGCTTCTGCGGGAACACCCCGCAGTACTCCGAGCTTCAGGCGATGTACGAGCAGTATCAGGACCGGGGCTTCGAGATCCTGGCGTTTCCGGCCAACAACTTCGGCAAGCAGGAGCCGGGCACAAACGAGGAGATCAAGAGCTTCTGCGACACGAAGTACAGCCTGACGTTCCCGCTGTTCAGCAAGATCAGCGTGAAGGGCGAGGACAAGCATCCGCTCTATCGCTACCTGACCGAGCGGGGCCCGTTCCCCGGGGAAGTCGAATGGAACTTCCAGAAATATCTGATCGACCGATCAGGCAACGTCATCGCCCGCTACCATCACCGGACCAAGCCGCTCTCGCCCCAGATCGTCCAGGACATCGAAGCCGCCCTCTCGAAATAGTTCTCAGTCCTCAGTTTTTAAAAACTGACAACTGACAACCGAGGGACTGTTTACTTCTTGATGAAGCTGATGTGCTGGCGGTATTCCTGGATGGCGGCCGCGAGGGCCTTGGCGCCGAGCGGGATGTTGGCCTCGAGCGTGTCTTCGATCGCCTGGTCGTCGATGACCACTTCGTAACGATCCATGACATGGGTGAGCACCGCGCCGTGCGCGGCCTGCCGCTGCAAAAACACTTCCTTCCACACTTCCTTCTCGACGAGACAGACGTCCCTGAACCGCTCGTACAGCAGGGCCAGCTTTGCCGGGTCCGTCTCGTTCATGCAGGGTGCAGGCGTCAGTTCTTCGGGGGGGTGGCGGATGACGTGACCGGCTGCTCCGTAATCTTGAACCGCATCGTGCCGACCTGGTTGGCTGCGTGGATCTGTTGCCCTTCCGGCGTGATGTAGAGTTTCACCAGATAATTACCCTTCGGCCAGCCGTCGCGAGGCTTCCGGAGCTCCAGAAAGCCGTACCGCTCGTGGCCGGGCACCGCCAGGGTGTCCCGCCCGACGGGAGTCTCCGAGAGCGTGCCGTGCTCGTCCTCCAGGAACCAGAGCGCGCTGAACTGCGCGGGGTCTTCCAGCGGCGCCACCTCGAAGACGATATAGACGGCCGGCGTGTCCGGGCCGAACACCGTGGTGCCGGGCTCGATCGGCTTGAGCCGAGGGTCCTGCGTGTACCAGCCCTGCCGGCCGAACGTGTCCCACTCGACTTCGTACCCCTTCGCCATCACGATCCACGTGAACAGCGACTGTGGGGTCCCCTTCTGCTGCTGGTCGAAGGACGGAAGCTTCGAGGGATCGACCTCCGTGATCTCCTGCTGCTTCGGGGCCATCAAATCTTTCGCACCAGCGGGAGCGGGTGGGAGGAAAAGCCCGCAGAGCAGGAGCAGCATCACTCTCGTCGCGTGCAGCGGATCGGGCAAACACCGTTGCGTCTGGCGGGGCATGGATCACCTCCGGGCCGGAGGCCGTTCACCTCTGTCTTCAACGTAGCGCACTGGCCCCTCCAATTGCAATGTCAGGAAGGGCTTCGGGACAGGGCGGTGAGGGCATCTGGTATAATCGGTCCCGCCGTGCACAATCCTTCCCGTGAGCCGGTCGAGCGTCCAGGCCTCGACGGGGCAGACCTCGCGTCCCAGCCGCCGCGCCTCGCCGGCGATCAGGTCCAACCTGACCAGAGCTGGACGGTGGAGCCGCATCTGCTGCCCGCGCAGGCGGTCGGCCACGAGAAGGTCGGGGAGCAGATCCGGCGCTACGGGCTGCGGGACGGCGCGCTGCAGGCCATCACCCAGGGCGGCGGCGAGAATTACCTCTCGGCCTTCGGGCTGCTGCTCCATGCCTCGGCCTTTCAGATCGGGCTGCTTTCGGCCCTCCCCCAGCTCGTCGGGACCTGGGCGCAATTGCTCTCGGTCAAGGCCTTCCACCGCTTTCCGCACCGCAAGACGGCCATCCTGGCCGGATCCCTCGGCCAGGCCGCCATGTGGCTGCCGCTGCTCGCCATGCCCCTCCTATTCCCTGAGCAAGGGCCCTGGCTCTTGATCGCCTGCGCCGTCGCCTATTTCGTGATGAGCCATTTTGCGGTGCCCGCCGCCAACAGCCTGATCGCCGACCTGGTGGACCCCGACCGGCGCGGGGCGTATTTCGGGCGCCGCCTGACGATCATGGCCCTCACCAGCTTTTCCGCGCTGTGCACGGCCGGGCTCCTGCTCCAGGTCGCCAAGGCCTCGGGCCATCCCTGGCTCGGCTTCGCCGGCATCTTCGCGGTCGCGGCGGTCGCGCGCCTGGTGTCGGCCGGCTATCTTGCAAGGATCGATGAAGCTGCCGCGCCGGCCCGGTGCGAAGCGCATTTCCGCTTGCTCCAATTTCTCCGGCAGGAACGGGGGTCGAGTTTTCAGCGGTTTCTGGTGTTCTCGGGCCTGATGCACGTGAGCGTCCTCATCGCGGGGCCCTATTTCGTCATGTACCTGCTGCGCGACCTGCACTTCTCGTACCTGGAGTACGGAATGTGGCTCGCGGCGGGGGTGCTCGGGCAGTTCGTCAGCCTCAAGCGCTGGGGCGCCTGCGGGGACCGGTTCGGCAACAAACGGATCCTCATGATCAACGGCTTTGCGGTGCCGTTCCTGCCGATGTGCTACCTGCTCGGCGAGAGCCTGCCGTACCTGCTGGCGGTGAATTTCGTGGGCGGCGTGATCTGGGCGGGCTTGTCCCTGAGCCTGCAGAACTACGTGTTCGATGCCGTGCGGCCGCAGGACCGGGCCAAAGGCGTCGCGCTCTGGAATACCGTGAACGCCGTGGGCTGGTTCGCGGGCGCGATGCTGGGGAGCTGGCTGGCGACGGTCGCGCCATCGAGCATCCGCCTGCTCGGGGTGTCGGTCGGGCTGGTGTCCAACCTGCCCGTCGTCTTCTTCATCTCCGGCATCCTGCGGCTGCTGGTGTCCCTCAGCCTGCTGGGCACATTCCGGGAGAAGCGGGTGGTGGAGCCGGCGTCGCCGCGCGAGGTCTTGTTCGCGCTGGTGCCGCTGAGGAGTTGGATCGGAAACGGGCCGGGAAAAGGCTGAGGCTACGGCGCGCCGGCGCCTTTGTCCTTCGCGCGCTCTTCATGCGCGCGTTCCTCCTGCTTCATCTTCTCGAAGAAGCGGTCGGAATCGCGGCGCATCTCCTGCTCCTGCGCGCGCGTCGGCGGCTTCGGCTCCGATGAGCATCCCGAGGCCGTCAACCCCGCGCCGGCCAGGGAGAGGGTGAGGATCATTCCCATGATGAGTTTCGTATGCCCGTGACTCGGCATCGCTCCTCCTTCCCGATCCCCGTCCGGCGCGGACACGCCTCCCGGAACGCGTTCCAGAGATCGGCTGTGGTGTGGGCCACGCCGCGGTCCAAGGCCGCCCGAATCACCGGCTGCATGGGCGACCGTCCATAACGAGACGCGAATTCATCGAAGCGGCGTTCCACCCGGCTCGTGACGACATTATAGAACACCACCTCGCCGCTCTCCACCAGAATGATCTTGCTCGTCACCGTGAAGGGCGGAAGCCCGCCGTGGAAGCGGGCCAGCATGAGGTCTCGCGCGCTGTGCGCACGCTTCGGCAAAATGCCGGTTGCCGGGTACGGCACGGCCAGCCGCTCGACGCTGGCGGGCACCCGCAGCGATGGTGGGACCGTCTTGGCAGCGTAACGCTTTGGAGTTCCGAGCCCCATTGTGCACACGCACGGCCCGCCCCATTGTAAGCGAAGAAATCCATCTCGCGGGAGTATCTTTAGGCCTTCCATCTTGCTACTATAGCCTTGCGCGCGGAAGGTCGGCAGGACCACACCCGGAACACGGAAGGCAACCGATGCGATACCTGATCTTGACTGCGGCCCTTTGGGCCAGCTCGATGGCTCCCGCATGGGCATCAGGCGGACACGATCACGGCATTCCCACACTGTCGGGCCAGACCACGACAACCGTCTCCATGCAGGGGGACACGCTGACGCTGACGTTCGGCCCCATTGATCTCCCCTCCAGCCATGACGGCGAGCTGGCCGCGAGCATGCCGAAACACATCTTTGAGATCCCCGCCGATCGTTATCTGGTGGCCTACCGGTCCGCGGTCTTTACGAAGGACGGGAAGGCGCTCCCCCGGCAGTATCTCCACCATATCTTGCTCATCAACGTGGACAAGCAAAGCGTGTCCTGCCCCGGCGAGCCGTTGTTCTTCGCCGGCGCGGGTCTGGAGATGACCGAGGCGCGCTTTCCGGAGGGGTACGGGGTCAAGCTGGACAAGGGCAAGAAGCTGATGGCGGTGGTCGCGTTCTATCACAAGGCTCCCCCGACCAAGGACGTCATGGCCACCTTCACGATGGAGCTGGCTCCCGCGGGGACCCCCGTCCAGCCGATGGAGGTCTATCAGGTCGGGGTGAACGTGGTGTGCTACAGCAAGTTCGGCAAGCGCGCCAAGGATGAAACCGACGAAGGGATGGAGATCCGGCCGGGCGTGCACGTGCTGTCGGCGCCGCTGAAATTCAACATGGACGGCTGCATCAAGTTCGCGTATCCCCACGGCCACGATCAATTGCTGCTCATCGCGCTCGAGAACAAGACCGCCCGCCGGACGCTCCTGCGGACGGTGCCGGACGTCGGGCCGGACGGGACGTTCCTGGCATTCCAGCCGCACCAAGTCTTCAAGGACGCCGCCGGCATCTCGGTCACTACGCAGGACGAGTACGAGATGACCATGGTCTATCATCACCCGTTGCACGATCCGGAGATCCAGCACGGCATGGGGAACTATCTGCTGTACATGACCCCGGGCGCCTGCCAGGCCGACGCCACCAAAACGGCCTCGCGCTGACCCACTCCGCGAGAGGGCAGTCCCAAGACGCATGTCGCTCCACGACCGTCTGTCCGAAGACCTCAAGCAGGCCATGAAGGCCAAGGACCAGCTCCGCGTGGAGGTCATCCGCATGATGAAGGCCGCGATCCTCAACAAGGAGCTGGAGCTCAAGAAGGAGCTGGACGACGCCGAGCTCACTCGCGTCATGACCACGATGGTCAAGCAGCGCAAGGAGTCGGTCGAGCAGTACCGGCACGCCAAGCGGGACGATCTGGCCGGAAAAGAGCTCCAGGAAATCTCCATCATCGAAGCCTATCTGCCGAAAGCCCTCAGCGAGGCCGAGCTGCAGCAGTTGGTCGACACGGTCGTCCGCGAGACCGGCGCCACGACCGCGAAAGAGATGGGCGCCGTCATGAAGGCCGTCATGGCCAGACTCGCGGGCCAGCCCGTGGACGGCAAGCGCGTCAGCGAGCTCGTGCGCAGCAAACTCACCCAGTGACCCGCGTCTGCGTCTTCTGCGGTTCCAGCGCCGGCAGCCGTCCGATCTACCGGAACGCGGCCCGCCTGCTCGGGGCCGCCCTCGCCACGCGGCGCATGGGCCTCGTCTACGGCGGCGGGGGCATCGGGCTCATGCGGGACCTGGCGGATGCCGCGCTCGAGCGCCGGGGCGAGGTCATCGGCGTGATCCCGGACGCCTTGATGACGAAAGAGATCGCGCACGAAGGGGTGGCCGACCTCCGGGTCGTGGACTCCATGCACGCGCGCAAGGCGCTGATGGCGGAGCTGGCGGATGGATTCATCGCGCTGCCGGGCGGGTACGGGACGCTGGAGGAGTTCTGCGAGATCGTCACCTGGGGGCAGCTCGGGCTGCACCGGAAGCCCTGCGGGCTCTTGAACGTGGCAGGATACTTCGACCGGTTGCTCGCCCAGCTCGACCATTTCGTGGCCGAGGGCTTTCTCACCTCCGCCCATCGCGCGCTCGTGCTCACGGAGCGGGACCCCGACCGGCTGCTGGATGCCATGGCCCGCTATCGGTCTCCGGTCAGGGAGAAGTGGATTGAGCAGGAAGAAACATAAACAGGCGCTGGTGCTCCTCCTCGTGGCGTGGGTCGTGCCGTCCGCGGCCCTGGCGGGCTCGATCACCGTCGCGGGGCATGGGCCCGAGCTGCCGGTCATCGAGCGGCTGGCCCGCGCGTTCGAGAAGGCGAACCTCGGGAGCTACGTGGATGTCCAGTGGGACCCGAATTCCAAGCCGGTGGAGATGGTGATGGCCGGCGCCGCGCACGTGGCCGTGACGGCGCACGAGCATCCCGGCCTGACGGCGCTGCCGCTGGCCTGGGATGCGATCGCGCTCGTCGTGGATGCGACCAATCCCGTGAGGCAGCTCACCACCGCACAGGCCGCCGGCATTTTTGGCGGCACGGTGAAGCGCTGGTCGGAGCTGGGCGGGGCGGATACGCCGATCCAGGTCATCGACCGGCCGCCGCACCAGCACATCCGCCAGGGGCTGGAGGAGGCGCTGGGGATCGCGGGGCACCGGCGGCCCGTGACCAAGGTCATCAACTCGGACCAGCGCGCCATCAGCACGGTGGCGGGCAATCTGGCCGCGATCACCTACGCCTCGTTGGGCGTGGCCCAGGAGGCGGTGCAGTACGGCGTGGGGGTCGCCCTGCTCATGATCGATGGAGCGGAAGCGGCGGAGGACACGGTGAAAGATGGAGGCTACAAGCTGCGCCGGCAGGTGCTGCTGCTCGCGCGGACGGAGCCGGAGCCATTGGCGGAGGCGTTTGTGAAGTTTGCGCGCTCGCCGGAAGGCCAGGCGATCGTGGATGAGCTGTTCATCCCGTACGCGGCGTTGAGGAAATGACCGGAAGGAAGCCAAGCGGGTCAAAGCCGGAGGTCCTGCTCCGCCACGCCAAGATTATGAGGCGGCATCAGGTCACAGCGCACCTGCACGAACGTGGCATAGAAGACACGAGCTCCACCGAATTGGCCTTTCCAACTCGGTCAAATAATCGTAGTGTGCGGCAATGTGGCGCGATAGGAACCTTGCTCGGTTTTAGAGGGGACCACATGCAACAAACCGCCATGCTTTCAGCCTTCGTGCTTGTGGCGCTTCCCCTTCTCAGCGTTTCTCCAGCGGCAGGCGAACAACAATCCCTGGCAGGCACGTGGGGCTGTCAATCGGTCTACGGCGGCCCCTTCACGGGGCGATCCTGCAGAACCTGGCCGCAGTTAGTCATCCGACAGGATGGGACCTATACCTGGGGAAGCGAAAAGGGAACCTGGGCAGTTCAGGAAGGAATCCTCCACCTATCGGGTCGGACAGGGACCGGCACGCTCGATGCCGATGGGAAGCTGATCGTGGAGTATGAATCGCAAGGGACACAGTATCGGCAGGTTCTCGTTAAGCGGTGAGGGAAGTGCCGGGTGGTTGCTTTTGCGAAGCCCGGTCGCCGGCGCCCGGGCCCGGCAACCTGCCTGCCTGGTCTGCCAGACAGGCCGAAGCTTCGGCGGGCAGGCGACGTCAGCATCTACGGCCAGGAGTCGAACGACACCACCTGGCGCCTGGCCACGATGAACCGCGCCATCCGCGGCATCGACGAGGAGTTCGAGGAGGTCACCGAAGGCGAGGACGAAGTGGGTGAGATCCACGTGGAGGAACTCGAAGGTGTCGCCGATGCGTAACCCCTCTCCCAGGCCGCCGCGTCGCGGGGGCAATGCGCCAGTGCCGCCTGTGATGGCTCACCCGGGGGGCGAGATCGTCATCTATCAGGCGCCGGATGGCTCGGTGGCGCTCGATGTGCGGCTGGAGCGGGACACGATCTGGCTGACACAAAAGCAGATGGCCAAGCTCTTTGACACCGAGCGCAGCGTCATCACGAAACACCTGCGCAACATCTTCCACAGCGGGGAGCTAGATAAAGATTCAGTATGTGCATGTTTTGCACATACTGCCGAGGACGGTAAGACCTACCGCACCCAATTCTACAACCTGGACGCCATCATTTCCGTCGGCTACCGGGTGAACTCGAGGCGCGGCACCCAGTTCCGCATCTGGGCGACGAAGGTCCTTCGCGATCACATCCTAAAGGGCTACACGGTCAACGAGCGGCGGCTCAAAGAACTGCAAAAGACCATCCGGCTCGTGGCCGAGGTGGCCCAGCGCCGCGCCTTGAGCGGGGACGAAGCCGCCGCCTTGTTGCAGGTGGTCAACGACTACGCCTCGGCGCTCGACTTACTGGAGCGCTACGATCAGCGGAAGCTCCCCGAGCCGTCCCACCTGCAAGCAGGTGGGATACCGATCCTTCTTGACGAAGCGCGGCGCGCGGTCGAACGGCTGAGGCTGCGGTTCGGCAGCAGCGAACTGTTTGGCCGAGAGGTCGGTCACGGCTTGGAAAGCGCCTTGGCCTCGGTATTCCAGAGTGTGGGCGGGCGGGATGCCTATCCCACGATCGAGGAGAAGGCGGCCCGCCTCTTGTATTTTCTGGTGAAGGACCACCCCTTCACCGACGGGAACAAGCGGATCGCCAGTGCGCTGTTTCTGTGGTTCCTGGAGAAGAACGGGGCGCTGTATTTACCGGGCGGCGAGCGGCGCATCGGACCGGAGACCCTGGTGGCGCTCACGCTGCTGGTGGCGGAGAGCGATCCCAAGGACATGGCGACCATGACGCGGTTGATCACTCTGCTGATTGCCAGACCATCGGAGGCAGAACCATGAACCCCACCGACACCAGCGAAGCCGGGCTCGAAACGCTGATCTGTCGGGCGCTCACCGGCAGCGACTGCAGGCCCCTGCCTCCGCCAAGTGGTGTGCCTGCCTGTGCGCCTGCCTGTCCGCGGGACGCCGGCAGGTGTCCGCACGCAGACAGGCTGCCCATGACCGTGCCGCGCCGGTTCGACTGCGCCACCGCGGCCTCCGGTCCCAACCCACCCTTCGGCATCTCCGGTTGGGACGGCGAGCGGCTTGTGGCTGACAAGCGCTCGACCTTTGGTGCAAGACCAGTAATGATTCGACGCAAAAACGGAACCGTGGCGAGAGGACCTCTATGATAAGCCAGGACGACAACAACCTCGCCCCGGGCGATGTGGTCTCGGGCCTGGAGGCCTCCGAGCTCGTCGAGATCCAGCGCGTCGCCCCCTTCGGCGGCAAGACGCTGGTCGAAGGTGTCGGACTCCAGTCCCGGAGGATGGTGAAGCGTCCACTGGCCGCCGAGGAGCTCGCGGCCCTCGTCAAGGTTCGCGGCCAACAGCATACGTTCGACGGCGATGCCGGGCTGTTCCTCCTCGGCGCCGAAGCCGAGCGCATCCGCATCGCGCACCAGGTGCTGTACCGGAAGGTCCAGTATGTCGTCCACGAAGGCGACTGGAGGGAATCTGGCGAGGAAGTGGTCGAGGAGCGGGGTAGGCCGTGATCGAACAACTTCTGGCCCGCGACGAAGGCAAGACGCTGGAGTTCAAGGAGAGCTCCAGGCCGCTCGATCGTATCGTGCGGACGGCCGTTGCCTTCGCCAACACTGCGGGCGGGACCGTCGTCATCGGCGTGAAAGACAAGACGAAAGAGGTCATCGGAGTCGCCGATCCCCTGTTGGAGGAGGAGCGGTTGGCGAACGCCTTCGCGGACGGCATCCGCCCGCTCCTGGTTCCCGACCTGCAAATCCACGCCTGGCGGAAGCTCCACTTGATCGTCGTGACGGTCCCGCACGCCGTCGGGCCCTTCTACGTTCGTTCGGAAGGCCCCCGATCCGGCGTCTACGTTCGCTTGGGCTCGACCAACCGGCCGGCGGGGCCCGAACTGCTCGCAGAGCTTCAGCGCCTGGCCCGGAACACGTTCTTCGACGAGCAACCCTGCACCGAAACGAGCTCGGAAGAGATCGACTTCCGAGCTGCTTCGGAGCTGTTCGCGGCGGTATCCCGGCCGCTCACCCTCCCGAAGCAGCGTTCCCTCGGTCTTG
>CAYJUM010000060.1:0-15587 GCA_964373355.1 uncultured Nitrospirales bacterium | reverse complement strand
AGTGAGTGAGTGAGTGAGTGAGTGAGTGAGTGAGTGAGTGAGTGAGTGAGTGCAAGGTGGAAGCCAACACGGCAGCCATGAGGTGACCCTCAAAGGCCCAGAGATAAATATCCGCATAAGCTTCGTCACCTAATTAGTTTGGCTTTGTATACTTATTCTCATCCGCTTGTCAAGACCACTGCGGGCCATCGAGACCATATCAAGACGCAAGAACTCCCTTTCCGCTCGGCGGGAAGCTTGAATCACCAATCACGAATCACTCAATCACGGCTTTGCAGCCGGCGGAGGAAGGACTGGGCGGAGGACCAGGCGTCGTCGAGCTTCTCGGCGAGGAAGGTCACGTGGCCCATCTTGCGGCGCGGCCGGACCGCGGCCTTGCCGTAGACATGGAGCTTCGCGGCCGGGATGCGCAGCAGCGTGGCGGCGGCCTCTCCGCTGATCGCCCGGGCGAAGTCGTCCCCGATCAGGTTGACCATGACGGCCGGGGTCAGCAGCCGGACGTCGCCAAGCGGGAGGCCGCAGAGCGCCCGCACCTGCTGCTCGAACTGGGAGACGGTGCAGGCGTCCAGGGTGTAGTGCCCGGAGTTGTGCGGGCGCGGCGCAATCTCGTTGATGAACAGGCGGCCGTCCGGCATGAGGAACAATTCGACGCAGAAGACGCCGACGCCGTCCAACGCGTTTACGACCGCCTCGGCCAGGCTCGCGGCCTTCTCCGCGCTCGCCGGATTGACGCAGGCCGGCACGCGCGACGTCCGGAGGATCCCGGCCTCATGGACGTTCTCCACGACGGGATAGCGCCGCACGTCGCCATCCGCCCCCCGGACGATGAGCACCGACAGCTCCTTCTCGAACGCCAGGAACTTCTCCAGGATCCAGGGTGGATCCCCGCCGGGAGGCCGCGGCTGCTGGTTGAGCAGATCCTGGACGGCCGGCACCTCTTCGGATTCTTCGATCTTCCATTGTCCCTTCCCGTCATAGCCCGCGGTGGCCGTCTTGCACAGGCAGGGGAAGCCGATCTCATCAGGCTCGGCGAGGTCATCCGGCGACGAGATGCTGCGGAACGGCGCCACCGGCAGGCCGCGGCTCTCCAAAAACCTCTTCTGCACGTTCCTGTTCTGGAGCAGCGTGAGGACCCGCGCCGCCGGCCTGACCGTCACATAGTGCTCGAGCGCTTCGGGCACTTGGGAGGCGATGTTTTCCCATTCCAGCGTCGCCGCGCTCAGCCCTTCGGCGAACTCTCCCAGGCCCGTCGTCAATTCCGTCTGGTCGATCGCCAGCAGGGGTCGGCTGAAGGACCGGTCCGCCACCCTGAAGGCCGGCGCGTCGGGGTCCGGGTCCCACACGGCCACGCGATAGCCCAGGCGCCGGGCGGCGCTCGCGAACATCGCCCCCAATTGCCCGCCCCCGAGCACCCCCAGCATCGCGCCCGGCAGGATCCGGTCGGTCATCGCTTGCCTTTGGCCCTGGCGGCCTGCCGTCTGGCGAGCCGGACCGCGGTGAACCGGGGCTGGATGGGCAGGCTGGCGAGGACCGCTTCGGTCTGCTCGGCCCGGAATTGCTTCACGCGTTCCCGGATGACGGGATAGCGGCCGGCCAGGATCTCCGCGGCGAGGAGGCCGGCGTTCTCCGCCCCGCCGATCGCCACCGTCGCCACCGGAATGCCCCGGGGCATCTGCACGATGGACAGCAGCGAGTCGAGCCCCCTCAGATTCTCGGTCGGGATCGGGACGCCGATGATCGGCAGGTGGGTCTTGGCGGCCAGCATCCCGGGCAGGTGCGCGGCGCCGCCGGCGCCGGCGATGATCACCTCGATCCCGCGCCCCGCCGCCTTCTCGGCGTAGGCGAAGAGGCGATCGGGGGTGCGGTGCGCCGACACGACCGTCAATTCGTTGGGTATCCCGAGCTGCGTCAGCATGGCCACGGCCTTCTCCAGGATCGGGAAGTCGGTCTTGCTGCCCCCCAGGACCGCCACCAGCGGGCGCGGAGACCCGCCATCCCGCAACTGCCGGGGCCACGACAGGCTGATCTGAAGCTCGCCGGACACGAGGCTTTGGGCGGCCTTCAGCTCGGCCGACACCGGTTGGCGGAGGGTCACCCGTGCCCCGTCGATCCGGACCGCCTCGCCCGCCTCGGCCTCCTCGAGCAATCGCCGAAGCTCCTTCAACGTCATCCCCGTGGGTGTCGGCCGCTTTGCCATACGTCTCCCGTCGTTTGAGCCACCCGGCGTGCGG
The DNA here is from genome assembly GCA_964373355.1 of uncultured Nitrospirales bacterium. GTDB lineage: Bacteria > Nitrospirota > Nitrospiria > Nitrospirales > Nitrospiraceae > CAYJUM01. The sequence goes on along the minus strand of CAYJUM010000060.1, from coordinate 13,356 downwards.
TCATGGACCGCCTCACCTTAGCGTCGGGCGTTGACCCGGTCAAGCCTCCGGATCTCCCCGCGTTGTCCGACCTAAGGGAAATGCCCCAAAAATTGACCCTTCTCCAGGAATCCGGATACAATGAGGCCAGTTGTTGATGGAGCGCCCATGCAGCGCCTGAAGCAAAACATCCAGCGCCTGGTCGATCGCCCCACGGGTCTCGATCCGATCCACGTCGACGACCTGGCGACCTCCAACAAGCTGCTGGCCTGGGAGCAGGTCGAGATTCCCCAGCGGCTGACGTTCCATGGGCGGCTGGCCCTGAAGCTGCTGCTGCTGTTCTTCCTCCTGATAGCCTTCGTGCCATGGACACAGACCATCACCGTCCGGGGCCAGCTCTCCGCGTACTCGCCCTACGAGCGGCCCCAGGACATCGAGTCTCAGATCACCGGCCAGCTCAAGAAATGGCATGTCTTCGAGGGCGTCCGCGTCAAGCAGGGGGACCTGATTCTCGAGCTGAGCGACTATGATCCGAACTTCATGGCGCCGGACCTGTTGCCGCTCCTCGAACAATCGCGGGCCGCGCAGGAGCAGACCAAGAAGGCCGCCTTGGAGCGCGCCGCGCAACTGGACGTGCGCATCAAAGAGATGCAGAACCTGGTCAAAGCGGCGGTGCCCTCCGCCGAGGCGCGCGTGGTCGAAGCCGAGAACAGGATCCGGGAAGCGCAGCAACGGGTCAAGGCCGCCAAGATTGCGGTGGACACGGCCGAGCTCAATGTGGACCGCCATCGCTTGCTGGCCGAGCAGGGGCTCGTCTCCCAGCGGGAGCTGGAGCTGACGATCCAGGCAGCCATCGCCTCCAAGGCGGAATTGCAGGGCGCGGAGGCCGGCTTGAAGGCGGCCCAGCAGGCCATGAAGTCTCTGGCGTTCGGCCGCGATCAGGTCAGCGCCGAGGTGCTGCAGCGCCTGATAGAAGCGGAAGCCCTCCGGGACGGCGCCAGGGCCGAAGCCGCGCGGGCGACCGAACAACTCGCCAATATCTCGCTGCGTCTGTCCAACGCCACGCAGCGGCGGGTGGCCAGCCGCATCTTTTCCCCCGTCGACGGGACCGTCGTGCGGATGGCCGAGGTCGGCCCCGGAGAGACGGTCAGGCAGGGCGACAAGGTGGTGCGGATCTCCCCGCTCAGCGCCGATAAGGCCATCGAGATGTGGGCGGACGGCCTCGACTCTCCGTTGCTGAACGTCGGACGCCGGGTCAGGCTGCTGTTCTACGGCATTCCCGCGATTCCTCTGCCGGCCTGGCCGGCACTCATGGCCGGGACCTTCGGCGGCATCATCAAGGTGGTCGACCAGGTGGATGACGGCAAGGGGAATTTCCGGTTCTGGGTTATCCCCGACCCCAACGATCGTCCGTGGCCGGAGCAGTCGCATGTCCGGCAGGGCACCAAGGTGATGGGCTGGGTCATCCTGAACCGGGTGCCGTTGTGGTATGAGCTGTGGCGCCGGGTCAACCTCTTCCCGCCGGACTATCAGGAAGGGCCCCCGACCCTGCTCGACACGCTGCTCCCGAAGGCCGGAACCGGAGGGATAAAGTAATCATTCGCTCGACCACTGTGGGCTGTCCGACTCGCGTTCCGTCCGCCCCTGTCTGTTCCCACCCCCGACCGGATCGCTTCCATTCATGATCCTCGCGGGCAGCGAGAAAGGAGTCTCCGTATGACGAGGACGATAACGCATATCACCCTTCCACTGGTGTTGCTGGCCTTCCTCGGCCTGCTCGCTTCCTCCAACGCCGCGGAACCCCAGAACGGCAAGGCAAAGACGTTGCCGGCCATCCCGCTCAGCCTGGAGGAGGTCCTGACCCGCATCGACAGCTCGCACCCCCTCCTGAAGGGCGCCGGCGCGGAGAAGACCGTCGCGAGGGGCAAGCTCCTCCGGGCGTTGGGCGCGTTTGAGCCCTCCATGGTGAATGACATGGAGCTCGAGCGATTCATCTCCACGACGAATCCGGCCACCGGGTCTCAGACCGTGGGGTTCAACGACACCTTCATGGACATGCGGCATCCCTCCGGCATCAAGGGCATTGCCGGGGTGCGGAAGAGCATCGGCAGCGCCCGAATCCCCGACCTGGGGTTTGCGGACAATCAGGGCCAGGTGCTCCTCGGCGCATTCATTCCGCTGATCAGAGGCTTGATGGTCAACCCGGAAAACGCGGAGCTCCAGCGCTCGGGCCTGGCGGACCCGCGCGCCGACGTGCAGATCGCGCAGACCCGGCAGGACCTCTTCCTGGCTGGGGCCACGCAGTACTGGGATTGGGTGGCCGCCTGGAAGCTGGTGGACGTCCAGCGGCGGGCGCTCGCGGTGGCCCAGGACCGGGCCAAGCAGATCGAGGGGCGGGCCAAGGCCGGCGCCTCCGCGCCCCTGGACCTCGTCGAGGCCAACCAGGAAGTGCAGCGCCGGAGAGAGAACCTGATCGCGGCGACGCGGGAGGTCGAACGCGAACAGTACAAATTGTCGCTGTTCCTCTGGGACAAGGACACGCCCATGGTGCCGGAAGCCAACCGGGCCCCTGATTTTCCAAAAGAGGTTCCCCTTCCGTCCGCGGAGACGGTCCGGGACGACAAGCAGAAGGCGAAGCAGGCCCGGCCTGAGGTCCGGGAAGTGACGATCGAGGCCAAGCTGAACAACATCGATCTAGAGCTGGCCAAGAACAACCTGCTGCCCAGCCTCGATGCGGAAGCCGCTCCCGCGCGCGCACCCGAAAAATTCGTCCTCGGCCTCGGATACCGCTTCGGCGTCGAGTTCAAAATGCCGTTCCTGCAACGGCGCGCCAAGGGAGAGGTGCTGGAGGCGCAAGGCAAGGCCGACCGCTTCGTCCTCATGCAGAAGTTCCGCGAGCAGCAGGCCGTGGTGGACGTGGACAACGCCCTGTCCGGGATCGAGCGGGCCCGGGAGCGGATCGCCGCCGCGTCGCAATCCCTGCAACTCGCCAGAACCCTCGAACAAGGCGAGCGCTTCAGGTTCAGCATGGGCGCCACCAGCGTTCTGTTTGTCAACCTGAGAGAGCGGAACGCCGTGGACTCCGAAAACCGTTGGATCCGGGCGATCGCCGACTACCAAAAAGCGCTGGCCCAGTACCAATGGGCGATCGGGGCATGGGGGAAGACGCCGGCCGCGGTGACACCCGTCAGTTACCGACCGGCGGAGTGACACGCTGGCATGTTCCGCATCGCTTTGATAAGCTCCACGCGCTGCGCGTCGGAGGGGCCGTGACGAGGCCGGCGGCGCCGTCCGGCAGGCCCGGGAAGCTGAGATGAAGTCCGAGGGACTCGAAGACCGCGAGATTTTGAAAGGCGACCTCCTCCGGGAGACCACCGCCCGCCTGAGGCTCTTCCTCAGGCTGGAGCGCAAGCTCCTGGGGATCCTCGCCTCGTACGCCCTTGCGATCGGCGTGTTTTCGCTGATCGTGCCCCTGACGGTGCAGGAGCTGGTCAACACGTTCGTCTATGCCATCCAGCCGATCATGATCGTGACCCTGTCCGGAATCATGGCCATGACGCTGGTGTTCATCGGCGCCTTCCGCGTGCTGCAACTGCGGCTGGTGGAGATTCTGGCGCAGCGCATCTTCGCCCGCATCGCGTTCGCCATGACGGAGCATCTGCCGCGTGTCCGCGACGAATCCTTCCTGACGAAATACGCCAATTACTTCTCGGAAGCCGAGTTGCTACCCCGCGCGCTGCTGGCGATGCTGGTGGACATCATCAACGTGGTGGTCGGCGGCAGCATCGGGATGGCGATCCTGGTCCTCTACCATCCCTACTTCATCGTCTTCAACGTGCTGCTGGTCGGCGGCTTCGTCCTGCTGGTCACGGTGTTCGGTCAGGGAGCCCTCCGGATCACCCTGGCGGTGTCGCAGCGCAACTACGATACGCTCAACTGGGTGCAGGACATCGCCCACAACCTGCTGCACTTCAAGGCGACCACCAGCAAGGAACTGCTGCTGAAGAAGACGGACGAACTGGTCAGCTCTTACGTGGCGGCCAGGAAGGTCCGGTCCGACATTCTCACCGGCCGGCAATACAAGGCCTCGGTGATCTGGCAGGCCTTCGGTCACGGCGGTCTCATCGCCATGGCCGGCTGGCTGCTGTCCACCGGCCAGATCACACTCGGGCAGTTCGTGGCGTCCGAGGTCATCGTCGGGACGCTCTTGCTTAACCTGGATACCGTAGTCAAGCGGATGCCCTACGCCTACTTCGTCTTTACGTCCCTGAGCGAGCTGGCGAAGGTGCTGTCCCTGCCCAAGGACACGCAATCGGGAAAACTGTCGGTGCCGCTGCCCGACCCGACCCTGCACGGCGTGCGCTTGACCTGCAAGGACCTGTCGTACGCCTACCCCAACTCTGGGCCCGTGTTCGAGCATTTCAACCTCGAAGTCACCCCCGGGGAAAAGATCGCGATCTTCCCGCACACCTCCACGGGCAAGAGCACGCTGGCCAAGGTCTTGGCCGGACTGTACACCCCCACCGCCGGGATCATCCGGTACAACGGGGTGGACCTGCGCGACCTCGACATGGAGTCCATCAATACCTGCCGTGGACTGATCTTGAGCTCGCCGATGACCTTGTTCGAGGGTACGCTGGAAGAAAATATCACCATGGGTCGGTCGCAGATCCACTACGAAGACGTCCTCTGGGCGCTCCGGTTCGTCGAGATGGAGGAGGAAGTCGACATCCTGCCGCTCGGACTCAAGACGCCGATCCGTTCTGGTGGCCGGGCGTTTCCGACGAGCCAGATTCTGCGAATCCTGATCGCCCGGGCCATCGTCATCCGGCCTCAGCTCCTGATCTGCGAGGGCACGCTCCACAACATGGAGCAGGTGACCCGCGAGGTGATCCTCCGCCGGCTGTGCTCGAAGGAAGAGCCCTGGTCCGTGATCTTTATCTCCAATGACCCGACCCTCGAGGCGCACGTGGACCGCCGTATACTTTTGGATTGAGGAAATGGTAAATAGTAATTGGTAATTTTGTGGTAATAATGATAAGAGAGTCAGCCATGTGTGCGCGTTCGAATTGCTGTTTACCCGTTACCCATTGCCTGTCCCCTGGGGTTCGATGAAGCGCTTTTACTTCCAGAGACCGACCTGGAGCCAATTCCTCGCCAGCATCGTCATGGTGGCTGTCGGCTTGATGGGCGCCAGAGCCCTGAATCACGTCAATCAGGACCTGCGTGTCATGTACACCGAGTACACGCTCGCGGCCGTGGATCTGGCGCATATCTCGGGCGATCTCATCCGGTACCGGACGACGATCATCCGCGCCCTGGAGGCGCCGGACAAGACCTCTTTCGAGCAGATCATCGCCCCCCTGCCCAATCAGCGCGCGCAGGTCCAGCACGCCGTGGACCGGTATGCGGCGGCGAGCCTCCGGGTCTCCCGGAGCGGCCGGAGCGAGCCGGAGGATCTGGAGGCCGTCCGGGAGAGTCTCGATGCCTATTTCTCCACCGCCAGCCGGACCATCAGCCTGCTGACGCAATCGTGGGCCGCGGTGACCCCGCAGCAGGCCGTCGAGCTCCGCCACGTGGCCGAGCTGCACGCCGCGGACAACGCCGGGCCCAAGCTCATCCAGGTCAGTCTCGCGCTGGATCACCTGCTGGAGACCGTGGGTGAGGTGGCCAAGGACATGCGGGATGATGGGACCAGGACCGTGGAGGAGACCGGCGCGTTGATTCTCGTGGCCAGCATTCTGGCAGCCGGGCTCAATCTGGTGGCCCGACGGCGACAGGAGCCCGCTCCCTTCACCTCTCCTTCTTGGGCGCCAGAGTCTCAGGATGAGCCGGGTCCCTCGACGATCGTTCCCCCCTCCGAAGCCGCCGGTGGCCCCGTCTTTCGTAAAAGAGTGATGAGCGATTCCTGAACAGCTACTCCCCTACGCCTTACCTCGTAGCGCATCAGATGCGACCTCTGCTAAGCTTAGCCTAGCGCCCAGCGACTCCAACACTTATGCCCGGGAGCGGGACTATGCCGCAGACCCCTCCCCTGAACGATCTGCTTCGAGAGACGATCGCCCGCCTGCGGTTATTTTTTCGCCTGGAACAGAAGCTGCTCGGCCTTCTTCTTTCGTACGCTCTCGCAATCGGGATTTTTTCCCTCATCATTCCCTTGACCGTTCAAGAGTTGGTCAACACCTTCGCGTATGCCATTCAGCCGATCATGATCGTGACGCTGGCCGGAATCATGATGTTTATTCTTCTGTTCGTGGCAGCATTTCGAGCGTTGCAGTTGTATGCCGTAGAAATCCTCGAACAGCGGACCTTTGCGAGGATCGCTCTGGCTCTATCCCATCAACTACCACGGTTTCAAGACTTGAGTTTTCGTCCCGAGGATACGAACAGGTTTTTTGAAGCGGTCTTGATGCAGCGGGCGCTCACCGCGCTGGCAGTGGATGTCGTCAACGTGGTCGTCACCGGCATGATCGGCATGACACTGATGGTGCTTTACCATCCGTATTTCTTGGCCTTTAATGTGTTTTTGGTCGCAGGGTTCGGAGCTGTCATCGTTTTGTTGAGCCAAGACGGTCTGAGGACGACCTTGATCATGTCTGAGGCCAAGTATCAAACCTTCCAGTGGCTGCAGGATGTCGCCAACGATCTCCTCCACTTCAAGTCGACCGTCAGCGGGCGGCTCGTGCTGGAACGAACGGACGAACTGGTAAAGCGGTACGTGGAGGCGAGACGGAGTCGGTTCAAGGTTCTGATCCGTCTGTACCTTGGGGCCGTCGGCTTTCAGGCTATTGGCCATGGTGGATTGATCTTCACGGCCGGGTGGCTGTTAGCCATCGGTCAGATCACGCTTGGGCAATTCGTGGCCTCCGAGGTGATCGTCGGCACGCTGTTGCTGAATTTCGAATCGGTTGTCAGGCGCATCTACAACGTGTTCTATTTCTTCACGTCGCTCGCGGAACTGGACCGCTTGTTCGCACTCCCAAAAGATGCGGCTCAAGACAGGATTGGCGCGAAGCTGCCGGATCTGAGCATCCACGGCCTCCGACTCTCTTGCCGGGAACTGGCCTTTGCCTACCCCAACTCCCCGCCGGTGTTCGAGCATTTCAACCTTGAGGCTGTGCCGGGCGAGAAGCTGGCGATCTTTCCCCATACCTCCACGGGGAAAAGCACCCTGGCCAAGGTCCTGGCCGGACTGTACACCCCGACCGCCGGCGTCGTCCGCTATAACGGCGTGGACCTTCGGGACATGGATTTGGATTCGATCAACTTCTGCCGCGGCTTGGTCCTCAGCTCGCCGCTATCCTTGTTCGCAGGGACCTTGGAGGAAAACATCACGATGGGCCGCCCGCAGGTTCAGTATGAGGACCTCCAGTGGGCTCTCCGCTTCGTGGAGATGGAAGAAGAAGTGGATGCGATGCCGCTGGGACTCAGGACCTCCATCCGATCCGGGGGCAAGATGCTCCCCACGAGCCAAATCTTGAGAATCCTGATTGCCCGGGCTATTGTCACCCGCCCGGAGCTCCTGATTTTCGAGGGCACACTTCACAACATGGAGCCAGTGACCCGCGAGGTGATCCTTCGCCGGCTGTGCTCAAAGGAAGAGCCCTGGTCCGTGATTTTCATCTCGAACGATCCGACGCTGGGATCCTACGTCGAGCGGCGGCTGCTTCTGGACTGAGGGAGGGGATCGGCGGGAATGGTAACTTCCCCTTCCCCCAGCCCCACCACCGCCGAGTCACCGGCGGCGTTTCTTCGGCAGGTTCTCCAGAGGAATGAACACCCCGAGGGCTACGACGGTCGTCCAGCGGTGGGCCTTTCCGATGGCCGACTGCGTGATGTTCATGGTCCGGACGATTTTGCCGCCCATCTTGAACACCTGCTCGCGCTCTTTCCACGCGATGTTCGGATCGAACTCGATGCCCAGCGTCGTCGCCAGCATCTGGGCGGCCAAGTCTTCCGTGTATTCCCCCGACTCTTCATCCGTTTCGCCGTAGGCATGGTGCTCGGAGAGATAGCCGTAGGTCCGGCGGTCCGTCGGAATGGCCAGGCCGATCGAGGCCGAGATCAGGCGGTTCCGCTCGTTGGTCTCCGACCGCGCCATCACGCAGTAGGTGATCTCGCCCGGGTTCAGCAGCTTCTCGCCGCGCTTGCGGGGGATGATCTTACAGTTGGGAGGGAGAATCGAGGAGACACTGACGAGATTGCAGTAGGCGATTCCGGCGCTTCGCAGGGCCTGCTCGAATGAGGCGAGCTTTTCCCGGTGGACCCCCACGCCCCGTGTCAGGAACATGTGAGATGGAACCATTGCTCCTCCGTTGACCGCGTCCCGCGCGCATCAAGGACGCCCCTGTTAGAAAAGCCCGCCGCCAGGTGCAAGCCCAGTGACTCGTGATTGGTGATTCGTGATGCTCGACCGATCACGAAGGGCCGATTACTTAGTCACTCCGTCGTAGTGCGGGGCCTTTTTACCAATTTGGCGGAGATTCCGCAATATGCGAGGGAACTTTTTTTTCGTCAGGGCGTGTCCTGGTTCCGGAGGTTCAGGACGAGGAGCTTCGGTTCGGTCATCTCCTCGATCGCATAACGTACGCCCTCGCGCCCAAGGCCCGAGTCCTTGATGCCGCCATACGGCATGTGATCCGCCCGGAATGTCGGAATCTCGTTGGCGAGCACCGTCCCCACCTCGAGCGCGCGGTAGGCGCGGAAGATCCGGTCCACGTCCTGCGTGAAGATGCCGGCTTGTAGCCCGAACGGCGAATCGTTCATGAGCGCCAGGGCTTCCTCAAACCGGGAGTACCGGCTGACCCCGACGGCCGGGCCGAACAGCTCCTGGCAGGAGACCTTCATCTCCTGCCTGACCTCGGTGACGACCGTGGCCGCCATCATCGTGCCGGAGCGCTGCCCGCCTTCCACCACTTTGGCGCCCGCGCCCACGGCTTCGCGCACCCAGTCCTCGACCCGCCGGGCGGCGGCCTCGGTGATGAGAGGCCCGATGACGGTCTGGTCATCGAGCGGATCGCCGGCCTTCAGCGCGCGAACACGCCCGCGCAACAACTCCAGAAACCGGTCATGGACCGCGTCGTGGACGTAGATCCGCTGGACGGAGATGCAGGTCTGTCCCGAATAGCTGTAGCCCCCGACGGCGCACCGCTGGGCGGCCAGCTCAAGGTCGGCGTCCGGCTCCACGATCACTCCGGCGTTGCCGCCCAGCTCCAGGATGACCTTCTTTTTTCCCGCTTTGGCCTTGAGCATCCACCCGACGGCGGCGCTGCCGGTGAAGCTCACGAGCGTGAAGCGCGGGTCCTCGACCATCTGTTGGGCCAGCGGGTTGTCGCATGGGAGAATGCTGAACGCCCCGGCCGGCAGCCCGGTCTCCAACACCATCTCTCCGAGCAGCATGGCGGTCAGCGGCGTCTGGGGCGCCGGCTTCAGCACGATCGGATTCCCGGCCGCCAGGCTCGGCGCGACCTTGTGGGCCACCAGATTGAGGGGAAAATTGAACGGCGTGATGCCCAGGACGGGGCCGATCGGAAATCGGCGGGTGATTCCGAGGTAGGAGTCGGTCCCCGGGGAGAGGTCCAGCGGCACTACCTCTCCGGGAATCCGCTTGGCTTCCTCCGCGGCGATGCTGAACGTCTGAATCGCCCTGGCGACTTCGCGACGGGCATCGGCGATCGGTTTGCCGGCTTCCGCGGTGATCGTCCGGGCGACTTCCTCGCTGCGGCTGGAGAGGCTTGCAGCGATCTTGGCGAGGGCGCCGGCCCGGGCATGGGCCGGGAGGCCGCGCATGCGGGAGCAGGCCTGGACCGCCGCGCCGATCGCCTCGTCGGCTTCAGGCCGGCCGGCCTGACACACGTCGGCCACGGTCTCGCCGGTGAACGGATTCAGGACCGGCGCTGTGTTCGTGGTGTGTCGCCAGCGGCCCGCCAGCAGGAACGGACGTGGAGCGGTCACGGTCAGGCCCGCGCGGGGCGGTCACTCGGGGGAGTCAAGATCGAGTCTCCCGCTGGCGTGGACCGGCGGTTGCGGCAGCGGTTCCGCCGCGGCGGCGGTGGCCTTCGCGATCAATTCCTCGGTTCCCCAATCTTGAATGGACTCGAGCGTGAAGGCTTCGTAGGTCGAGACACCATGGCAGCGCGGGCAGTTCGGTACGGGGACCTTCCGTCGGAAGACCTCCCCGAGACAGGACATGCACACCAGGAAATCCGGCTCTCCCTCTTCGCACTCGACCGGCCAAAACGTTTGTTCCTGCGCCATAGTTCCCTCGTACAAATAGGAGTTCTCAGTCCTCAGTGATCAGCCCTCAGTGCTTAGAAACTGACAACTGAAAACCGAGAACTGTTTACGACAATCACTCAATCACTTAGTCACTAAATCACGCTCCAAGGATAGGCCGCCCCGCGCGGGAATTCAACCCTCTTCTAAAATTTAGTGAGTGGTGATGGCGATTGAGGTCCGCGATGCGACGAATAAGGAGCATCGCGCATGCGGACGCCGGCGGAGTCGGTGAGCCGGCCGTGTCTGATGCCCATCCATGATCACTTAATCACTCTCCCCCCGCACGGCGCCCCGGAGGCGTTTCGCCGTCTGCCGGCATTTCTTCTCGCGCAGCCGCCGCTCTTTCGCCGCGCGGGTGCTGCGGGTGGGAACGCGCGGCACCGGCACGCGGTTGAGCCGCTCGAGGCGGGCGATGAGCCGCTCGAAGGCGGTCTCCCGGTTGCGGTGCTGGGAGCGTGACTCGGTCGCCACGACGCGAATGCCCGACGGCAGGTGGGTCAGTCGCACGCCCGACTCGGTCACGTTGCGGTGCTGGCCGCCCGGCCCGCGCACGCGGAGCCGCTCGACCACGACCTCCCGCTCGAGGCTGGCCCGGTCGGTATGGTACGGAGGTGGAAACAGGCCCGGCGCAGGTCGCATGGACCAATGGTGCGTTAGGAGGGCGTGTGCTTCGGCGGGAACCGCTCCAGCAATCCCATCATCAACAGCGGCCAGACCACGGTGGCATCGCTCAACACTTCCGCGAACCGGCCGCCTTCCGCCGGCGGGACGAACTTGCCCCACGACATCCCCTCGGCGTAGGTACAGCCGCTCAGGCCGCCCCAGTAATCCGGCTCCGGGCAAATCCGCACGCCGTACTGAAAGCGCGGCGGTTTGACGTTGAGGCCCAGACGCATGTTGCCGATCTCGATGTACGGCGCCACCTGCTGGGCCCAGTTCCGCGGGACGCCGCCGCCGATCGTAAAGATGCCCAGCCGTTTCGCCGACAGCAGCCGCTCGGTATAGCTGTTCAGGTCGAGGAACGGATTGAACGACGGCTGCGTCTCGAAGAGCGCCTTGAGGACGCCGCGATCGTCGGCGCCCTTCGCCCGGCTGCGCGCCCGGTCCACGTTGCGGCTCATGAACCAGGTCGCCACATCCAGCCCCATCTCGGAATCCGTGAACGCCGGGATGTACACAGGAACGCCCTTGAGATAGGCCGATTTCAGAATGCCCGGGCCTTCGAACTCGTCCGCAAGCGTGCGCCCGACTTCGCGGGTCAAGAGCTCCGAGCACATCGTGGCGTCGGCCGGGATCCGCTTGAGGGTCTGGGCGACCACGTGCTCGACGTAGTTCAAGTTCGCTTCCATCTCGAGGGTGTCGTAGACGCGGTTGTATCCCTTCTGAAACAGCTCCGTGTCCTCGACCGCGGGATCGTACCGGTAGTGGACCTTGCCGACGGCCTCGGTCAGACCGTGCGCCACCAGGGCGCCGGTCGAGACGACGGCATGGACCATGCCTTCGTCGATCATCAGGCTGATGATCCGGCCCATTTTCGCGATCGTCATGGCCCCGGAGAGGGTCATGACGACGAAGCAGTCCTTGTCCGCGATCATGTCGCACAGGACCGCATAGGCTTCCCCGAGGCGGCGGCCGCCGAAGGCGGTCTTGCCCATGGCCACGAGCAGGTCTGAGAAGGAGGAGATCTTGCTGGGGTCCAGCGGCTCGAGGGCTTCCAGGCCGTCTTGCGCGCCGTCGTGAAATTCACGGGGTTGCATCGCGGGGAAGTCTACACAAGCGTGCGGAACGCGTCAATTGGAGCCCACGGGCAAGGGCCGGCGCGGCGGACCATCAGCTCGCTAGGAGCCGGGGAACGGGAAGGGACCGTGAGACGGCGATCCTTGTCGTCCAGCACGATTGAAGGCCCGGGGCCGGAAGGGTCCCTCCTACTTGTGAGTGCGGCGGCGGTCGGGAGAGGCTACCAAGGAGGGGCTGATTACGTCATTTTGGAAGGCGGCGCGTCCACACCGTGAGGGCGTGCAGCAGTTCCTTGATCTTGTCGCGGGTCTTTTGGTCCGTGAGATTGCCGTGGTCATCAAACTTGCTGCTGGCTTCGGGGATCATGACCTCCGGCTGATTCAGGGGATACATGTTCAAGAAGACGCACATCTGGCGCAGATGGTACTGGGCGCGGGCTGAGCCGAGCATGCCGACCGACAAGCCCATGATCGCGGCGGGCTTGCCGTCCCAGGCGTTGTCACCGGAGGGGCGCGAGGCCCAATCGATCGTATTCTTCAGGACACCGGGCACCGAATAGTTGTATTCGGGAGTCACGAAGAGAATCGCATCGACCGCCCTGATCCGGGCCTTCAGCTCGATGACCGGCTGCGGAGGCCGGCCTTCTTCATCCTGATTGAACGGCGGGATCCCATGGAGTTCGAACGTCTCCAGCGTCGCGTCGTCCGGCACAAGTTTCACGGCCGCCCGCAGCGCCGCCCGGTTGTACGAGCCTTGCCGGAGACTGCCGGCGATCCCGAGAATTTGAATCAGATCCTTTGCTTCAGCCATGCTAGCGCCGTTGGAGAACAAAATACGTGGGGTACTTCTCGGCGGCACGAGTTTCCCGCGCCGTCGCAGGGCAAGCGCGGGGTGGTGGACCCTTCTTCAGCGCGCTCGAACCTTTTTCGAGGCGCAAGGTCCGTGATCGTCGCAGTCCCAACGCTTGAACGCCTGTCACGCCCCTTGCGTTCTCCCATTCTAAGTTGGACTTGCGGTAGCAAGGGGGCGTGCCAGGCGCGCTCTGCCTCGGTCACTCGCCTTGCATAGGCTCTGAGGGTCTCTGTCCTCGGGCTCCAGCCCCGGTGGCTTCCGCTGCCTGCGGGCAGAGCCCCTCCAGAGCCGCAAGGCTCGCGCCCTCGGCTTTCGGGTCGCGCAGAAATCTTTGGACTCTGAACCCACCCGAAGGGGCGCCGCCCATGCTTCTGCCCCGTTCGGAAAATCAAACCAGGGTAATCGACACAAGCAGTTCGCGGGAGACTGCCTTCGGCAGACTCCCACTCCCTACCTGTCGTGTAGCAGAACATCGTTGACAGTTTCTAATGAGTCAAACGTAGCAGGACA
>CAYJUM010000059.1:0-15875 GCA_964373355.1 uncultured Nitrospirales bacterium | reverse complement strand
TTGATCTGATGATCTGGTGATCTGCTGATTGTTGGTTCAATCAACAAATCAATAAGTCAACACAGCAGCAGATTCCCTGAACAAATCACCAAATCTCCGGATCCGTGTCACGCCTCAGTCCACAGTCCTCGTTCCTCAGCACTAAGAACGGCTGATGGCTGAGAGCCGACCGCTGATAGCTTCGTAGTACTTTTCGCATTCCGTCTCTCGGCCCCGAATGATGCGTTTGCCTTGCATGGGCGGTCGTTGGGCCGTGATGACCGTACACTGATGCTCCCCGCGCCCGTGGTCATAGTACAGAATCACCCAATCCCGGGTCGTGCCCATGCGGTGCGCCCGCGCGGTGTTCGAGAACAAGGCCGTATAGTGCCGGTCGCCGCGTTGCGTGTGGAGCACCGGCAACCAGGGGGTGTGGTCGGGGTTGAAGCGCCGCGGCGCGATCAGCCGGAGCCGGCCACGGGCCGCTTGTTCCCGGTACTGCCGGTCCACGTCGAGCAACTCCTCGACGGTCGGGTCCGTCCCATGTGCCGCCTCGGAGCGCTCCCGGCCGGCCGGGCGAATCCTTCCCAGCCGTCCGGCCAGCGAGTCGATGATCCCCGCGAGCTTTTTCTCGCCGATGCCTTCGATCATGGACAGCCGGCCGTCGTGCGCGGCGATCTCCAGCTCTTCCAGGGTCTCAATGCCGAGATCGTGAGACAGCCGCGTGGCCATCGCTTCCCCGATGCCCGGCACCGAGGTCAGGACGGCCACCGGATCAGCCTCGCCCCGCAGACGGTCCAGCATCGGCAGCCGGCCGGTCGAGACCAGGATGGAGATGGCGCGGGCCAAGGTTTCCCCGATCCCCGGCAACCGTTGCAGGCCGTCCACCCCCTCCATCTGGAGAATTTCCGCGACCGGCCGGTCGAGATGGCGCAAGGTGTCGGCGGCATGCCGGTAGGCCTGCACCCGGTAGGGATTCGCGCCCTGCTCATGGAGCAGGTGCGCCACCTCCAGGAAGCGCTGCGCGATCTCGCTGTTGAGCATGTCAGACATTCTTGGCTCGTCGTAGGCGAGCCCACGCTCCCCCACCCATACTCGCCATACAGAGAACAACCTTCCTCATCATCCGCCACAGCCTTTCAGGCACCCGCCGGAAGCACGGCCCCCCTCACTCCGGAGGGGGAAAGAGACCGAGGATCGCGAGAAGCCGGACTATGTTCAGCCGAGCAACCAGGCCGCGATCCCAAGATAGACCGCCACGCTGAGAAGATCCTGGATGACCGTGGCGATCGGTCCGCTGGCGAGCGCCGGGTCTGCGCCGATCCGGGCCAGGCCCCACGGAAGCACGCTGGCCACCAGTGTCGCAATCAGGATCGTCAGGGCCAGTGACACCGCCACCACCGCGGTCACCAGCGTGCCGCCGACCCACACCAGTAGCCCCATGCCGGCTAACGTTCCGATCGTGGCGCCAAGCAGCAGACCGACTCTCCCCTCGTGGATGAGTTGCGCGAGGAGCGGGACACGCCCGTAGGCCAAGGCCCGCACCAGGACGGTTTCGGTCTGGGTCCCGACCGCGTCCGCCATATACACCACCAACGGCAGAAAAAACGCCAGTGTAATCTCTTGCTGGAAGGAGGCCTCGAACAGGCCTGCCACGGCTCCCGCAGCCATCCCGCCCGCAAGACCGATCGCCAGCCACGGCATGCGGGCGCGAAAGGCGGTCCACACTCCATTGTGCTGGGTCAGCACGGGATGTCCCGCTCCCACGCCGGCCAGACGCAGGAGGTCATCGACGTGCTCCTCATGGAGCTGCGCCAGGAGGCGGCCGATCGGAATGGCGCCGAGCAGCCTTCGTTCCGGATCGACGACCGCCACATCTGCGTCATGCCGCTCGACGGCCCTGAGCGCCACGGTCTCGGCGCTGTCCTCCGGTCGCACCTCCACCGGCGGAGCACCCTGGAGCTTCACGAGTTCGGCGCTCGCCTCGGCGGCGAGCAAGGCTTCGATCGGGACCTGCCCGATGAGCCGGCCTCCGCCGTCGAGGAGATAGATGTGGCCGGCTTCCTCGGGAGGATGTTTGCGCAATGTCTCCAGGACGGTTCCCGCGGTGTCTTCCCGGCGGGCCCGCGGAATGGCGGGGGTCATCAATTCCACCGCGGTGGGCATGCTAAATTCCCAGCGCCACGATGTCCGCGGTGCCCCGGGATCTCCGGTTCGATCGCCCGTGCGGAGCGATCGCGTCCTTTTCGGGCTCCCCGCAGCGCCCGCAACACCATGCGGCGACCCACAGGGGCCGGCTGTCGTTCCCCAGGTCCACGAAATGGTGCACCACCATCGCGCCCCGACATCGTCGGCATCGCATCGCGTTTCTCCTTTCCGGCTTCGATCCCGGCGTGGCGGGCCGGGGGCTTCAGCGGACCGGCTCGGACGTCTTCCGGGTCGAATTCTGTTTGAGCTCCGGAGGCTGCTGTCGCCGCAGACCCTCTCGCAGCTTCTCGAGGTCCGGCATCTCCGGCTCGCGGGACGACCGCTTGATGGCCTCGATATCGTCACTCATCAATTCCTTCTCGGACCGCGGCACCAGGGGATACGGGCTGATGATCAAGGCGACGATCAACGCCACGAGCATCACCAGGAGCCAGAACCGGAGCTGCCAGAGGGGATGGCGGTGGGCGTGGACGTATCCCGGCTGCCGGATGCCGCTGCGCAAGCCATGCCACACCTCGACGGTCGCCGGCGGGATCACGGCGGCCCGGGCGATCGAGCCGATCGATCGCGACGGACGAGTGGGCGGCGTGCTCTTCGGGACGGACGTCGGGGCATCCGCAACGCTCAATTGGCGCCGCACGATGTTCCGGACCTCGCAGGGGTCATCGAGCTGCAACAGGAGGATGTCGTCGAGGGTGAGGATCGAGACCAGCCTCCCGCGCTCATCCACGATCGGAAGCCGCCGGATGCCATGACGCGCCATCAAGGCGATCCCTTCACCGATTTCCATCTCCCGAGGAACGGTGACCGGCTGGGCCGACATGACGTCCCGCACCGGCAGATCCAATGGGCTCAATCCCGCCGCGGTCACTCGAAGGACAATGTCGCGGTCGGTCAGGATGCCGACGGGCTTGAGGTCTTCGACCACGACCAGATCGCCCACCCCGCGCCGCCGCATCAGCTCGGCCGCCTCCCAGACCGTGGCCTCCGGTGTCACGGTATAGACCAGGGGCGTCAATCCCTCCTTCCCCGTCTCAGTCTGCTCCGGACTCACCATTGGCATCGTTTGTCATTAAGGCAAGAGCGGTGCCTGATGGACAAGGGAGGAGTACGGAGTGAGGGGTGCGGGGTGAAGTGGAGCCCGTAAGGCCTAAGTGATGTGAAATGACAGGCCTGGAGATCTTAGGATCGCTAACCCCTCACCCTTCACTCCTCACTGCTTTTATATGTGGCCTTACGCTACAGCGCGGCCGGCGGGCTGTAGCAGGACTCCACCGGCCTCTGGACGGGAGCCATGAGGCGAGGGGCAGGAAGCGCGGAATTTCAGAAGAAAGTCATGCCTCTAGCCCCCCACCCCTTACGCCTGACGCCTCACGCCTCATGTCCTCGGGGTGGCACCGGCCTTGCTCACTTCATCCCGCAACGGAGGTCCTGATGCCGACAATCACGGAATTGATGGGGGACGATCACGACGAGCTGGATGCGCTCTTCGTGGCATTTCAGGGGGGACAGGTGAAGGACCCGACGCGGGCCCGGCGTCTGTTTTCCCGGTTCAAGCAAGGGCTGGAGCGGCACATCGGCTGGGAGGAGGATATCCTGTTCCCGATCTTTGAAGAACGGACCGAGATGCTGGATCGAGGACCCACGGCGGTCATGCGGATGGAGCACCGTCAGATCAAGGACTGTCTGGCGGAGATTCAGGACCGGCTCATGAACGGCTCGGTCACGCCTCCCGATGCGGAGCAGCGTCTGGCCGCGCTCCTTCGTCTCCACAACAACAAGGAAGAGGCGGTGCTCTACCCCTGGATCGATGAGGCCCTCTCGGCGGAAGAGCGACGAGAGCTCGTGAGGCGGATGGAGGCGCTGCCCGCGGCGCGCGTATGACCGTGAGTCTGTTCCGGAAAATTCTGGTGCCGGTGGATTTTTCGCCGTGCTCCGAGGAAGCGTACCGGCTGGCGCTCTCGCTGGCCCGCATCTTTCAGGCCGAGGTGCTCCTGCTCCATGTGGTGGACCTCAAGAGCCTCGGGGCGCTGAACATGCTCGGCCTGGCGTTGCCCTCGGAGGAGGCGGCTCAAAAGAAGCGCCTGCGGCATCACGCCCGCCTGCAGGCCCGCCGGCTGCTCCAGGCCGAAGAGGCCAAGGGGCTGACGGTCCGTCGTCTGCTCGCGGAAGGCACGCCATTCGTCGAGATCGCGCGGGCGGCGCGGAGCGAGCAGGCGGACCTCATCGTGCTCGGCAGCTATGGCGGCCAGACCGGGAACGTCGAGAAGATCTTCTTCGGCAGCACGGCCGAAAAAGTCGTGCGCACCGTCACGTGCCCGGTGCTGACGGTCCCGGTCCTCCGCAAGGTCGTGTCCAAACCCACGAGGAGCTGAGATGCCGTTCCTGAGCCGTATTCTCTTCGCCACCGATTTCTCGGACTGCGCCAAGCTGGCGGAAGGGTATGCCGCGCTGCTGGCACAGGCCTCCGGCGCGAGGCTGGATGTGCTGCACGTCCTGGACCTGCAGCCCGGCATGGATCCCGAACAGCCCGTCACGCGTCAGTACCTGGACCAGTTGCGGAAGGAGGCCAACGGGCAGTTGGCCGAAGTCCTGGCCCGGATCGCGTCCCGGACGGGGACGCCCGCGGCCTATTACCTGCCGGGCCTTCCCGCGCAGCGGATCGTCCAGTCGGCCACGGAGTGCGATGCCGATCTGGTGGTATTGGGCACGCACGGGCGCACGGGGATCGGGCGGCTCCTTCTCGGCAGCACCGCCGAGGAAGTGGTGAAGACCGCGCCATGCCCCGCCCTCACGGTCCGGTCCGCGCCGGAGACGCCCGCGATCCGGCACATCCTCGTGCCGGTGGATTTCTCCGATTATTCCCTGGAGGCCCTGGAGTATGCGGTCCAGGTGGCGACGCTCTTCACGGCCGAGATGACCCTCCTGCACGTGCTGGAGCCGGCCTCCTACGGCCTGGACTTCACGCTGAGCCACGCGTCGGATGAGCACAAGATGCGGAAGCGCCTGGAGACACGGCTCGCGGACCTGGCCGGCCTGCTCGCCAAGCAGGGACTCAGGGCCGCTCACGCTTTCGATGCCGGCGTGCCCGGCGAATCCATCGCGGCGTGGGCGAAGGAGAAAGCGTGCGATCTCATCGTGATGGGCACGCACGGGCGGCGCGGCCTCCAGAATCTGTTGATCGGCAGTGTGGCGCAGACGGTCCTGCACCATGCGGCCTGCCCGGTGCTGACGATGAGGAGCCCCAAATTTGGCCCGGGGCACAGACGCGTCTTGGCTCATGCCTCGGACAAGACGGACGGGAGATGAACTGATGACCGCAAAAAAGGCCAAGGGGTCATCGAGGGTGAACGCCCCGGCGCGTTCATCCCAAGCTGCCACCGTCAGCCGGCCGAGGGCGCAGCCCCCGCAACCGATCGAGCTGCCCGAAGGCATGTGGGAGCGCATCGCGAGCAAGGCCTATGAACTGTGGGAGCAGCGCGGCCGGCAAGACGGCCGGGCCATGGAGGACTGGCTCGAGGCCGAGGCGGCTGTCATGGAGGAGGTTCATGAAGCTCGCGAATAACCCGCCCGCGCTCGGCACGGGATTCATCCAGGTCGAGGCCTCGCTCGAGGCCCTCTTCCACAGGCTGGAGGATCAAGCGATGGAGCCTGGATTTCGCGCGCAGCGCGAGCTGGCGCTCAACCGGGCCCTGCGGCCCTACGTCGCCTCCGGGAGACTGCTGATCGCGCCGATGCCGGAAGAGGTGGCGCTGGCGAAGCTGTACCTGTACGCCGACTTCTATCCCGAAGACGGGCAGCTCTCCCTGGTCGAGCAGGTCCGTGATCTGATCGAAGTGCACGTCCCGCTGGAGGAGCGCGCCTGGCTGGACCCGCTTCACCATTCCTACATGGACCTGCTGGAAGTCTGCGGGGTGGAGCGGGGCGGGCGCACAGTGCTGCGCTCGGCCGGGGACCAGCAAGAGTTTCACACGGAGCCTATCCTGAGCGCGCAGCCCGGCCGGATGCTCCTGACCCGCCTGATCCGCCTGCCGGATCGGGCGGTCGTGGCGGGCGTGGCCGTCATCCTGTCGGCCGCGGCCGGCCGGAACATTCTGGAGCGGGCGCTGGAGCAACGGCGGGAGATGGAAGCGCTGGCGGGATCATTCGTGCTCGCCGATTGGCCGGAGTTCTGCAAACGGTTCGGCCATGCCCTGCTCTGGAACCTGGCGCAGGCCAGGCTCGAGGCGATCGCCAGGGCCGATGCGGCCATCCGCTACCGCCGGCCCGGAGGCGAACCGTTCCTGTATGCGCTCGCGCTCTATGAACACGGGGACTTCCATCGCCTGGTGGAAGGCTTGGGCGGAATCGCCGATCTGCACATCGTGAACGGGTCGCAGCGCGAGAGCCAGGCCTGTATCTGGGTCGAGCGGGAGGATTCCGATGGCCCCCTGAGTCAGCGGGTCGTGGCCAGGCTCGCGCTGAGCCGCACGCAATTGGTCGTGGAATGCGATTCGGCGGCTCGACTGGACCGCTTCAAGCATCTGCTGGCCGCGACCTTCGGCTACGCCCTGCATTTCAGGGTTGACGCCGCCACTCCCCCGGACCATGAGTTGCCGGAGGTGGACCTCAGCCGGGAGCCGCTCCCGCCCGCCGTCGTGGTCGTGTCACCCGAAGAAGAACGGCGTCTGCTCGGAGCCTTTCTGGAGTCGGCGTACCTCGAATGGGCCGACCTGCCTTCGCCGGCGTTGCAGGGGCGGACGCCGCGCCATGCCGCGACCGATCCGCAAGGCAAGACTGATGTGGCGAGTCTGATCAGCGAGCTGGAGCACAGTGATCCGTGCCGGCAGCGTACCGGGCAGGCGGGGTATGACTATAACCGCCTCCGCGCCCATGTGGGTCTGTAGGATGCTGAAAACGGCCCCCGACTTTGTTCTCGTCGGACGCCTCCCTGCGACGTACATCGAACAGTACGCCTCGGTCGTCGTCCTTCCTGCGGCCGCGTTGGAGGGCTGTTTTGAGCATCCTCTTAAGACGACTTGGACTACTCACTAATGACGAATGACAAATCAGAGCCGGCGAATATCCTGCAGGCGCTGCTCGCGGTCCAGGGGCGGCAGGGCTACGTTCCCCCCTCGGCTGTTCCCGGCATTGCCGCGGCCTTGAAGGCTCCCGAGGCGGCGGTCGCCGGAGTCCTGTCGTCATACCCGGCGCTTCGCACGACCCCTCCGGCCCGGCACCGCATCGGGGTCTGCGTCGGCGAGTCCTGCGTGGCGAACCACTGCGAGCGTCTGCTTGCCGTGCTCCGCGACCGCCTGCAGATCGAGCTCGGCCAGACCACCAGGGACGGCGGCGTCAGCCTGGAGCGCGTGTATTGCCTGGGGAACTGCGCCGTGGCGCCGACGGTCCTCGTTGACGACGAGATCCACGGCCGCATGACGCCGGAATTGCTCCAGAGAAAGCTGTCAGCATTCAGCTGTCAGCTTTTTCCGAAGCTGAAAGCTGATCGCTGATGGCTCGTTCCATACGTCTCTACCTCTCAACTGACACCTCGGCCACGGCGGCGGGCGCCGAGCGGCTGGTTCAGGCCCTGGGCAGCCGTCCCGATGTCGAGCTGGTCCGCACCTCCTCGCGCGGCGCGTTTTTTCTCGAGCCGCTGGTGGAGCGGGACCTGCCGGAAGGCCGGCGGGTCTGGGGCAATGTGCAGCCCGAGCAACTTCCGGACATCCTGGCCGGCCGCGGCGGTATCTCCGTGGACGCCATCGCGTTCTTGCGGGAACAGACCCGCATCACCTATGCCAACTTCGGGGTGACGCGGCCCCTCTCGCTCGAAGACTATGCAGCGCACGGCGGCCTGGAGGGATGGACCCAGGCTCGGCGGCTGTCGCCGGACGCCATCATCGAGGAGCTGAAGACCTCGCAGCTCCGCGGGCGCGGCGGCGCAGGCTTTCCGGTCTGGAGCAAGTGGCGCGCCGCCCGCGACACGCCGGGGGACCGCAAGTATGTGGTGGCGAACGCGGATGAGGGCGATGCCGGCACCTACAGCGACCGGATGCTGATGGAGGGTGAGCCCTTCCGGTTGATCGAAGGCCTGCTCATCTGCGCGCGGGCGATCGGCGCGACCGCCGGCTATATCTACTGCCGCCGGGAATATCCGGCGGCCGCCGCTGTGATGGAGCAAGCCGTGGGGATCGCGGAGGACGCCGGGCTCTTGAGCGGGGACTGGGGCCGGTTCCGGCTGGAGGTGTTCCGCGGAGCCGGCGGCTATATCTGCGGCGAGGAGACCGCGCTGCTCGAATCATTGGAAGGGCGGCAACCGCTCGTCCGGGCCAAGCCCCCGTACCCCGCCGTCTCCGGCCTGTACGGCCGCCCGACGGTGGTCAACAACGTGGTGACCTTCGCGATGGTGCCGAGCATTCTCGCCCGCGGGGGAGCGTGGCATGCCTCGCTCGGGACGCCGGGGTCGCGGGGGACGATCCCGCTCCAGTTGGGCGGCCGGGTGAAACAGCCCGGGCTCGTCGAGGTGCCGTTCGGCATCACGCTCCGCACGGTCCTGGAACGGTTCGCGGGGGGGATGGCCGCGGGCAGCCGCCTGAAGGCGGTGCAGGTGGGGGGGCCGCTCGGCAGCCTCTTTCCTCCCTCGCGGCTGGACATCCCGATCTGCTTCGATGCCTTCGCGGAGGCCGGCGCCATCCTCGGGCACGGCGGGGTCGTGGCGTATGACGACGCCACCGACATGGTGGAGCTGGCCAGGCATTTCATGGCCTTTACCGCCGATGAGTCGTGCGGGAAGTGCACCCCGTGCCGGATCGGATCGGTGCGGGGCGCGGAGATCCTCGAGCGGATCGGCGCGGGCCGCGGAAAGGCCGGCGATCTCGCGCTGCTCGAGGACCTCGGTGAGACCATGAAAGCCACGAGCCTGTGCGCGCTGGGCGGCCGCGCGCCGTATCCGGTGCTGACCGCCATCGAGCATTTCCACGAGGAATTTACGTCGCGTCAGAAAGTCTGAAAGTCCAAAGTCATCAAGTCCGGACGTGACGACTTTCAGACTTGCTGACGTGTGATGAGCCAGGGAGGGACGACCATGGCGACGCAGAAGACCGCAGCGCCCGACACACTCACCCTCAGCGTGATCAAAGCCGACATCGGGGGCTGGGTCGGCCATTCCGCGATCCATCCGGACCTGATCGCCGCGGCGTCCGAGGATCTGGCGGCGACCAGAAAAAGCGGGTTCATCCTGGACTTTCACGTGACCGCCTGCGGGGATGATCTGCAGCTGATCTTCACCCACCGGCACGGGGTCGATGACGAAAAAGTCCATCGGATGGCCTGGGACGTCTTCACGAAGGGCACCAAGGTGGCGAAGGGGCTTCACCTCTACGGCGCCGGGCAGGACCTGCTGTCCGATTCGTTCAGCGGCAACGTGAAGGGGAGGGGGCCGGGCGTGGCCGAAATGGAGTTTGTGGAACGGCCGTCCGAGCCGGTGCTGATCTTCATGGCCGACAAGACGTCGGCCGGCGCGTGGAACCTGCCCCTGTTCAAAGCGTTCGCCGATCCGTTCACGACGGCCGGCCTGGTGATCGCGCCGACGCTGCACCAGGGCTTCCGCTTCGAGGTGCATGACATCAAAGCACACAAGAAAATCTTCTTCGATTGCCCGGAGGAGATGTACGACCTGTTGACGTTCATCGGCTCGCCGGGACGGTTCACGATCAAGCACGTGTTCTCGCGGGCGGACCGGACCATTGCGGCGGTGACCTCGACCGAGCGCCTGTCGCTGATCGCCGGAAAATACGTGGGCAAGGACGATCCGGTGATGGCCGTCCGCGCCCAGCAGAACTTCCCGGCGGTGGGCGAAGTCCTGGAGCCATTCCGCTATCCCTGGATCATCGAAGGCTGGATGCGGGGCTCGCACCACGGGCCGTTGATGCCGGTGCCGGTGAAGCACGCCACGCCGACCCGCTTCGACGGCCCGCCCCGGGTGGCCTGTGTCGGGTTCCAAATCGCCGACGGCCGGCTGATCGGGCCACGGGACATGTTCGCTGATCCGTCGTACGACGAGGCCCGCCGCCAGGCCAACGGCGTCGCGGACTTCCTGCGGATGCACGGGCCCTTCGAGCCGCACCGGCTGCCGCTTGCCGACATGGAATACACGTCGCTCGTCCAGGTCATGCAGAAGCTCGAGGGACGATGGCAGACGCTCTGACGCAAGGCTCGGTGACGGTCACGATCGACGGACGGCGAATCGACGCCGCGCCGCACGATACCGTGATGACCGCCGCGCGCCGCGCCGGCATCCCGATCCCGGGGCTGTGCTCCTCGACGCACCTGGCGCCGAACGGCTCCTGCCGGCTCTGCGTCTGCGAAGTAGAGGGGCAAGCCGGCACCCCGTCCGCCTGCACCACGCCGGTCCGCGAGGGCCTGGTGGTGCAGACCGCCACCGACCGCGTGCTCCATCTCAGGCGCAATCTCGTGGAATTGCTCCAGTCCGAGCGGCCGGAGGGGACTGAGCACGAGACGCTCCGGCGGCTGGGCGAGCGATTGGGGCTCACCTCGATCCGGTACGACGGCGGGATCCGCCGCGCGGCGATCCGGGACGACTCCAACCCATTCTTTGCCTTCGACAACGCCCACTGCATCTCCTGCGCGCGCTGCGTCCGGGCCTGTGACGAGATTCAGCCGACGTTCGCGCTGGCCATGCACGGGCGGGGGTACGGCATCCGGCCGATCGCCGGCATCGGGCCCTTCGGGAAATCGGGGACCTGGGCCGGCTCCGCCTGCGTGTCCTGCGGGGCCTGCGTGAAGGAGTGCCCGACCGGAGCCTTGCGGGAAAAGACCGTCGCCCGGTTCGGGGCGCCCACCACGTGGACCCGCACGACCTGCGCCTATTGCGGCGTCGGCTGCGCTTTCGACGCCGGCGTGCGGGAGGGCCGGGTGGTGGTCATGAGGCCGGCCGACGACGGGCCGTCGAACCACGGGCATGCCTGCATGAAAGGCCGCTTCGGATGGGGCTACATCTCTGCACCCGACCGCCTCCGCCGCCCGCTCGCGCGGAAGGACGGGCGCTGGGAAGAGACGGACTGGCCGGCCGCGCTGGACCGGATCGCCGCCGAGTTCACCCGGCTCACGTGCTGGCACGGACCCGAGGCCGTCGCGATGATCTCCTCGAGCCGGGGGACGAACGAAGAAAATTATCTCTTTGCCAAATTCATGCGGTGCGTGATCGGGACGAACCACATCGACAATTGCGCACGGGTCTGCCACAGCGCCACGGTCACCGGCATGATGGAGACGCTGGGCGCGTCGGCGGCCACGAACGCGATCGACGACCTGGACCGCGCCCGGCTCATCATGGTGGTGGGCGCCAATCCCACGGAATCGCACCCGGTGATCGGCGCGCGCATCACACAGGCCGCCCGTCGCGGCGTGCCGCTGATCGTGATCGACCCGCGCCGGACCGAGCTGGCGCGCGTGGCGACGCTGCACCTGCAGCTCCGCCCGGGCACCAACGTGACGCTGCTGAACGGCCTGGGGCACGTGATCGCGGTGGAAGGCTTGCTGAACACCGCCTTCGTCGACTCGCGGACCGAGGGGGTGACGGACTGGCTCGAGACGGTCGCCATGGCGACGCCGGAGTGCACGGAGGCGGTGACCGGCGTCCCGGCGGCGCTGGTCCGGCAGGCGGCACGCCTGTACGCCACGAGCGGCGCATCGCTCGCCGTCCACGGCCTCGGCGTGACCGAGCACCGGTGGGGGAGCCATGGAGTGATCGCGCTCTGCAACCTGGCGTTGGCGACGGGGAACATCGGCCGGCCGGGCACGGGCATCAATCCGTTGCGCGGCCAGAACAACGTGCAAGGGGCCTCCGACGTCGGGTCCATCCCGTTGTACTTCGCCGGCTACCAGCCCCTCGACGATCCCGAGCTCGCGGCGCGGCACCTCGCGGTGACGGGACGGCCGCTCCCGACCCGCCGCGGGATGAAGACTCCGGACATGTGGGACGCGGCCCTGGAGGGACGGCTCAAAGGTCTCTGGATCACCGGCTATGACGTCGCGCAGACCGATCCGAACCTCAAGAAAGTGCGGGAGGCCCTGAGCCGCCTGGAATTCCTGGTGGTGCAGGACCTGTTCCTGAGCGAGACCGCCACATTCGCGCATCTCGTGTTGCCGTCCGTCTCGTTCCTGGAGAAAGAGGGGACGTTCACCAACCTGGAGCGCCGGATCCAGCGCGTGCGCAAAGTGGTGGACCCTCCCGAGGGGATTCTTCAGGACTGGCAGGTGGTCGTCGAGGTGGCGGCCCGGATGCGCTATCCCATGCGCTACAAGGACCCGTCCGAGATCATGGACGAGATCGCCAGGCTGGCGCCGCCGTTCGCCGGGGTCTCCTACGCGAGGCTGGAGGGACCGGGACTGCAATGGCCGGTCCCGACCGCCGACCATCCGGGCACGGCGCTGATGCATGCGGAGCGGTTTCCGCGAGGGCTCGCCCGGTTCGTGCCGGTAGACTACCTGCCGCCGGGGGAGTCGCCGAGCGACACGTACCCCTTGCTTCTGATCACCGGCCGTATCCTGCAGCATTATAATTGCGGCTCCCAGACCCGGCGCACCGGGATCATGGAGCTGGTCGACGCGGATGTGCTGGAGATGCATCCGGATGATGCGGCCCGGCTCGCCGTCCGGGACGGCGAGTGGGTGCGTCTGGTGAGCGCGCGGGCGGAGGCGGTCCTGCCGGTCGTCCGGAGCGGGCGGGTCAGGCCCGGCGAGCTGTTCACGAGCTTTCATTTTCCGGCGACCGAGGTCAATGGGCTGTTATCCTCGAGCGCTGACGAGACCTCGAAGTGTCCGGAGTACAAAGTCTCGGCGGTGCGCGTGGAGCGGCTCCCGGCGTCCGAACAAGCCGCGCGCCCGCATCCGCGCTTCAGGCTGATTCCGTGACCCCCCTCCCCTCTCACCCGTCCCCCCCCACCGGCTCGGTGCCCTTGTTCGACGCCTATGCGCCGCCGGAGATCGCCGCACGCGTGCGGGATGTCGGCGTGACGAAGGCCACCGCCCCGGTGCTGACGACCATCGCGCTCGCGGTGCTGGGCGGGGCCTTCATCGCGCTCGGCGGGTTGTTCTATACGATGACGGTCACCGCCGGCGTCGGCTCGCCGGGCGGCGCGTTCGGCCTGATCCGTCTCGCCGGTGGCATCGCCTTTAGCCTCGGGCTGATCCTGATCGTGGTCGGCGGCGCCGAGCTCTTTACCGGAAACAATCTCGTGGCGATGGCGTGGGCCTCCCGCCGGATCAGCACCAGCCTGCTGCTGCGGAACTGGGGTCTGGTCTACGCCGGTAATCTCCTCGGCGCGCTCGGCACGGCGGCGCTGGTGCTGCTGGCCGGCGTCCACGGCTTGGCGGACGGCGCGGTCGGGGAGACGGCCGTCCGGATCGCCCGCGGCAAAGTCACGCTCGCCCCCGTGGCACTCATCGCCCGGGGCATCCTGTGCAATGTGCTGGTGTGTTTGGCCATCTGGCTGTGCATGGGCGCGCGGAGCGTCACCGACAAGGTCCTGGCCACCGTGTTCCCGATCAGCGCCTTTGTGGCGTGCGGGTTTGAACACTCCATCGCCAACATGTACTTCCTGCCGGTCGGCCTGGTCCTGGCGGCGATGACTCCGGCCCCCATCGCGCTTGATGCGGCTGTCATGAATTTGACCCTGGTCACCCTTGGGAATATCCTTGGCGGCACCTTATTGGTGGCGCTGGTGTACTGGTTCGTCTATCTGCGCGGCGAAGCCGCAACCAGTGAGGGGTCAGGGGTGAAGAACCGTAAGGCGTGAGGCGTGAAGCACGAAGCGTCGTGATGCGAGATACGAGAGAGCTCCATGAGACACGTACTGAGAACTGAAACCTGACAACTGAGAACTCCAAGAGAAAGCGCATGAAGGTCTTGCTCGCGGTGGACGGCTCGAAGTACGGGCGGTGGGCGACGGAATGGACCGCCCGGCTGCCGTTCAAGACGGCGCCGGAGGTCCTCGCCATCGACGTGGTGGACGTGGGCTCGCTCCGGGCCCCGTTCGTCGTCCAGCCGCCGGTCATCGGCAACGAGCCGTTCCTCCAGGAGGAAGCCGAGAAGATGGAGGCCCGAGCCAAGCAGGTGGTCGGTCAGACCCGGGCGCTGCTCGGCACGCTTCATCTCAAGGGCGAGGTACGGGTCAAGCACGGGCCGGTGGCTCCGACTGTGCTCAAGCACGCCGGCCATCGGGACAGTCTCATCGTCCTGGGGAGCCGGGGGCTCGGCGGGGTGGGGCGGTTCATGCTGGGGAGCGTGTCCACCCAGGTGACGCAGCACGCGCCGTGCTCGGTGCTCGTGGTCAAACAGCCGCCCCGGCCCATCCGCAGCGCGGTGCTGGCGGTTGATGGCTCGCGGGCGTCGGAGAAGGCCGTGCAATTTGTCTTGCGGCAGTTGAGGCCCGGCAAGCCGCCGGTCGAGGTGAAAATCATCCATGTCATGCCGTTCCTCCGGTATCCGGAGCTGAAAGAGGCGGCGAAGGCCTTGATCGCACGCTACGCCAGGCGGATGGCACAAGCCGGCTATCGGGTGATCGAAGCGCCCAAGCTCGGCAATCCGGCCGAAGAACTGGTCAAGGCCAGCCGGCAGGCCGATCTCCTCATTGCGGGCGCCAAAGGGCTCGGCGCGGTGGCCCGCTTCTTCCTCGGCAGCGTCTCGAACAAGCTTGTCCATCACAGTCACTGCTCGGTCCTGGTCGTGCGATGACGGCCCTCCCGCCCCTGTCTGCCCTCTGACTCTTATGAACCCCTGGCTGACCTTTGCGGTGAGCGCGGTGCTCATTGTCATCGCGGGCACGAAGCTCGCCCACTATGGCGATCGCATCGCGGAGGCCACGGGGCTGGGACGGCTCTGGATCGGCGTGGTCCTGCTGGCTGCAGCGACCTCCCTGCCGGAGGTGTTCACGACCGTCAGCGCCGCCATGATCGATGCGCCGGACTTGGCGGCCGGCGACCTCTTCGGGGCCGGGCTGACCAACATGCTCACGCTCGGCCTGATCGATCTCGTCCATCGGCAGCGGCGGGTCTGGCAGCAAGCGGCGCTGGGCCACACGCTCGTGGCGGTGCTGGCCATGGTGCTGACCGCGCTCGCGGGGCTCCTGGTGCTGACGAAGGCGGAGGTCGGGGTGGCCGGGATCGGAGTGGGCAGCGGGTTGTTGTTGGTGATCTATCTGCTCGGGATGCGGGTGGTCTTCAGGCAGGAGGATTTGGAGCGTCGCCAGCGGGAGGAGGAGAAAATCGTCGCGGCGGAAGACGCGGACCATCATCGCCACGCGCTCAAGGGAGCCGTGCTGGGCTTCGCGCTTTCGGCGGCGGCCGTGGTCGGCGCCGCGCCGTTCCTCGCAGCCTCCGCTCATACCATTGCGCTGATCACGGGGATGGAGGAGTCGTTCGTCGGGACGTCGCTGCTCGCGATCACTACCTCCCTGCCGGAGCTGACCACGGCCTTTGCGGCGGTCCGCCTCGGCGCGTTCGACCTGGCCGTGGGCAATCTCTTCGGCAGCAACGCTTTCAATATGGCCGCCTTCTTCTTCGCCGATGCCGCATATCGCCCCGGCTCGCTCTTCGGAGCCGTGGCGCACGTCCATGCCCTCACCGCATTTTTGAGCATCGTGCTGATGTCCATCGGCATCATGGGGATCATCTACCGGGCCGAGCGC
>CAYJUM010000058.1:0-16078 GCA_964373355.1 uncultured Nitrospirales bacterium | reverse complement strand
GATGAGATCATCATACGGCTCAACAAAAAGCAGTAGCTTCCACTCCTCCCGCTCACTCTTCGTACCTTGTGAGCAGTAACATGGCCTCGCCTGTGGCGTCGGAGCGTCTGATTACCGCGCACGCCGAGAAGTTGCTTCCATCTTGTTCTTGAGTGACTTCCCCCTTCGTATTAGAATTGGCCCCCTAAAGCTTCTGGCCTAGGTCACGGCAAGGGCGGAGAGAGATGGCTCGCACCGCAGAGGCCTACAACTACCTCGTCATCAGCGATCTGCATCTGCAGGAAGCCGATAGAAATCCTGCCGGGCGCCTGTTCTACTTCGATCAGGAGTTTGCCGACTTTCTCCGCCACTACCGGTTATTCCATGTAGAAAAGCGCCGGTGGAAATTGATCATCGATGGCGACTTCATCGAGTTCTACCACATCCCGCACCAGGCCTCTTCGGACGACAAGCTCCTCCGCGGTGCGACCCTGACCGAAACGGATATCAAATTCTTTCCGGGCACCGAGTGGCAGAAGTCTGTCTGGAAACTCGATCTCATCCTAAGCAGCCATCCCCAACTGCTGCTGGCTCTGGCCCGCTTCGTCGCGGACGGCAACGAGATTTACATTCTCCGTGGGAATCACGATCTGGAGTTCTTCTGGCCCGAAGTGCAAGATCATTTCAGACTGCTCGTGGCCCAGCATTATCCGGTGGACAAGAGCTACATCGAGATGAAGGTAGCAGTGAAGAATTCCATCCACTTCGTGCCCTGGTTTTATCTGGAAAAAGATCTGCTGTACGTCGAGCACGGGCACCAGTACGATCCGTATTGCTCGAACAAGAACAATCTCTGCCCGGTCCTGGAAAGCAATCCCCGCCAGATCGAGCTGGCGCTCTCGGCGTTTACCATGCGCTATTTCGTCGCTCGGATTCACAAGATCGATCCCGCGGCGATGGAAAATGTCAGTTCGATCCCCAAGTACCTGATTCACCTGATCAGCAACAACTGGAGACAGGTCGCGTTGATGCCGCTGTATTACCTGGAGATGCTCGTTCGCACCCTCAGGAAGGTGCGAACGGCAAGCGGTCGTGGAGCGGCGGCCAATCGGATCGAGCAGGCGGAGGGCAGATTCCGAGAGGAGATCAAAGCGACCTCTACCCTGTCGGACGCAACATTGAGCAAGCTCGAAGCGCTTGGTTCGGAGCCGGTGCTGTTGAGCTGGTGGCGCACCCTTAAGGTGTTCTATATCGATTTGGTGGCAGCAGGTGTCTTGCTCAGCCTCCTTTCCGGCCGGGTAGCGGCGCAGGTTCCCTTTCTTGGGAGCTGGACCGGCACAGTCATCACCATGGTGATCCTCGGCGCGATCCTACTCGAAGGCAAACGCCGCGTCGGATCGTTCAACGATCACCGCAATCTCCGGGACATTGCCCGTGTGATCCGGGACACGGTGGGATGCCGCTATGTTGTGTTTGGCCATTCGCATGACCCCGACGCGTTTCCGCTGTCGCCGACGGGTGACCAGTGGTACTTCAATGTGGGTACGTGGGTCCCCCGTCGCGGCGAAGGCCAGTTCATTTATCTCGAGATTCTGATGGGTGCGGACGGCCCTGCGGCCCGCCTCATGCGCTGGGACCGGCGCCGGCAACAGCCCGTGGATCTGGGCTCAGACTGGCATAGAAAGAAACGCCGAGAGCAGAAAGCGATCTTGGTTGAGCAGGGAGGTTCGAATGGCGGGGAGTCTACCCCTGGAGCTTGAACTGCTCCAACCTGCGCTCGAGCTGCTGGAGCTTGCACTCGAGCTCCCGGGCATATTCCTGCAGTCGGTGAATGTGTAGTCGCTGGCTGAGACCGCCTTCGATCACGTGGAGGAGATCGTTGTTGTCCCAGGGCTTTTCCAGGTACTGGTACAGTCCCACCTCGTTGATCGCGCGAATGGCGCTTTGCTTATCGGCGTACCCCGTGAGGATGATCAGGGGAATTTCCGGATAGAGCGCCCGGACCTCCTTGAGAAAACTCACGCCGTCCATCTCCGGCATCAGGAAGTCGGAAATGGCGAGGTCCAGCGGAACTAGACGGATTCGTTCCAGGGCCGCGTGGCATGATGTGAACCCCAGAACCTCGTGAGCAGTCTCCAGGGTGAGGAGGGTTTGGAGGCTCTCGACGACGAGCGGCTCGTCGTCCACGAGGAGGATGCGTTTTTTGTGATTCTCCATTCGTTGCACTGTACCAGGACGGGCTACGGACCGCACGCAGTGCGAGCAGGGAGCCCATAGTATCAAAGGTGCCGCAGAGATGCCAGTAGTTTTCAGACGGAGCCGTCATCCCTAGAGGCGTCATGGCCAGGGACGATGTCGGGCGTTTCCCCACGATCGAGGGTGTCATTGAATCCGCGCGCAGCCGAGACCTGCTGCGCACCGTCTTCCGGACGAGCCTCGTGCTCTGCGCCGATCTGGACCTCCAGCCGCTCTTGACAAAGCTCCTCGCCTTAACGAAAGAGGCGTTGGGCGTCGAAGCCAGTTCCGTGATGCTGGTGGATCAGGCCCGGTCAACGTTGTACTGGGCAGTCACCGAGGGGGGTACTGCGTCGAGCGCACTGCAGAGCATCACGCTTCCGATCGGGGAAGGAATCGCCGGTGCCGTGGCCCAGAGCGGAACAGCCATCATCGTGCCCGACGCGCAGCGGGATCCGCGGGTCTCGAAGCGCGTCG
Source organism: uncultured Nitrospirales bacterium (assembly GCA_964373355.1). Lineage (GTDB taxonomy): Bacteria > Nitrospirota > Nitrospiria > Nitrospirales > Nitrospiraceae > CAYJUM01. The sequence continues at coordinate 13,387 of CAYJUM010000058.1, read as the reverse complement.
ATGCCATGACGGGCTTTCAGACCCGCTCGATCCTGTGCGTGCCGATCAGGTTTAAGGGATCGGTTCTCGGCGTCATTCAGCTCCTGAACAAGGAAGAGGGGACGTTCAATGAGCAGGACCAGGAATTGCTGGAATTGATCGCGGCGGAAGCCGGTGTCGCGATCGAGAACGCCCAGCTCTACGGCACCCTGGAGGAGCGCGTCCGGCTGCGCACGAAGGAGTTGGCCGAGGCCAATACGCAGCTGACTCAGGCGCTGGGCGAGCTGAAGCAGGCCCAGACAAGATTGATCCAGTCGGAAAAAATGGCCGCGCTCGGTAATCTCGTGGCCGGGGTGGCGCATGAAATCAATACTCCTCTGGGCGCGATTGCGAGCAATACCGATATCCTGAATCGCGGGCTCCGGAAGCTCACCTCGCTGACAGATGCGCACGGCGACAACACCGGCACCATGCTGGCAAAGCTCATTCAGACCAACGCGGAGGCCTGCCGCCGGATTTCGGCGATTGTCAAGGACCTGAAAACCTTCTCGCGGCTCGACGAGGCCGAATGGAAGACCGCGGACCTGAGGGAAGGGATGGATATTACTCTCACGCTGGTCCACCATCTCCATAAGGATCGGATCACGATCATCCGGGAGTATGGCGACATCCCGCCGACGGAATGTCGACCGGGACAGATCAACCAGGTGTTCATGAACCTCCTCGTCAACGCCATCCAGGCCATCGAAACGACCGGAACGATCTGGGTGAGGATGAAGACCGAAGGCCGCACTATTCGGATCGATGTGCAGGACACGGGCGCCGGCATCGCACCCGAGCACCTCGACAAGGTCTTCGATCCCGGCTTTACCACGAAAGGCGTCGGTGTGGGGACAGGGTTGGGGCTCTCGATCTGTCATCAGATCATGGCCGACCATCAGGGATCAATCCAGGTGGTCAGCGAGAGAGGGCGGGGAAGCACGTTCACCCTCATTCTGCCGATTCGTGCCGGTGCGTGACCGGCGGGTGAGATGGCAGGGCTGGTTCAGGCGCGGGGTCTTTGTTGTCATTGCAGTTGGGTGCTGGCTGTGGCCTCTGCCGGCGCACGCTCAAGAGAGCTCCGCTGAGCGGCTGCCCGAGGGCGCCGACCAGTATGCCGGCGCCGCGCTCACCCAGACCGAGCAGCCGGACCGGCCGTTCCGCCTGGGAGACTACGGCATCAAAGGCAAGCTGACCGTCAAAAATTTCTCCCACTACTTCGAAACGCCGAATGACTCGCAGAACTTCGGGGACGAGGCGATTCTCCATGTGGAGTGGGCCAGGAAGCTCAGCGACTGGGCAAGATTCTATATCATGGGCGAGGCGCGCCAGGACGACCGTAATTTTACACGCGGCATCCGGACCCGCATTCCAGACAACCTGACGCACCGCCGGATGATCGACGTCAAAGAAGGCACCCTCAAGCTAAAATTGCCGTGGGTGGATGTCTCCCTCGGGAAGCAGTATTTTGCCTGGGGAACGGCCGATGCCTACAGCCCGACCGACAACATGAACGCCTATGACTATCTGGACGTGATCGACCGGGAGAAACTCCCTGCCTATTCGGCCGCCGCCTCCGCTGCGGCCGGCCCGGTGAATATCCACTTCATCTTGATTCCATTTTTTACGCCCAGCCGGGATCCGCTGCCGGAGAGCCGATGGACTCCTTCACCGACGCCGATCGGCGGCGTGGGGAGCACGGTGCCCGGCGGCGCCACAGTGCAGCAGCGCCTGGTCCCCGGCAGGGGCATGAACAACATGCAGTATGCCGTCCGGATCAAGACCACCGTTGCCGGGTGGGATCTCTCGGCGAGCTATTTCGACGGCTTCGAATACGTGCCGGTCGTCAAGCGCGAACAGACCGCCGGCGGGGAAAACTTCATCCCGGTGTACCGACACATGCAGGTGCCGGGTTTCGACTTCTCGACGACGTACGACAAGTTCGAGTTCCACGGGGAAGTGGCCTTCAAGTTCGAGGACAGGGATATCAAAGACAGCCGCCTACAGGGAAGCATCGGAATGAACTACACCTGGGACGAGGTCGGCGTGAAGTGGCTCGAGCACATCGTGTTCGTGGTGGAGCACAACCGTGAGAAATTCGTCTCCTCCCAGAACCCCGGCTTCATCGTGGACGGGAATTTCATTAACGCGTTCCGCAACGCAGTGTCTGGCCGCATCCAGTTCAAGTTCAACGAGGAGACGCAGTTCACGGTGACCGACACCACCGACTTCTCAAAGGAGTCGAACTCCTTCATCCAGTTCAAGGTCAACCATAAGTTCACCGACGACCTGCACATCGAGACCGGGTTCGACAACTTCGCCGGCGTGCGGGACAGTTTTTGGGGGAAATGGCGTGATAACGATCGCTTCTTCCTGTTCATGAAGCGGTATTTCTGATCTCCCTCACCATGCGAAAGGAGCAGCGGAATGATGAGTTCAAGACTGACGAAGGAGACATGGATGTTGAGTCTGGCGATGCTCGCCGTACTGGTCCTCGGTCCCGCCGCCGGGCTGCAGGGGGCCGAATCCTCCGGGCAGGACATCATGAAAAAGCAGCGTGACCTCCAACAGGTCAAGGACGAGGAAGAGACCCAGGTAATGATGCTGGTCAACAAGAATGGTGAATCCAAGCAGCGCAAGGTGATGCGCTTGACCGTGACCGGCCCGGACAATCTGAGCAAGATCCTCATCCGGTTCCTGGCGCCGCGCGATGTGGAGAACTCGGGACTGCTGACCTGGGAGGCGAAGGACGGCAATGATGACCAGTGGCTGTACCTGCCGGCGACCAAGAAAAGCAAACGTATCGCCTCCAGCGGCAAGAAGAACCGCTTCATGGGGACGGATTTCGCTTTCGAAGACCTCCGCCCGGAGAATCTTTCGTTGCACACGTACAACCTGATCGGCTCCGAAACGGTGGATGGCCAGGACTGCTACGTGATCGAGGCGCTGCCGGCCAACGACAAGCAGGCGGCGGAGAGTGGCTACACCAAGCGGAAGCTGTGGATCCGGAAGGACAACTCCTACACGGTGAAGCGCGAGTTCTACGACAAGAAGGGCCAGCTTGAGAAGATCCAGACGGATCGCAAGCTTGTGAACGTCAAGGGGACCGCCTGGCGGGCGAACGAGATCGAGATGCGCGACATGCAGGCGGGGACCAAGACGCTGGTCACGATCGAGTCCCGCGCGCAGGAGAAGGGGCTCAAAGACAGCTTGTTCACCGAAGCCGCGCTGGAGCGCGGAGCCGACTGAAGTCATGAAGCGGATGATGCGCTGGGTCGTTGACCACTGGGCCGTCAGCTCGGCGGCGGTCCTCCTCCTGACGGTGTTCTTTGGGCTCCAGGTTCCAAAGCTCGTCATTGATACGTCAGCCGAAGGGCTGATGCTGGAGAAGGACCCGTCGAAAGTCTTTTACGAAAAGATCAAAACGAAGTTCGGGAGCGATACCCTCACTATCGTCCTCGTCAAGGCCGACACGGTCTTCACCGAGCCGGTCCTGCAGAGCATTAAACGGATGTCCGACGGCATCGAGCGCTTTGTCGGGGTCTCCCGGGTGGAGAGTCTCACCACCGTCAACAACATCAAAGGAGAGGGGGACTCGCTCAATACCGAGCCCTTAGTCGGCCCGGTCGTGCCATCTGACCCGCACGCGATCGCTCGGATTCGGTCCGATGCTTTAGGCAATCCGATCTTTGTCGGGAACATCGTCAATGGGCAAGGCACCGCGGCCGCGATCAACGCCTACACGGACCCCAACCCGGCGGACAAGGAATTCAACCGGCGATTCACCGCGCATGTGGAGAGCGTGATCCAGGCTGAGGCAGGGGCCGGGCTGCACGTGTACCAGATAGGCGGCCCGCTCACGAAAGTGACATTCGGGGAGTACATCCAGCAGGACCAGATCAATCTCATTCCCATTTCCATGGCGGTCTTGCTCTTCGTTCTGCTCCTGGCGTTCCGGATGCTGCAAGGGGTGGTCGTCCCGATCGTCACAGGAGTTGTCAGCATCGCATGGGGCCTCGGCTGGATGGCCCTATTCGACATCCCGGTCAATGTGATCACGGCCATCATTCCTTCCCTTTTGATCGCCATCGGGTTTACCGAAGATGTCCACATGCTGTCTGAGTATCACCAGGCTCTGGAAAAAGGGATGGAGAAAATTGCCGCGGTGCGTCACATGGCGGAGCACTCTGCCCTGCCCATGCTCATTACGACCGTGACGACCGTGGTTGGGTTCGGCAGTCTGATGACGAGCGATATCACCATGCTCATCCAGTTCGGTCAGGCGTCTTCCCTGGCGCTCTCCTCGAATTTCGTCGTGACGGTGGTTCTTGTGCCGACGCTATTACGACTGTGGCCGGTGCCTCGACGCTTCAGAACGGCAGCCTTTGAAGCAGAATCGTCCTCTGGCGGGATCGCGGCCTTGATGGACCGGCTCGGCCATTTTAACCTGGGGCATCGTGGGACCATCACCGCCGTGACGGCAGTCTTGGTCGCGGCATCCCTGGCGGGCTGGTACCACCTGACAGTCAATACGGATTTCATCAGCTATTTCCCCGAACGTTCCTTTATCAGGCAACGCACACAGGACTTGCATCGGTCGCTGGCCGGGGCGGTGAATTTCTATGTGGTCGTGGAGACGGGGATGGAGGATGGGATCAAGCAGCCGGAGACCCTGAGGAAGATCGTGGCACTCCAACAGTTTCTGGCCGGCACCGGCCGGGTGGACAAGACTGTATCGGTCGCTGATTACGTCAAAAAGATGCACCGCGAAATGAACGACGGAAAGCCTGAATTTGAAGCGATCCCCGATGACCGTGATCTCATCGCCCAGTATTTGCTGACCCTGGATGGCAAAGACCTCGCCAAGTACGTGGATTACAACTACTCCACCGCTAATATCGTCGTGCGCCACAATCTGACGAGTTCGTGGGAGCTCTCACGGCTTCTCAAAATGCTGGATCACCAGATCGCCGGGACCTTACCCTCGGGCGCAAAAGTGACCTATACGGGGGAGGGCATTCTCATCAACAACGCCGCCGATTTTATGGCGTTCAATGAGGTCACCAGTTTCTCTTGGACCTTTGTGATCATCGGACTTCTTCACTCACTACTCTTCATGTCGATCAAGGCCGGCTTTCTGTCATTGATCCCGAATGTGATTCCTATTTTCTTCAATTTTGGGCTGATGGGACTCTTGGGAATCCCCCTGAACACCGGGACCGCTCTTATCGCCACGATCGCGATCGGCATTGCCGTGGACGACACTGTCCACCACATGGTCCGCTACAGCCGGGAATTAAACAAGCATCATGACCAGAGAGCCGCCATGTTTCATACGATGAAGGCCCAGGGACAGCCGATCATCTACATCTCGCTCGCGTTAGCCGGGGGATTCCTTGTTTTGACGCTCTCGAATTTCGTCCCGACTTTTTATTTCGGCGTCCTCTCAGCCATTGTCATGCTCGTGGCCGCCATGACTGAGTTGATGATCACTCCGCTCCTCATGTACTCGACACAACTGGTCACGCTGTGGGACATGCTCCTGGTGAAAATGAACATGGATCCTCTCAAGACCGCGCCGCTATTCCAGGGTCTGAGCCGATGGGAGGCGAGGAAGGTCACCCTCCTGGGACGACTCCAGACTATGACCAGCGGCGATTACGTGGTACGCAAAGGAGCGACCGGGAACGAAATGTACATGATCTTGACGGGCAAAGTGCGGGTGACGGATCTAGCGCCAGACGGAAACCGGAGAACACTGGCAGTTTTGGGGCCGGGACAGCTCTTTGGCGAAATGATCGGATTAAGTAACGTCAGGCTACGCTCGGCAGACGTGTGCGCCGAAGAGGCGACCGAGCTCTTGTGTCTGGACTTCGATGCGCTCGATCGAATTCGAAGACGGTTCCCGTTCACGGCTGCCAAGTTATACCGGAATCTGGCACGCATTCTCAGCGGTCGTCTCCAGGAGACGTCCGCCATGCTCGTCAAGGCGTAATGCCGCCATAGTCTCTTCAAGCACGTCTCCATCAAAGTGGTCGCTCGCTGATCGGACCGCGCCTTTTCCGGGCGAGCACTCCTTGTCGCGATTCCAAAGCATTCCCTGCCGGAAGTACACGAGTTCTTGACTAAACGCGCATACGTACTAGAATTGCCACTCCATGGCCTGTCTAGTTCCGCCCATGCCCCACGTCCGGCCCCGACCCTCCCATGCCTAAATTCTGGCTCGGACAAACGGCGAAGATCGAGCGACTGGGGTTCGGCATCTCCGTCGCCGTCACGGTCGTGATTGTAGCCTTGGTCTGGCTCGCGCCCGCGGTGCTTGTCCGGCTGGAGGATGCCAGCTTCGACTTCCGCTTCAAGCTGCGTGGGGAGCGCCTCCCTGGCGATGAGATCATCATGGTCGTGATCGACGAGAAAAGCCTGCGGGAGATCGGGCGCTGGCCGTGGTCCCGCAGCCGACAGGCGGCCCTCGTAGAGCGCATCGCGGCGGACCAACCCGAGGTCATCGGGCTCGATATCATCTATTCCGAGCCGGAAGTGACGGAGCTGCTGCGGGGCCTTCGGGACCTCCAACAGGCCGCCCTCGTCGCCGGCGCATCTCCCAGATTGCGGGACCTCTTGAGCCGGAGGCTGGCGAACGCGGATACCGATGCCCAACTGGCGCACAGCTTGAGGAAGGCCCGGAACGTGGCCTTGGCCTTGCCGCTGATCGTGCCTGAGAGCGGCACCGGGCAGCGGGCGCCCGAGGCCGTGCCGGTCCCCGAGTACGTCAAGCGCAACCAATTCATGCTCGTGAAGGACGTCAGCAGCGGAGAGGCCCTGGCGCCCTATGAAGCAACGGACCTCCATCCTCCGCTCAAGCAATTCGCCGACGAGGCCGTGACTCTGGGCCATGTCTACGGCATTCCTGACCCGGACGGGATCACACGGTATGAATACCTGGCGCTCCGCTATTCCACCACGGGCGACTACTATCCGTCCCTCGGGTTGGAAGTGGCACGGCTGTATCTCGGCATTCCGAGAGATCGCATGTCCCTGACGCTTGGCGAGGGCGTAAAGCTGGGCCAGGTGTTGGTTCCGGCTGACCAGAAAGCCCGGATGCTCCTCAATTATGTGGGGCGGGAGGGGAGCTTCCCGATGGTCTCCGCCACCGACGTGCTGCAGGGCCGCGTGCCGCGCGCGACGTTCACCGGAAAAGCTGTGATCGTCGGGACGGCGGCGCTCGGCACCTACGATCAGAAAGCCACCCCGTTTTCTGCGAATTTTCCGGGGGTCGAGAAGAACGCCACGGTCGTGGAGAACATCCTTCACGGCCGGTTTCTGCGGAAAACGGTCTGGTCTGGTCCCCTGGACATCGGCATGATCCTGCTCTACGGGATCGGGCTCGGCTTCTTTCTACCGAAGCTCCATGCCGCCGCCGCCGCCGCGCTCGCAGCGGGCGCCCTGCTGGGGTATGCCGTGCTGGCCCAGTACCTCTTCGTCGCCCAGGGCATCTGGCTGGACGTAGTCGCGCCCATGCTCACGATCGCGGTGAGCTTTGTCTCCATCACGGTCCTGCGCTTCATGACGGAGGAAAAGCAGGCCAGGGAAATCCGGGCCATGTTCTCGAGCTACGTAAGCCCGCGGATCGTGGAGGAATTGATCAAGGACCCGAGCAAGGCCACGCTGGGCGGGCAGCGCCGGGAGCTGACGATGCTCTTCTCCGATGTGGCAGGCTTCACCAGCTTCAGCGAGAAGCATTCGGCGGAAGAGGTCGTCGCGCAGCTCAACGAATACCTCGGGGCCATGACCGAGGTCGTGTTCCGCTGGAACGGGACCCTCGACAAGTTCGTGGGCGACGCGATCGTGGTCTTCTGGGGGGCGCCGCTCCACCAGCCGAACCATGCCGAGCTTGCCATCCGCTGTGCCCTGCACATGCGGCGGCGGCTGGGCGAGCTTCAGGCGAAGTGGAAAGCGGAGGGAAAGACGCCCCTGGAGCATGGGATCGGGATCAACTCCGGCGCGGCGGTCGTGGGCAACATCGGGGCGCAGGGGAAGAAGATGGACTATACGATGATCGGGGATGACGTGAATCTGGCTGCCCGCGTCGAAGGGTTGACCAGACGGTTCGGGTCCGCCGTCGTGATCACCGAATACACGGCGGCGCACGTCAAGAAGCTGATCGCGAACGGCGCGGGTTCCGGGGCCGGCCGCATCGGCCACATCAGCCTCCAGAAACTCGCGCCCGTCCGGGTGAAAGGCCGCGAGAAGCCGGTGATCGTGTACGCCGTCGAGGGATTGGACCATGGCGTAGCGAGCCGGGTTGAGGATCAGCAAGATACCGCAGTCGTGGAAATGACCGACAAGTGAGCATGCCGCCAAGCCGTCCTGAAACCCTTCACGCCGACATCCGTTCGAAAGTCATCAAGATCGGGGTGGTCGTCGTCCTTCTCCTGGCCGGAGGAGTCGCCGGCTACTCGCTGATCGAGGGCTGGCCGGTCTTCGATGGCCTGTATATGACGGTGATCACTCTCGCCACGGTCGGCTACGCGGAGACACACGCGCTGTCGAACCCAGGGCGCGTCTTCACCATCTTCTTGATCTTCAGCGGGATCGGCGTGCTGACCTGGGCCTTCTCCACCTTGACCGCTCTCGTGATCGAAGGCGAATTGACGGGCGCATTGAGGAGACGTCGCATGAACAAGGCCATTGACTCGTTGCAGGACCACTATATCCTCTGCGGCGCGAGCCATGCCGGCCGCGCCATCATCGAGGAATTGACGAAGACGCAGCGTCCCGTCGTGGTGATCGACCGGGACCCGGCGGTCTGCCAGGAGTTATCGGCCGGCGGAGTGCTGTCCATCAGCGGGGACGCGACCCATGATGCTGTGTTGCAGCAGGCCGGCATCGGGCGGGCCAGGGGATTGTTCGCCACGCTGGGCTCGGACCGTGACAACGCCTTTGTCGCGCTGACGGCGCGGGGGCTGAATCCCCGGATTCGGATCGTATCCGAGGAGGTGGAATCGGAGGTCCGGCCCAAGCTCATCCGGAGCGGGGCATCGGCGGTCGTCAACCCCAACCTCATCGGCGGCCTGCGGATGGCCTCCGAGATGATACGGCCGGCCGTCGTCGGCTTCCTCGACTACATGCTGCGCGGCGAAGGCGAGGCGATTCGCTTCGAGGAAATCGGCGTCGGACCACAGTCCAAATGCGCGGGACAGCCCGTGGGAGCGGTAAAAGGGGCGCAGGGGAACTCCGCCCTCGTGGTCTCGATCCGGCTGGCGGACGGCGAGTATGAATTGAACCCTGCACTCGAGCGGCCGGTCCGGCCCGGCGACACGCTCGTGGTCATCGGGACCGTCTCCCAGATCGCCGACCTCCGCGAGAAGGTCTCGTAAGGCGTGAGGCGTCAGTCGCAACAAATTGAGCAAGCTGGAATGCTTCTATACCCCTTACGCCTTACGCCTCACGGCTTAGGGGCGGGTAGGGCACAGCGGAATCCGATCGTCAGGTCGCGGAAGTCCGGCTCGGCGGCGATCCGGATCGAGGTCCTGATGCCGGCGGGCAGATCGGCCCATGATCCGCCCCGGATGAGTTTTTTCTCGCCGGCCTCCGGGCCCTTGGGGTTCCGCTCGGGGCTCTTCTGGTAGTATTCGCGATCATACCAGTCCGCCACCCATTCCGCCGCGTTCCCCGCGGTGTGGAAGAGGCCGTAGGGGCTCTTCCCCCCGGTCTTGGTGCCGTGCCGGACGCTCATGCCCTCCACTCCGGTGTCCACCGGCTGCAGCGTGATCGCGTAGCTGACCCACTGGCCACGGTTGTAATTCGCAATATCCACGAACGGCTGCATCTGCCCCCAGGGATATCGGCGTCCGTCGGTTCCACGGGCCGCCTTCTCCCATTGAGCCTCGGTCGGCAACTGCTTACCCGCCCAGCGGCAGTATGCGTCGGCATCCTCCCAGGACACGCCGACAGCGGGACGATTGCCGCTGGAGGCCACGGCGTCCTCATCCCATAACGGGGGAGGGGACCGTTTCGTCTCTTTCAGGAATTGCGCGTACAAGGCCATGGTCACCTCATACTGGTCGATCCAGTAGGCATCCAGCCAGACGGTATGCTCGGGGCGTTCGTTCGGCAGGCCGTCGCTGCTGCCCATCACAAAAGCTCCTTCCGGAATAAGGATCATCGGAGCTCCGTCCTTGCCGGTCTGGGTGTTGGCCGCGCCCAACAGGACGGAGCCGGCCAGGAGAAGGCCGGCCATCGGAAATGTCGCTGATCTCATGGGGTGCCCCTTTCAGATCATGAATAGATGATGGCGAGGTACCGCCTTGCGCCGTGCTGAAAAAGAATGGTCCGAAACACGCAGCGAAGTCAACTGCCGCCGGGCCGCCGTGGTACACTTGGCGCCGCTTTGCAGGCTACGTGGCGATCATCATGATTCAGCCTGGATCCTGGCGAGAGGGCGTGACGCGGTATCAGTGGGTGGTCCTGCTGGTGGCGTGGCTGGGCTGGGTCTTTGACTCGATGGACGCGACGATCTATGCGATCGTGCTCCACCCCGCGCTGCACGAGCTGCTGGGCTCCGGCGGGCGAACGCCGGTCGGGCAGGATGCCATCGGATGGTACGGTGGGATCATCTTTTCGATTTTTCTGGTGGGCTGGGCGTTGGGCGGCGTCCTGTTCGGGATGGCGGCGGATTATATCGGGCGCACGAAGACCCTCATCGCCACGATTCTCATCTACTCCCTGTTCACCGGCATGGCCGCGCTCTCGGACACGTGGTGGGAGCTGGCGCTCTATCGGTTCCTGACCGCCATCGGCATCGGCGGGGAATGGGCGGCGGGCGCCTCGCTGGTCGCAGAGGTCTGGCCCGAGGACAAGCGGGCGAAGGCCGCCGGCATCCTCCAATCGGCGTGGGCCGGAGGCTTTTTCCTGGCGGCGGCGCTGAATCTTCTGCTCCGCGGGCACAGTTGGCGTCTGCTGTTTCTCGCAGGAGCCCTGCCCGCGGCGACGGTCCTGCTGGTGCGCTTTCTGGTGAAGGAATCGCCGCGGTGGTCGGTGGCTCGGAGCCGTGAGCGGATGTCCGCAAGGCCGCGGCGCCTGAAGATCGCCGAGTTGTTCCAGCCTGGGTTGCGGCGCTCCACTCTCGTCGGATCGCTGCTGGCCTTCGTGGCGGTCTTCGGACTCTGGGGGGCCACCAACTGGACCCCGACGCTGGTCCGGGAGCTGCCGGAGATGCGGGGGCTGCCGCCCGCGGTTCTCGCCGAGCGCGTCAGTTATGCGATCATGGCGTTGAACGGGGGAGCGCTGCTGGGGTACCTCAGCTTCGGGCCGCTGGCGGATTGCTTCGGGCGGCGTGCGGTGTTCGCCCTGATGTGCGGCGGGAGTCTCATCATGGTGCCGGCCACCTACCTGGGCCCCGGCGGCTACGGGCACCTGCTCCTGCTGCTGCCGGTGCTGGGGTTCTTCAACAACGGGATCTTCAGCGGCTTTCCCATCTATCTGCCGGAGCTCTTTCCCACGCGGCTTCGCGCGACGGGCGCGGGGTTTTGCTTCAATACGGGCCGGGTGCTCGCGGCCGTAAGCCCATTTACCACCGGGTTCCTGGTGGCGGGTCTGGGCAGCTTCGGCGCGGCGGCCAGTGCGGTCGCATTGGTGTACCTGTTGGGCCTCGCCGTGCTTCCCTTTGCGCCGGAGACGAAGGGGCAGCCCTTGCCGGAGTGACCCGGACGTCGTCAATACACCCATGTGTCGCTCCTCCCCGGCAGCGCCGCCTCGTCTGTGACCGTGAACCTGACCCTCCCGATGATGCGCCCGTCTGCGGTTTCCACGTCCACCCGCCAGTCCCCGGCCATCAGCCGCTGTTTCATGGTGTACCCGCGGTACCCTTCGTCGCGTCCCCCGGCGATCGGGAAGCCGATGCGATCCGTGGTCGCATACGCGCTGCGTCCGTCGGCGCGGTGTTGCCACCGGTGATAGACGGTGGTCCGGAGGTCCACCGGCGCGAAGACGGCGGTAAAACAGTAGGCAGGCGTCGTCGAGGGGAGCGGATCATCCGAGCGCTTCCAGAACTGGTACCAGGCCCCCTGTTCATACGTCAGCCGGAAGTGCCCATCGGTCTTGGAGACGGCGCGGTACATGCCCCCGAATTTCAGGGACAACGGCACCGGCGGGATCCAATTCAAGAAGTAAAACAGGACGAGGATGGAGACAACCGCCACGCCGGCGAGGCCCGGCCGGAGCCCGGCAGGTCCCACCCGCGGATTCTCGCGGGCGAGGACTCGCGCGAACCACCAGGATGTCAAGGCGCTCACGACGGCTCCCGCGAGAAAAATGTAGGTGTTCATGTAGCCGGTCGCGACCGGCAGGAAAAACGTCAGGAAACTGAAGCTCACGACCGCGTACAGGCTGATCAGTAGCGTGGCATTGGAGAGGCGTTCCTTCAGGAACTCGTTCGCGACGAGCAACGCGACCAGGATGAAGAAAAAGACCGCTGTCGCGGTCCAGGATGCGCTCTGCGAGTAGTAGATCGCATAGGCGCTGAAGAGGCTCCCGAATAGAAACTGCATGCCCATGGGCGCATAGGGCGCGAGGCGGGACAATGGGCCTGTCGGGACGGGACGCAGGACCAGGAGGATCAGGCTTCCCAGCAAGGCCAGGTCGACGAGCAGGATGAGGTTGTCGAGGAAGCGATCGATGCGGGTCAGGGTGAGCGTGTCGTAGGTGACCCCTGCGAAAAAGAAGAAGACCGGCGCAAGAGGTTTGGAGAGCGCGCGTCGAGCGAGGGCAATCAAGGCTGGGGAAGGCTCAAAACACGTGTGGTACTCATCCAGCCGCGCAACATTACAGGGCGCGGCCGGGCCAAGCGTAGCTTGTGATGGCGGAGAGGGCGGGATTTGAACCCGCGGCAGAGCTTTTGGCCCTGCGGTGGTTTAGCAAACCACTGCCTTCGGCCACTCGGCCACCTCTCCGTCCTTCAACGTGATGCATGACATCGTGCGCCGGAGACTGGCCCATCATACAGAGAAAACCGGCATGCGACAAGGGATAGAAGGCCGATTCCCACCACCCATGACTAACACAGCTAGCTGGATTCTTGTCACCGTTGCCTGAAGCGAGAATTCTTCCCCTTCGATGCCTAGGATTTTCGACAACATCGAGCAACAGCTCCTCGGTCCTGGCACTCTTCCGAGCGAGTTGTGAGGGAAATTCTCCGATGAAGACGAAAAAGTCCAAGATGGCCCCCATAACCTCTGACGCGCCGGTGACAGACTACCGGCATACAAAGGCCAAGCGGAAGAACATTCCGCCCGTGGGGTTGTCGGCGCATGTCATCGGGGTCACGTATGAAAAAGAGCTGTCAAGAGGGCGAGGATGTCGGTCGCAGTTC
>CAYJUM010000057.1:0-16114 GCA_964373355.1 uncultured Nitrospirales bacterium | reverse complement strand
GTCCTGCTACGTTTGACTCATTAGAAACTGTCAACGATGTTCTGCTACACGACACATAGCCCCTAGCCTCGATTGATGATCCGGTTGCGCTCGTCCACTTGGATGATCTTGGGCCGGTGGTGTTTGGCTTCCTCTTCGGAGTAGAACTCGTAGCAGAAGATGATGATCTTGTCGCCGATGACCGCCTTGCGCGCCGTGGGGCCGTTCAGCACGATCTCCCCGCCTCCGCGCTTGCCGGCCATGGCGTACGTGGTGAAGCGCTCCCCGTTGTTGAGGTTCGAGATCATCACCAACTCGTACGGCAGGATCCCCGCCGCATCCAGGAGGTCCTCATCGACGGTCAGACTGCCGTCGTACTCCAGGCAGGCGTCCGTCACCGTCGCCCGATGAATCTTGGCCCGCAACATTTGTCGGAACATGATTTGACTCCGTTACGCGTAACGCGTCATGCGTTACGGTCTTCTAAGATCTGCGGTACGCTGAAGAACCCCTCTGTTTGCTCCGGCGCATTGGCCAGCGCCGCCTCGGGCGGCAGCGACGGGCACACGCGGTCCTCGCGCAAGACGTTGGTCTGGGCCAGGACGGTCGCCGTCGGCTCGACCCCGGCCGTGTCCAGTCTCTTGAGCTGCTCGACGTAGGTGAGAATGGCGCTGAGCTGCTTGCTGAAAGCGTCCTTTTCGGCTTCGGAAATCTCAAGCCTGGCCAGCTTGGCCACCCGCTCCACCTCTTCCCTGCTGATCTGCATCAAAATCCTCAGTCTGAAAGTCTAAAAGTCAGAAGGTCGTAAAGTCATCGCGTCCGCAGACTTGATGACTTTCAGACTTTCCAACTTGCTAGACTCCCTTTACTATTCTACCGTGACGCTCTTCGCAAGATTTCTCGGCTGGTCCACATCCGTGCCCCTGAGCACCGCGATGTGGTAGGCCAGGAGCTGCAGGGCGACCGTGTACAGGATGGGGGTCAGCAGCGCCGGCACGTTCGGGATGGTGAAGACCGCGTCGGCGATCCGCCCGAGGTCCCGCTCGCCCTCGCTCACGAAGGCGATCACCGGCGCGTTCCGGGCCTTGACCTCCATCAGGTTGCTGACGGTCTTCTCATAGAGCCGGTCGCGGGGCACCAGCACCACCACCGGCATGTCCTTGTCGATGAGGGCGATGGGCCCGTGCTTCATCTCCCCCGCGGCATAGGCCTCGGCATGGATGTAGGAGATCTCCTTGAGCTTGAGCGCGCCCTCGAGCGCGATCGGATAATTGATGCCCCTCCCCAGGTACAGGAAGTTCCGCTTGGCGTGGTAGCGCGTGGCGATGGCCACGATCTCCGCTTCGCGCTGGAGGATGTGCTCGACGCGGGTCGGCAGCGCCGTGAACCGCTCCAGCCAGATCCGCCCGTCGTTGGCGTTCAACACGCCCCGCACGCGGCCCAGGTGCAGCGCCAGCAGATAGAGCGCGGTGAGCTGCGCGGTAAACGCCTTGGTGGAGGCCACGCCGATCTCCGGGCCGCAGTGCGTGTAGAGGACGCCGTCGGACTCGCGGGCCAGCGTGCTGCCCACGACGTTCACGATGGAGAGCACGCGCGCGCCCTTGCGCTTGGCCTCGCGGGCCGCCGCGAGCGTGTCGGCCGTCTCCCCGGACTGGGAGATCGTCACGAACAGGTCGTCCTTGGCGATCAGGGGGTCGCGGTAGCGGAACTCCGAGCCGATGTCCACCTGCACGGGGGTCCGCACCAGCTCTTCGAGGAGATATTTCCCGACCAGCCCCGCGTGCCAGGAGGTGCCGCACGCGACGATCCAGATGTTGCCGACGGCGGCGAGCGACTCCGGGGTCAATCCAATGTCCGGCAGGTCCGCCTCGCCGGTCTCGAAGGTGTAGCGGCCGCGCATGGTGTCCAGGATCGTCTGGGGCTGTTCGTGGATCTCTTTCAGCATGAAGTGCGGGTACCCGCTCTTCTCGGCCGCGGCGGCGTCCCAGGCGATCTTCGTGGCCGGCCGGGTGACCGCCCGGCCCTCCCTGTCCAGGATGCGGAGGTCCGAGCCGGTGATCACCGCCCTATCGCCCTCCTCGAGATAGATCACATCCCGGGTGTGCGCGAGAATCGCCATCACGTCCGAGGCCACCAGCGTCGAATCGCCCGTCCGGCCGATCACCAGCGGGCAGGCGGAGCGGGTGGCCACGAGCGTGCTGGGCTCCGCCTCGCAGATCGCGACGATCGCGTAGCTGCCGCGGATCTCCCGGGTGGCTGAGCGCACGGCCTCGGCCAGCGTCTGGCCCTTCTTCATGGCGCGGTCGAGCAGATGGGCGATGACTTCGGTGTCGGTCTCCGACGCAAACCGGTAGCCTTCCTTCTCCAGTTGCTGCTTGAGCGGAAGATAGTTCTCGATGATCCCGTTGTGCACCAGCACGCAGCCGTCGGACCGGTGCGGGTGCGCGTTCTGCTCGGACGGCTTCCCGTGCGTGGCCCACCGGGTGTGGCCGAGGCCGGCGGTCCCGGTGAAGCGCTCCCCCGCCAGGGCCTCTTGCAGCTTGGCCAGCTTGCCCACGCTGCGTCGGATCGTGATGCTCCCGTCCTGCAGGACCGCGATCCCCGCCGAGTCATAGCCGCGGTATTCGAGCCGCTTCAGCCCGTCCAGCAGGATCGGCACCGCCGCCTTCGTCCCCACGTATCCGATGATGCCGCACATCTTTAGCCTTTCGATCTCCCTTTGCTCGTCTTCTGTTTGCGACTGGCCGGTGAGCCTTTCTTCGTCAGGCGTACGGCGTCAGGCGTGAGGTGCTTTCTGACTTTCGCTTCACGCTTCACGCCTAACGCTTGACGGCTCTCATCCGCCAACATGGCCCGGCGCCGGGCGGCCCAACCCGGGCGGTTGACCTGGTTGGCGCGGCCGATAGCCAGCGCGTCGGGAGGCACGTCGGTGGTGACGGTCGTCCCGGCCCCGATCAAGGCGCCGCGCCCGACCTTGACGGGCGCCACGAGCTGGACATCGCTGCCGATGAAGACGCCGTCCTCGATCACGGTCTCGTACTTGCCGAAGCCGTCGTAGTTGCACGTGATGGTGCCGGCGCCGATGTTCACGCCCTTGCCGATGCGCGCATCGCCCAGATACGTGAGGTGGTTCGCCTTCGAGCCTTCGCCGAGCTCGGTTTTCTTCATTTCCACGAAATTGCCGACCTTGGCCGCCCGCCGCAGCACGCTGCCGGGCCGGAGATGCGCGAACGGCCCGATGACCGCCCCGTCCTCGAGCCGGCTCTCCCGCATGACGCAGGAGTCCAGGACCGTCACGTTCCGTCCCAGGCTGGTGTCGGTGAGGCGGCAGTGCGACCGGATGGTGCAGTCTTCGCCGATGGACGTCCGGCCCTCGAGGGCGACGTTGGGATGGATGACGGTGTCGCGGCCGATGGTCACGTCCCAATCGATGAAAGTGGACGCCGGGTCCAGCAGCGTGACGCCGGCCTCCATCCAGCGCGCGCGGATCCGGTCCCGCAACGCCCGCTCGGCGGCGGCCAGTTGCCGGCGGGTGTTGATGCCCAACCCCTCCTCGGCCGTGCGGGTCCGCATGGCGCAGACGCGGAGCCCCTGGGAGACGGCCAGCTCGATGATGTCGGTCAGGTAGTACTCGCCCTGCGCGTTCTGCGGCTCGAGCTTGTCCAGCGCCTCGAAGAGGAACTGCCCGTTCACGACGTAGGTCCCGACGTTCACCTCGTTCAGCCGCGCGTCGGCCTCCGAGGCGTCCCGGTCCTCGACGATTCTTTGAATGGCGCCGTCCCGGTCCGCGCCCGGCGGGCGCACCACGCGGCCATAGCCGCGGGGGTCCGGCAGCACGGCGGTCAGCACCGTGACGACCGCTTGCTCGTCCTCGTGCCGCTGCAGGAGCTCGCGGACCGTGTCTTCGCTCAGCAGCGGGGTGTCGCCGTTCAGGATGAGATACGCGCCGGCGGGCGCCTTCGCCGAGACCGCCCTCCGGGCCTGCATCACGGCGTGCCCGGTCCCCAACTGCTCGGCCTGGACGACGATCCGCACGTCCGCGCCCTTGGGGCGGGAGGACTCGATCAGCGCCCGGACCGTGTCGTGCTGGTAGCCCACCACGACGGAGACGCCCTGGGTGGCCACGCGCCCGGCGAGCTCCACCGAGTACAGCACCATCGGCCGCCCGCCGACCGGGTGCAGGACTTTGGCGAGCTTGGACCGCATGCGTTTCCCCACACCCGCGGCCAGGATGATCGCCCCGAGGTCTTTCATGGCGTCAGCACCTCGACGCTCCGCTTCGAGCCCTCAGCCGCCGCATGCACGGGCTGGGTCGGCGAATAGAGGCCGCCCGACACGATCAGCTTCATGGCCTCTTCCACGCTGATGTCCAGCGGTATCACTTCCTTCTCGGGCACGAGCAGAAAGTAGCCGGAGGTCGGGTTGGGCGAGGTCGGCACGTAGACGTTGAGCAGGGGCTCGGGCGTGATCTCCTGCACCTGCCCCAAGGTCGTGCCCGTCACGAACGCGAAGCAGTAATGCCCGTTCTTCGGGAACTGGATCAGCACCACCTTGTTGTATTTCTCGCGATCCTTGAAGGAGAGGATGTCCGTGACCGATTTGAGCGTCGAATAGATGCCGCGGACCACCGGCACCCGGTGCAGCAGCTCCTCCCAGAGTTTGACGACCCGCCCGCCGATGAAGTTGGCGGCCGCGACGCCGGTGAGGAGGATCACCAGGATCAGCGTCAGCACGCCCAGGCCCGGGACGTAGTAGCCGGGGGTCACGACATTGGCGAGCATGTCGCCGAGAATGCCGTCCACGGTGAGAAACAGGGTCTTGAGGATGAGGATGGTGCCCCAGATCGGCGTGATGACGAGGAGGCCCGTCAGGAAGTATCGTTTCAGGGCGGCAGCGACGGATTTCACCGGGGTCTCCTACGAACGGCATCATACAAACATTACCCGGCATGGGCAAGCCTTTTCTTGCTATTTTCAACCACTTGGAATACTATGGCGCGCCCCTTTTCGGGTCAGATGAAGGGAAGAAAAATGGGGGGGTCGAGACCGGAGTTGCCTGGCCTGTTCATCACCTTTGAGGGGATCGAGGGCAGCGGCAAGACCACCCAACGAGCCCGAATTGCCAAGCTTCTTCGCACGGAAGGCCACAGAGTCGTAGAGACCCGCGAGCCCGGGGGGACGCCGCTCGCTGAGCGCATCCGTCAGCTCCTGCTCGGTTCCCCCGAATGGATGACAACGGAGCCGGTCACGCCCGAGTGCGAGGCGCACCTGGTGCTCGCCGCCCGCCGCCAGCACGTCGAGCAGGTCATTCTCCCCGCCCTGAAGGAAGGCGCCATCGTTCTCTGCGACCGCTTTTCGGACTCGACGCTGGCGTATCAAGGGTACGGCCGCGGGATGGACCTCCGCCTGCTCCAACGGCTGGATCGCACGGCCACCGGCGGCCTGTCGCCCCAGTTGACGCTGCTGTTCGACCTGCCGGTGCCGCAGGGGCTCGGGCGGCGGCATCATCCGGACAGCGAGCAGAATCGGCTGGACCGGGAGAGCCGCGAGTTCCACGAGCGGGTCAGGCGGGGATTTCTGCGGCTGGCGGCCCGGTCGCCCCGCCGGATCAAAAAGATCGACGCGGCGGGTGACCGAGAGACCACCGCGCGCCGGGTGAGCACGCTCGTGCACGAGCTGCTGGAGCAGCGTCTGAAAGTCGGAAAGGCGAAAAGTCCGAAAGTCCAGAGATCTCGTCGCAGACTTTCGACTTGACGACTTGACGGACTTTGCGACCTTAATAGACTTTCTGACTACATAAGATTATGCCCTTCCGCGACATCATCGGCCACGAGCGCCCGAAGCGGATCCTCCGGGCCGCGCTCCGGCACGACCGGGTCGCCCACGCTTATCTGTTCCACGGCGAAGACCGGATCGGCAAACGGCTCATGGCGGTTGCCTTCGCGCAGGCCGTCAATTGCGAGAATCCCCCGACCGAGCCTGACGCCTGCGGGGTCTGCCGGGCGTGCCGGCAGATCGCTGGGCGGACCTACCCGGATTTTTTCGTCATCGAGCCGGACCGGGAGTTGGCCAACCCGCAGGTCAAGATCGAGCAGGTGCGCGAGCTGGAGGAGCAGATCGTCTATCGCCCGCTCGTGGCCCTCCGGAAGATCTGCCTCATCGACGAGGCGGACCGGATGACCCCGGGCGCCGCGAACGCCCTGCTCAAGACCCTGGAGGAGCCGCCCGGCTACAGCCTGTTCCTCCTGGTCAGCAGCCGTCCGTTTGCGCTGCCCGCGACCATCCGCTCGCGCTGCCAGAGCCTCCACTTCGTCACGCCGCCGCGCCCCGACGTGGAAGCCGCGCTGGTGAGCCGGCGGAACGTCCCGGCCGCGGACGCCCGGTTCTTGACGCTCCTGACCGACGCCCGGATCGGCGAGGCGCTGGAGACGGACCTCTCCGCCCTCCGGGCCGTGCACGAGGAGTTCGGCGGGCTGATCTCCCCGGCCTCGCTGCGCTCGCCGGCGCGGATCCTGTCCGCCGCGGAAGCCCTCCATAAATCGGGCCGCGCGGGAGACGCGCTGCACTGGATCGTCCGGTGGCTCCGCGATCTCCTGCTGGTCGCGCTCGGCGCGGGCGCCGAGCATCTCCTGGACGCGGAGCGGCTCGGCGACATGCGCCAGGCCGCCTCGTGCTTCGACGTGGACGCCGCGCTCGACCTCCTCGAGGAGCTGGAGCGGATCGAGCGGGCCGGGACCCGGAATTTGAATCTTCAGATGGCGCTGGAGACGGTGCTGCTGCGCCTGCGCGAAGTGCTGGGCCCATCCCCTGTCGCACTCGCCAAGTGAAAAATAAAAGGGCTTCGACCTGCGTGCGGCCTGGGATACGCCGCCATGAATGAGGGGGTAGCGAGTATGGATCGTACGATGGCCGGCGCGATCGTGACGAGCTAAGAATGCGCTTTTACATCACCACCCCGATCTACTACGTCAATGACGTCCCCCACATCGGGCATGCCTACACGACGATCGCCGCCGACGTCCTCGCGCGGTACCGACGGCTGACCGGGGACGACGTCTTTTTCCTGACCGGCCTCGACGAGCACGGGCAGAAGGTCCAGCAGGCGGCGGCCAAGGCCGGCATCGACCCGCAGGCGCACTGCGACCGGCTCGCGCCGCAGTTCCAGGAGCTCTGGAAGCGGCTCTCGATCACCCACGACGCCTTCATCCGCACCACCGACCCTCCCCACACACGCTACGTCCAGCAGATGCTCCAGACGCTCTACGCGAAGCAGCTCATCTACCGGGCGGCCTACACGGGCTGGTACTGCACCTTCGATGAGCGGTTCTGGACCGAGAAGGACGTCCAGGACGGGCTCTGCCCGGACTGCCGCCGCCCCGTCGAGCGCCTGAGCGAGAGCAATTATTTCTTCCGGATGAGCCGCTATCAGGAGCGCCTGATCGCCTACATCAAGGAGCATCCGCGGTTCATCCGGCCCGAGTCGCGCCGCAACGAGGTGCTGGGGTTCCTCCAGAAACCGCTGGAGGACCTCTCGATCTCGCGTCCCAAATCGCGCCTGTCCTGGGGCATCGAGCTGCCGTTCGACGCCGCCTACGTCACCTATGTCTGGTTCGACGCCCTGGCCAATTATCTTTCTGCTCTTGAGTATCTTGCGCCTCACCCTTCACCCCTCACCCCTCACCGTTCCTATTGGCCGGCGACGATCCATCTGGTCGGGAAGGACATCCTCACGACTCACGCGGTCTATTGGTCAACCATCCTCATGGCGCTGGAGCGCCCGCTGCCCGACACCATTTTTGCGCACGGCTGGTGGACGGTGAGCGGCGAGAAAATGTCGAAGAGCCGCGGCAACGTCGTGGACCCCAACGCCGTCATCGCCGCGTACGGCGTGGACGCCTTCCGCTACTTCCTGCTCCGCGAGGTGCCCTTCGGGCAGGACGGGGACTATTCGACCGAGGCGTTGATCGGGCGGATCAACCGCGAGCTGGCCAACGACCTCGGCAACCTCCTCAGCCGGACCCTCACCATGGTGGAGCGGTACGCCGAGGGCAAGATTCCGGAGCCGGCCTCCCCGGCCTCCGACCTGGATGGGGTCTTGACGCGCACGGCGCTCGAGCTCAAGGGCCAGCTCGAAGTCCATCTCGGCAATCTCGAGTTCAATCGCGCGCTCGAGAGCATCTGGAGCCTGGTCCAGCTCGCGAACCAGTACATCGAGAAAAATGCCCCCTGGAATCTGGCCAAGAAGACCGAGGACCGTCCCCGGCTTCACACGGTGCTGTACAATGCCGCCGAGGCCCTGCGGTTCCTGGCTCTGTACCTCTACCCGGTCATGCCGCACGCGGCCGAGGAGATCACACGCCAGCTCGGGCTCCTGCTGAACTTTTCCAAGCCGCTGCTGGCCCACGAGCTCGAATGGGGCGGGTCCCTGCCCGGCACCGAGACCGCCAAGGGCCAGGCTCTGTTCCCCCGCATCGAATCGAGTCCACCACAAGGAGCATCCGTGACCGACCAAGCGTCCCCCATGCCATCGCAGACACCAGCCCCGGCTCCAGCCGCCGGACCGCCGCAGATCACGATCGAGGACTTCCAGAAGATCCAGCTCAAGGCCGCGACGATCGTGAGCGCCGAGCGCGTGCCGAAATCGGAAAAGCTGCTCAAGCTCCAGGTGGACCTGGGCGGCGAGCAGCGGCAGGTCGTGGCCGGCATCGGCAAGAAATACGAGCCGGAGTCGCTCATCGGCCGCCGGGTCGTGGTCGTGGCGAACCTCAAGCCAGCCAAGCTGATGGGGGTGGAGTCGCAGGGGATGGTGCTGGCGGCGGGCGACAAGGAGGTGGTGGGGCTGGTGGCGTTGCCGGACGACGTGGAGCCGGGGACAAAGGTCAAATGACTCTATCGGAGCGAATGGCGGCGAAGCAACGCCTCCGCCCTTCGCGACGCAGGCTTGGCATATCCAGCCGAGCCCTCTTTTGTGAACCATCAGGAACCGACAACTCCGATGCCTGAAGGGTGCACGTTTTGTCGCATTGTGAGGGGGGAGATGGAGAGCGCCATCGTCGCGGAGGACGAGCGCACGCTGGCCTTCCTGGATCACCGGCCGGTGTTTCCCGGCCATTGCCTGCTGGTGCCGAAGACCCATGTCGAGACGCTGGCGGACCTCCCCTCCGCCTTGCTCGAGCCGTTCTTCGGCCATGCCCAGGTCTTGTCCCGCGCGATGGAGGAGGGGTTGCAGGCCGACGGCTCGTTCGTCGCCATCAACAACCGGATCAGCCAGAGCGTGCCCCACCTGCACATCCACGTCGTGCCTCGCCGCAAGAAGGACGGCCTGAAGGGATTCTTCTGGCCCCGGGCGCCCTACAAGGACCAGGCTGCCATGCTCGAGGTGCAGGAGACGCTGCGGGCCACGATCGCGCGGCTGCGCGGAGGTCGCTCATGACCCGGCTCCTCGTGCTGGCTCTCACCCTTTTCCTCGCGGTGCCCGCGCTCGCCCAGCACGGCGAGCACCGCCGGCCGGCGGACCTCAAGGCCTATATCGAGGCGCTGGACAGCCCCGAGCGCGACGGCTATCAAAAACCCGCCCAGGTCGTCTCAGCCTTGGGATTGAAGCCGGGCATGGCCGTGGCCGATCTGGGCGCCGGGCCCGGCTATTTCAGCAAGCGTTTCGTGGAGGCGGTCACGGAGACGGGCAAGGTCTATGTGATCGACATCGAGCCGGAGATGCTGGCCGCGGCCAA
The DNA here is from genome assembly GCA_964373355.1 of uncultured Nitrospirales bacterium. Lineage (GTDB taxonomy): Bacteria > Nitrospirota > Nitrospiria > Nitrospirales > Nitrospiraceae > CAYJUM01. Next base: position 6,405 of record CAYJUM010000057.1, on the reverse strand, counting down.
GGAAAACCTCGTGCACCTGCACGTCTCCTTCACCGCCGACTTCATCCTGGCGCGCCCGGACGATCCCAAGCTTCCGCTCGAATCGGTGGACCTGATCTTCGTCTGCAACACCTACCACCACCTGGAGGAGCGCGCCGCCTATTTCCGGAACGTGAAGGGGGCCCTCAAACCGGACGGCCGGGTCGCGATCGTGGATTTTTACCACGACGAGCGGTCCGGCAACGTCGGATTCCCCCGCAAGCACCTCGTGCCCCGCGACACCGTCGTCGAGGAGATGAGCAAGGCCGGCTACAAGCTGCTCCGCGAGCACACCTTCCTCCCCCGCCAATACTTCCTCGAATTCTCCCCCACCAACTGATGCGTGACGGGTGACGAGTGACGGGTCGGACCGCGAGGCGCGCCTTGCTCTGATCCCATTCCTGTGCAACACTCACTCATGCCCGCTTCACTCACCTACCAGCAGCTCCGCCAGCGCCTCCGCATGGCCCTCGTCTTGAACGCCGTCATCATCGCGGCGGAATTCACGGGCGGCCTGCTCATCAACAGCGTGGGGTTGATGAGCGACGCCGGGCACAACCTCATCGACCAGGGCTCGCTGTTCCTGGCGCTCTACGCCCACGTCCTGGCGGCCCGGCCCGCGACCGAAAGCCGCACGTTCGGCTACCACCGCGCCGGCATCGTCGCGGCCTTCATCAGCTCCTTCGTGCTGCTGCTCACTGCGGCCGTGATCGGCTACGTCGCGGTGCGCCGGATCATGATCCCCGTGCCGGTCCCCGGCGGCTGGGTCATGGCCATCGCCGCGGTCAGTTTTCTCGCGAACCTCGGCATCGCGCTCCTGCTCAAGCGCGGCGCGCGGGATGACCTCAATATCCGCGGCGCGTTCTGGCACATGCTGGGCGACGCCTGGGTGTCGCTCGGCGTGGTCGGGAGCGGCCTGGCCATCCTCCTGACCGGCTGGACGATGCTGGATCCCCTGATCAGCCTCGTGATCGTCGGGGTGGTGGTGAACGGCGCCGCGTCGGTCTTCCGGGAGTCGCTGGAGGTGCTGCTGGAGTCCACGCCGCCCGGCATCAAGACGCAGCACGTCGTCGAGGCGATCGAACAGATCGAGGGGGTGAAGAACGTCCACGATCTCCACATCTGGGCGGTGGAGCCGCGGCTCGTGATGCTGACCTGTCACGTGCTGGTGGAGGGAGACGAGTCAAACCTGACGGACCGGCTGCTGGAGACCATCCGCCTGCGGGTGGCGTCCGAGTTCGGGATCAGACACCTGACGATCCAGATGGAGACCCAGTGCGTCCACCCGGACGGCTCCATCCACTGTGACCTGAGCGAACTCCGCACGCATGGCGCGGGGCGGACGGCGCACAGATAGCCGCACGGCCTTCGCTAGCCGCTCGCTACTTGCCTCGCGCCCGTGCGGGCGCGCCACTGACGAAACAGCAGGCCTGCCGCGACCCCCAGGCATCCGCCCAGGAGCCAGCCGCCGAGCACGTCGGTCGCATAGTGCGCCCCCACGTACACGCGGGAGAACCCGATCACCGCGACGAGCGGCCAGCCGATCCACGCCGTCCTCGGGTACAAGACGTGGAAGAATGCCGCGGCAGCCGCGGTATTCATCGCGTGGTTCGAAGGAAAGCCGAAGGTGCCGCCGCAGCCGGCGAGCTGATGCACGCCGCTGAGCACCTGGCAGGGCCTCGCCCGCAGCGCCAGCCACTTGACCTGCGCGCCCAGAAAGTCCCCGAGCAGAATCACGCCCGTGAGCAAGGCCGCGGCCGGCAGGGCTTCCGTCCGCCGCCGCCAGAACCAATAGCCGAAGGCCAGGACCAGCGGGATCGTCAAGGTGCTGGACCGCCCGAGCAGGAGCATGAGCCAGTCCATGGTCGCGGACCGCTCGGCCAGCCCATTGATCGCGTAGAACAGCGTGATATCCCAGCTCATCAAATAACCCGTGAAGCGTGAGGCGTAAGGCGTGAGGCGCGTAAAAGCTTGAGCTCCATCATTGGATTGCTCACCCCTTACGCCTGACGCCTAACGTCTTTGGTCATCGCGTGCGGAAGTGGATGCGGATCGTGAGCTCCCCGTCCACCGGCTCGTCGCCGCGGAGCTGGGGGTCGAAGCGCCACTGCTTGAGCGCGTCCATCCCCGCCTGGGTCAATTCCCGGTGCTTCGCCGCCTCCAGCACGACCACCGTCACGGCGGCGTCCTTGGTCACGAGCAGCCGGGCCTTCATCCAGTCGTCCAGCTCCTTCCCCTCCAGATTGCGCGGGATCGCGGGCCAGGGGGTTTTGATCGGCACCGGCCCGAGCTGCTGATCCTTGTTGAGCGGGAGGCCATGGACGTGCACCTCCGCCAGCCGCAGCTCGACCGCATCCGCGTCATGATCGGATTTGTGGGTCGAGCGATCCGGCTCGCCGGCAGCCGCGGCCGCCGCCGCGCAGAGCAGCAGGCTCAGGCTGAGGACGACCAACCCTTCACGCTTCACGCTTCACGCCTCACGGTTCATTAGAAGAACCATTGTCCCCGGAAGAAGAAGGACCGCGGCATGCCGGCATGCTGCACCCCGAGGCCGATGCTCCCCTCGCTCCGATTGTAGAGATACTGCTGGTCCAGAAGATTGACCACGTCGAACCCCAACAGGAATTTCTGGTTCTCCCACGGCAGCTTGAACACATGCGTGAGCGAGGCATTATAGACGGTGTACGACGGCATGTGCGAGGAATTCGTCTTGGCGTCGGCGTTCTGCGAATCGGTGGATCGCAATCCCGATCCGTAGAGCATCTGCCCGCTCAGGGTAGTCTCTCGGAAAAACCGGTAGGCCACGACGGCCGAGCTCGTCATCCGCTGCGAGTGATCGCAAAAGATGCCCCCGCGCGAATTGATATCATTGATCTCCTTCTGCTCCAACAGGTAATTCCCGGAGGCCAGGCCGTAACCTTTACATTCCCCCCACGCGACGTTGCCCCGGGCGCTGAGGTCGTCGGACAGTTGGAGCTTGAGGGCGCCGTCGATCCCCCGCTGCCATCCGCGCGAGAATGAGAAGTAATTGAGCTGCGGCGTGGTGCCGAACTGCCCGGCATCCTGGGCGAAGTGGATGAGCTTGTAATAGCCGGCGATCTCCAGGGTCGCCCACCGGTTGAGGTCGTGATAGCTGCCCACTTCGAAGTAGTGGGAGCGCTCGGCCCTGGTCGGGGGATCCCGCGGGTCTTCCGGCTGCGCGGTGGTGCCGGTCAGGCCCAGGTTGGCGAAACCGATCTGCTCGAGGTTCGGCGGCTGGAACATCATGCCGTAGAAGGCGTGGAAGACGTTCGCCTTGTCGGCCTTGTAGGTGACGCCCAGCCGCGGGCTGACCTGCGCCTCGCTCAATTGATACTGGATGAAGTCCGCCCGCACGCCGAGGTTGAAGGTCCACCGCTCGTCTGGCGTCCACTGGTCCTGCAGCCAGAATTCCTGCCGATAACCGATATTCTGGTTGCGGGCCGTGACCGTCAGCACCCCCCCTTCCGGCAGAGCGGTGGCCGGGTTCCGGGTGAAGGCGTAGGTCTGGGTCTTGGTGACCGCCTGCGTCCGGTCGATCTGGAAGCCGGTCTTGACGAGATGCTCCGAGCTATGAAGGTACGTGTAATCCAGCCGCACGCCGAGCGAGTAGGCCAGCCGGTCCTGGTCCGCGGTCGAGAACGGCTCCTCCGGGTCGAGCGTGTACACCAGCCCGTTGAAGGGGTCGGTCTTGAAGGTGGCGCGGGTCTGCCGTCCGTAGCCCGCGAGACTGAAGAAATTGTTGGCGTTGACGTCGCGCCGCCAGACCATGTGGCCGTACTGGTTGTTCTCCTTCTGGAACTGATTGATGGACTGCGAGGCCACCGGAGTGAAGCGCGGATCCTGCCCCTGCAGCAGGGCCAGCACCGTGGCGTCGGGCGCCAACCCCGGCCGGGTCGGGATCTCGTATTTGGCCGCGGAGTTCAGGAACAGCCAGGTGAAGTTGTTGCGGTTGTCGTGCTGGTAGTCCCCCCGCAGGTAGCTCTGGTTCCGCTCGTTGTGGTCGTGGAAGACGGAATGGCCCAGCGTGGGCGGCTCGATGCCGCGGCTGGTTGATGTATAGCTGTTGAGGACATAGTAGCGGAACTTCTGGCCGATCGTGCCGCCGTATTCGAACGACGGATTGATCGTCTCGTTCGACCCGCCGAACAGCTGGACGGAGCCGAAGCCCGGCTTGGTCCCGCTCTTGCTCGTGATGTCCACGAGCAGCGCCGTCCGGTTGCCGTACTGCGCCTCCATGCCGCCCAGGATGATGTCCGCCCGCTCCCACGCGCGGGGCGTGATGATATCGGCGAAGGTGCTGGTGACGGTGTCCGGAATCGGCACGCCGTCGATCCGGAACTGGATATTGGCGTGATCCTGCCGGATGCTCGTCTGCTTCAAGGGCTGCTGGACGGCGCTGGGCACAGTGGCGAGCAGGTCGTTGAGGTCGATGTTGTTGCCGCGCGGGATCGCCTCGATGTCCTTGCGGCTCAGCGAATAGGTCTCGCTTGAGGCCTTATACTGGATCGGCGGCAACGGCGCCACCACCTCCAGCGCCACCTCCAGCGTCTGGGACAGGGTCAATCTGAGGGGCGCCGGTTTCTCCTTCCCCACGCGCAAGATGACGTATTCGCTGCGGTAGGTCTCATGAACGGCGCTGACCGAATAGGTGCCCTCGGCGGGGACGGTCACGGTGAATTCACCGGCGTCGTTGGCCGCCTGTTCGGCGATGAGCTGGCCCTCCTGGTCCTTGACCTGCACGAGGGCCAGGGGCACGCGCCGAAGATCCTGATTCTGGACCGACCCGCGGATCGTCAGTTCGGGAGCGGGAGCCTTCGGCTCAGCAGCCTGCGCCCACCGCCCATATCCCAGAACGGTGCCAAGACAGAGAAGGGAACTGAATAATGCCGGAAAGAAGCTGGGCATCCTCGATCGCATCGTATCCTCCTGATCCTGGATGAAAGCGCCATGTGAAAAGCGAGCGAGCCGCAAATCCTGACGGGAGAGTCCTGTCAGCGTGCGGCCTTGTCAGCTTGTCAGCGTAGCGATCAGGACAGCGGAGGACCGCGGGAGAGACAGTCGGCGGCGAGGCGCGCCGAGCGGAGATGATCGGGCGCATGGAAGACGTGCAGGGTCGGCGCGACGAACGAGCCGACCACCGGAAGACCCAGCACGAAGGACCCGGCCGTATGCTGCTGGACCCATTTGCAGAGGTCCGTGTCCGAGTGCTGGTGACCGTCATGATCGGCCGCGGCCAGCTCGTGGTGAATCTCCAGGGCCACCTGGAAGGGAGGCAGCACCAGGAGCGCCAAGGCCAGCAGACACAGGCCGAGGACGACCGGACGGCTGACGGCGGGAATCGCGGCCGGGGTGGTCATGGCCCAGGAATGTACTGACGGCCGCGAGAGATTGTCAAGGAGGAGCCCGGTCAGCCTCGAGCCGGAGGCGGCTCGACGCACGGGGTGGCGGGGTTCAGGCTCCCCAGCGGGCCCCACCAGTTCCTGACATGCCTCCAAGGCTCTGGTAAGATGCCCGCGCCCATGCTGCACGGGAGACGAACGAAGGAATGATCGACAGCCATGCCCATCTCGATGACCGCCGCTACGACGGCGACCGGGAGCAGATGCTCCAGCGCGCCCGCGAGGCCGGCGTCGAAAGGTTCGTGACGATCGGCTGCGACCTGGCCACCAGCCGGGCGGCCGTGGAGCTGGCGGACCGCTATCCGTTCGTGTACGCCACCGTGGGCGTCCATCCGCACGAGGTCCGGCACATCCAGGACGGCTGGTACGACGAGCTGCGCGGGCTCGCCCGGCACCCCAAGGTCGTCGCCTATGGGGAGATCGGGCTGGATTACCACTACGATCACTCCCCGCGCGACGTCCAGCGCGCGCGCTTCCGGGAGCAGGCCCGCCTCGCCCGCGAGCTGGGGCTTCCGATCGTGGTGCATACACGGGAGGCGCAGGAGGATACGATCGCGGTCCTCACAGAGGAACGGGCGTCGGAGCCCGGCGGCGTCTTCCACTGTTTTTCCGGCGACGCGCGGCTGGCCAAGGACGCGCTGGCGCTGGGGTTCTATCTCTCCTTCTCGGGCGTCCTCACGTTTCAGAACGCGACCATGCTCCGCGAGATCGCCGCGACCGTTCCGATGGACCGGCTGCTGATCGAGACGGATTGCCCCTACCTCACGCCGGTGCCGCACCGCGGCAAGCGCAACGAGCCGGCCTTTGTCGGGTTCGTCGCCCGGACGCTCGCGACGATCAAATCGGTGAGTGCCGAGGAGATCGACCGCGTCACCTCCGAGAACGCGCGCAGGCTGTTCAGATTCCCCGAAGACAGGAGATTCTATGAATAGGGCCCCCTTTACGTTGGTCGGCAGTTGGGGTACGA
>CAYJUM010000056.1:0-16145 GCA_964373355.1 uncultured Nitrospirales bacterium | reverse complement strand
GCACGAACGTGGCATTAACGCGCTTCGCGATCAGAAAGTACGGGACCAGCGCCGCGCAGAACAGCAACGCTCCGGCGAGATCGAGCACGGAGTCGCTGCAGCAGCAACCAGCCGCGGAGCTGCATCTGTCGCGCGGTCGAGCGCCCGCCTCCGTCACAGCCACCCGCGTCACCTTACTCTCTCGGCGGCGAGGCGTCAATCCTTCGTAACGGGGGTGCGGCGTGAGGTGGTCCTCTTCAGACGCCAGGAATCTCTGAGATGCAGCGCGATCAAATTTTTTACAGAGAATCGGAAATGCGCTATACTCCGGCCCGACCGACCTGAGCGTCTGGCAGGGTTCAACTAAAGGGATCGGCTTGTCGCAGCTCACGCTTTTTCCTGTCCAGCCCCGCCTCTCCAAATCGAAATACGTCGCCGGCCTGCAGTGTCACAAGCGTCTCTACCTGGAAATCCATTCGCCCGAGCTTGCCACGGAGCCGGACGAGCAGACCCAAGCCGTCCTGGACAACGGCACGAACGTCGGCGAGCTCGCGCGCCGGCGCTTCCCGGGCGGGGTCCTCGTGGATTTCGGCCACAGCAACCTGACCGGCGCCTTGAAGCGCACCCGCGAGCTGGTGAACGACCCCGGCCTGCCGGCGATCTTCGAGGGCACATTCCAGTTCGACAACGTGCTGATCCGCGCCGATGTCCTGGAGCAGATCGCGGCGGGTGTCTGGCGGCTGATCGAGGTCAAGGCGTCGACGAAGGTCAAGGCCGTCCACCTCAACGACCTGGCGGTGCAGGCCTACGTCCTCGGCGGAGCCGGCGTGACGCTCGGCGGCATGCGCCTGATGCATCTGAACAGGCAGTACGTCTACGACGGCGCGGAGATTGACCTCGCCCAGCTCTTCGCCCAGCAGGACCTGACCACGGAGGTCGCCGCCAGGCTGGCGGACGTGCCCGACCGCCTCGCCGCGATGAAGACGATGCTGACCGCCTCCTCCCCGCCGGCGATCGAGCCGGGCGCCCACTGCCAGGAGCCCTACGCCTGCCCATTCTGGGAGCACTGCACACAGCACAAGCCGGCCCGGTGGATTTTCTATCTCTCTGGGGGAAAAGGGACGTTCCAAAAGCTGGCGGCGCAGGGCATCGAGACCATCGACGACATCCCTCAGAGCTTTCCGCTGTCGCTGCTCCAGCGGCGCATGAAGGACAATGTGGAATGGATCGGCCCGCAGCTCAGGCTGGCCCTCGGCACCGTCCGCTTTCCGGTCCACCACCTGGACTTCGAGACCGTGATGCCGGCGGTCCCCCGGTTCGCCACGACCCGGCCGTACCAGAACATGCCGTTTCAGTGGTCCAACCACGTGGACGACGGCGATGGGACCGTCCGGCACGAGCAGTACCTCTGCGACGAGCGGAAGGACCCGCGCGAGGAGCTCGCGATCCGGCTGCTCGAGTCGCTCGGCCGCGAGGGCAGCATCTGCGTCTATTCGGACTACGAGCGCCAGGTCCTGCGCGATCTGGCGGAGGCCGTACCTCTGCTCAGGCGCGAGCTGCACGCGGTGGTGTCCAGACTGTGGGATCTCCTGCCGGTGATCCAGCGGCACTACTACCATCCGCAGTTCGGCAGCTCGTATTCGATCAAATCCGTCCTCCCGGCGTTGGCCCCCGCGCTGGGCTACGGCGATCTGGAGATCCGCGACGGCGCGCAGGCCGCCCTGTCCTATGAGCGCATGATGTTCGGCGACGTCGACGAGGAGGAAGGAGCCAGGCTCCGGGCGGCGCTGCTCGAGTACTGCAAGCGGGACACCCTGGCCATGGTGGAGATCCGGAAGGCGCTGTCCCAGAAGACGATGGCCCTCCAGCCGTAACAGAGTGATTGGGTGACTGGTAATTCGTGATTCCAGCCTGTACAGTCAATCACGAATCTCTCAATCACTGATCACTGTCGCCCGTGAAGATCGCCACGTTCAACGTCAATTCGATCCGCATGCGGCTGCCGGTCATCCTGGCCTGGCTGGAGAAGCACCGGCCGGATGTGCTGTGTCTCCAGGAGACCAAGGCACAGGACGAGGATTTTCCCCTGCTCGCCTGCACCGCGACCGGCTATCACGTCACGTTCCGCGGCATGAAGTCCTACAACGGCGTCGCCGTCCTGACCCGCAGCGCGCCGCAGGCGGTCTCCTTCGGGCTCGACGACGGAGGCGAGGCGGATGAGGCCAGGCTCGTGCGGGTCGTCGTGGACGGACTGCCCATCATCAACACGTACGTCCCCAACGGCTTCAAGATCGACTCCCCGAAATACGCTTACAAGCTGGAATGGTACAAGCGGCTGCGGGCCTACTTCGAGCGGCACCTGTCGCCGGACCGTCCGGCCATCTGGTGCGGGGACATGAACGTAGCGCCCGAGCCGATCGACGTCCACAGCCCGGAGAAGCACCTGAAACACGTCTGTTACCATGAAGACGTCCGGCGCGCCTACAAGGAGGTCGTGGCGTGGGGATTCGTGGACGTGTTCCGCAAGCTCTACCCCGATCGGCAGCAATTCACGTTCTGGGATTACCTCAGGCCGAATTCCCTCGAGGCCAACAAGGGCTGGCGCATCGATCACATCCTGGCCACCCCGCCCCTGGCCGAGCGGTGCCGGGTCGCGGACGTGGACATCGAGCCCCGGCGGGCCCCGAACGCCTCGGATCACACGTTTTTGTGGGCCGACTTTGCGGTCGAGGGTTTAGTGAATGTCTCGCATTGACACCATCCCGGCGCAGGGGTAGGCTGAAGGTGCGGCTGACAGGCAGCCGCCCAGCATGGGAGGGGGTGCTCATGACAGACCTGACTCCACCTGGCCTGAATGGCCCGCCATCTGACGCGGGCTTCCGGCTGTCCTGAGCGAGCGATTCACCTGGCTGTGCCTCTCGGCACCACAACCGAAAGATTGAACGCCAGAACAAAAAGAACGCGATCGCAGGCAACAAGCCCGCGGGGTCACCGGTCATTCCGCGGCCCGGAAGCACACAGACGGCGGGTCTGACAGCCACATAGATTCTGAGGCGTCCTAAGCGCCAACACGGGCTGCTCCTTACCGAGCAGCCCGTGTTCTTTATGCCGGTTCGTCGTCCGTCTCGCATCGCTCGGATTCCTTGCCTTTCCGCTTCACGCCTCACGCCTTGTGCCTGACGGGATTGTTTGACCTCGCCCCCTGAAACACGTAAAGTACCTCCCCGTACGGCCCAGCAGCCTGTCTCCGCTCGGCCGGTCCTCTTCGAGACGACGATGGACCCACTGACTCACCCAGCCCTTTCGGAAGAAACCGTCTCCGTGCTGGGCGCCGTGGAGCCGTTCAGCGGCTTGCCGGCGCCGGCCCTGCGCTCTCTCGAGCACGAGCTGGAGCGCGTCCGGCTGATGGCGGGACAGACGCTGTTCCGGCGGGGCGATCCCGGCGACGCGCTCTACGTGGTCCTCAGCGGCAGCCTCCAGGTGCTGCTAGACCGCCCGGACGGCGAGGAGCAGGTGCTGGCGCTGCTGGTCACGGGCGATTGTCTGGGGGAGATGGCGATCATGACGGGCCAGCCGCGATCCGCGACGGTCCGCGCGCTCGAGCCCTCCGAGCTCCTGAAGATGCCGACGCGCGTCTTCGAGGGGCTGGTCTCGGAACACCCGATCGTCCAGCAGAGCATGCTGCAACTCGCCACCCGGCGGCAGTCCGGGCGCGAGCTGGCCCTCACCGATCTGTTCCGCGGGCTCGACAAGGCCGTCATCCAGGAATTCATCCGCGAATCGAACTGGGTCCGGCTGCCCGGAGGGGAAATCCTCTTCCGGCAGGGTGATCCGGCCGATTCGTTATACGCCATCGTGCACGGCCGGCTGCAGGTCGAGATCAGGCCGCCTCAGGGCGGCCGGCCGGTGTTCCGTCAGGTCGGCCGGGGGACCTGCGTCGGCGAGACGGCCCTGCTGACCGGCGAGCCGCACTCGGCCACGGTCCGCGCGCTTCGCGACTCCGAGCTGGTCCGGTTGCACAAGGAGGAATTTACCCGCCTGCTGAAGCGGCACCCGGAAGCCTCCACCGAACTGGCCCGGACGCTGGCCAGGCGCCTCCGCCAGTCCACCTCCACCCTCCAAGCCGCCTCCCCGGTCATGACCATCGCGGTGGTGCCCTGCCATCCGGCGGTCAGGGACACGCGCTTCACTGCGCGCCTCGTGGACGCCCTCCGGCAGCTCAGCGGCGCCGTGCTGCATCTCAGCAGCGACCTGATCGACACCTATCTCGGGCGTGGGGCGGCCCACATCCCGTTCTCCAACGCGGGCAACAGCCGCGTCGTGAACTGGCTCAATGATCAGGAGGAGCAGTACCGCCACCTCGTGTACGAATGCGACCTCATGGCCACGACTTGGTCCCGGCGGTGCATTCGCCAGGCGGACCTCGTCCTCCTCGTGCATGCCGCGGACATCGAGAGCGGCCCCGGTGATCTCGAGCGCCGCCTCGCCGCCGGCGAATTCGGCGGCAGCATGGTGCGCAAGCATCTCGTCCTCCTGCACAAGGACGGCACCGTCCGCCCGAGCGGGACGCGGCGCTGGCTGGATGCCTGCCGCGTCGAGACGCACCATCATGTGCGCGTGCAATGCCCGCCCGATTACGAGCGCCTCGCGCGGCTGGTCACCGGACGGGCCGTCAGCGTGGTGCTCAGCGGCGGCGGGGCGCGCGGCTTCGCCCATATCGGCGTCATCCGGGCGATGAACGAGTGCGGGCTCCCGATCGACCTCATCGGCGGCACCAGCATGGGGGCCCTCATCGCCGGACAATACGCCATGGGCTGTGACCCGGACGCGACCCTCGAGATGAACCGCAGAGGCTTTCTCGACCTCAAGCCGCACCGCGACAAGACCGTGCCGATCGTCTCCCTGATCACGGCCCGCAAGCTCGTGCGCATGCTGCGCATGATGTTCGGGGAGACGCAGATCGAGGATCTCTGGACGCGTTTTTTCTGCGTGTCGTCGAACCTCACGCGCGCCGAGATGGTGGTCCACCAGGACGGCCCGCTCTGGCTCTGGGCGCGGGCCAGTATCTCGGTCCCGGGCGTCACGCCGCCGGTGCTCCACAACGGCGATCTGCTCGTGGACGGCGGGGTCTTGAACAACCTGCCGGCCAACGTCGTCGGCCAGCTCTGTCAGGGCTCGGTGATCGCCGTGGACGCCGCCCCGCGGATCGACCTCACGACCGACTCGCATGCGCCGCCGAGCCTGTCCGGCTGGCATCTGCTCTGGGGTTACTTCAATCCCTTCAGCCAGCGGCTGTCGATTCCTAACATCTTCAGCATTCTGACCCGCGCGGCCATGCTGAGCACGCTGTCGAACACCGAGATGTTGAAACGGGATGCCGACCTCTACCTCCACCCGCCGACTGAGGAGATCGGCATGTTCGACTGGAAAGCCATCGACCGGGCGGCGGACATCGGTTACCGGTATGCGCTGACGCAGCTCGAGTCCTGGAAGAAGACCAGAACCATGTGACCATCATTTCACCGGAGGACACCGCATGATCAGGCTCACTGTTCTTCTGTCAATGATCCTGCTCGTCGCCCAACCCGCGGCCGCAGGCCAAGAGACCATCGCCCAGATGTTCCAGCGCCTGGACGACGCCGTGCTGGTCATCAAGACAAACCACAAAGAGGTGGTGGTCGGACCGCAGAAGCAATTGACCAGCCTCCCTGGGCTCGGCAGTGGCATCCTGGTCTCCCCGGACGGAAAGGTCATGACCGCCGCGCACCTGGTCCAGACCGCGGATGAGATCACGGCGGAGTTCGTGACCGGCGAGGTCATCAAGGCTTCGGTCATCACCTCCGACCCGGCAGCCGACCTGGCTCTGTTGCAACTGGAGAAGGTGCCGCCCAAGGCCGTGGTGGCCAAGATGGGGGAGTCCGACGATGCCCAGATCGGCGATCAAATCTTCATCATCGGAGCGCCCCTCGGGCTGGGCCACACGCTGACCGTCGGTCACATCAGCGCCCGCCACAAGCCGCCGACGATGTACGGCGTCTCCCGGGCCGAGTTCTTTCAGACCGATGCCGCGATCAACCAGGGCAATTCCGGCGGTCCCATGTTCAACATGAAGGGCGAGGTGATCGGGGTCGTCAGCCACATCATCTCCAAGTCCGGGGGCTTCGAGGGGCTCGGCTTCGTCGTCACCTCGCAAATGGCGCGCGGCCTGCTGATGGACAAGAATCGCTTCTGGAGCGGCGTGGAGGGCTACCTCCTGTCCGGCGATTTGGCCAAGATCTTCAACCTGCCGCAACCCGCCGGCGTGCTGGTGCAGCGGGTGTCGGCCCGCTCGCCGGCGGCCCGCATCGGGCTCCGGCCCGGTACGATGGCGGCGATGATTGAAGGCCAGCCGTTGATCGTCGGCGGCGACATCGTGCTCGAAGTGCAAGACGTGCCGGTGATCTCCGACGGGGCGTTCTACACCGTCATCCGCGACCGGCTCGGCCAGCTCCGCTCGGGCGACGAAATCAAGGTCACTGTCCTGCGCGGCGGCGAGAAGCTCGACCTTAAAATGAGGCTCCCATAGGCCGTCGGGCCGAGCCGTCCGCATGACCCAGCGCCAGATCTTCGCGGTCTGCTTCATCGCCGGCCTGCTGCTGCTGCTCTATCAGCTGCTGATCATTTTCCGCCCGTTTTTCCTGCCGGTGCTCTGGGCGGTGATCCTCGCGCATCTGACGTTTCCGCTCCACCGCCGGATGACGTCCCTGCTCAGGGAGCGGAAGACGCTCTCGGCCGGGCTGCTCACGCTGACGATCATGGCGTTGGGCGTCGTGCCGGTCTTGATCCTGGCCTTCATCCTGGTCAAAGAGGCGCGGCTGGCGTACGTCGCCTTTTCCGGGTGGATCACCGCGGGGGGGGTGCAGCGCCTGCCGGAGACCTTGTCCGCGCTGCCGTTCGGCTCCCGCCTGCAGGAGGCGTACGGCTGGTTCATCGCAACGCAGGGGAATGTCGAGGGATCCCTCTTAGGGGCGGCCAAGACCGCGAGCGGCTACCTGATCAATGAAATCGCCGGCCTCGCCCAGGACGCCTTCGTCCTGACCGTGGACTTTCTCGTGATGATCATGACCCTGTTTTTCCTCTTCAAGGACGGGGATCGCCTGGTCGCGTCGCTCTACGGCATCATTCCCCTGGAGGAGGCGCACAAGGCCCGGATCCTGACCCGGCTGGATCTGATGACCCGGGCCGTCGTGAAGGGCATGGTGGTCACGGCCATTGCGCAGGGACTGCTCGCGGGCCTCGCCTACGCCGTGCTGGGCGTCCCGTTTCCCGCCTTCCTGATGGCCCTGACGACGCTGCTCGCGCCGCTGCCCTTCGGCGGCACGGCGATCATCTGGGTGCCGGTCACGCTCTATCTGTACTGGGTCGGGCCCCTGTGGAAGGCCGTGGCGATGCTCGTCTGGGGCGTGGGCGTGGTGACGATGGTGGACAACCTGCTGCGACCCTGGCTCATCGGGCGCGGCGCGCAGCTTCCCGTGCTGTTCCTGTTTTTCAGCATCCTCGGAGGATTGGCCGCCTACGGCATGATCGGCATGTTTCTCGGCCCCATCCTGCTCGGCATTTTTCTGACCGCCGTCCAGATCTATCGCGAAGAATATCATCCCTCCATGACGTAGCTCGTTCATGGGGCAGTAACGATTGCCCCGGACACAGCCGCCTCACCGACTCGGCGGCGTGCGCAAACGTGACGCTCCTTCTTCGTCGCATCGCGCACCTCGCTAACCCTGATCACAGGCCTCACCCTCCCGCCCCGAAAAAGGGTGAAGCCCACTTTATCTCCACTCCTGCTCGGCATAGGCGCGCCGCACGCTGTACAAAATTGAACGCATCTCTCTAGGGAAAGGTTGTTAGCCTTTCCTCGCCTTTTCACCTGCAGTGGGATATCCTCACCACCGCATGCTGTCCCGGGAATCGGCCATGGCTGCGCGTTCTCCGGCCCGACGGTCCTACGTCTGGCTCCCGGTTCTCATCCTGATGATGACGATCGTGGCGACCGTCGCGGGCGGGGTCGCCCTCTTCCTCATCGAATCCCATCTCGTCGCTTCCACCGGGGAAAGCCTGGCGCTCACCGCTTCCGAGATCTCGGACAAGCTGGACGGATTCCTCGGAGAGCGGTACGGCGACGTCCAGATGATGGGACGGGCCTTCAAGAGCCGGTACGCGGACCGCCGAGAGCTCACGGACTACCTGGAGTTCATGCGGAAGGCGTATCCCGTCTATCAGTGGATCGGCGTCCTGGACCCGCAGGGCCGGATCGTGGCGGCGACCAACCCCGCGTCGGTCGGCCAGACGCGCGACCGCGCGGAGTGGTTCCGGGCCGTCCGGAACGAGAAAATGCCCCGCGTGGACGACGCCGCCCTCTACGAGGAAGCCGGCGGGGTCGAGGCTCTGGCCTTCAGTGCCCCCATTTTCAACGGTCAGGGCACGTTCGTGGGCGTCGTCTCCTCGCGTGTCGGCCTGCCCGCCCTCGAAATGATGCTGACCCGCAGTATCCGGGCCTTGCAGAAACAGCGGCCCGGGCTGGAGGCCGTCGAATACCAGTTCCTCTCCCGCTCCGGCGAGACCTTGATCGATTCGATGCAGCCCCAGGGAGGCCGGGTCAACCTGAAGAGCATGGGGCTACCCTCCGCCTTGCGCCTGGAGACGCACCAGGCCGGCTTTGTGGAAGAGCTGCACCGCCGCCGCCACGTCCCCGTGATCACCGGCTATGCCAGGACCCGGGGGTTCGCGGGCCTGGAGGGCCTGCAGTGGGGAGTCCTGGTCCGGATGGACCGGGACGACGTGCTGGCGCCGATCCGGGCCGTGCTCTGGAAGCTCGGGGTCAGCGGCGCACTGGTCTGGGGCCCCCTGTTCGTGCTGCTCCTGTGGGCCACGTCGAGCGTCCGCCGCGAATACGGCCAGGCCCAGCAGGAGTCCGCACGGGTCCGCGCCGCCGAGGCCACGCTCCGGGAGAGCGAGATGCGTCTCCAGCTGATCCTGCACCATGCCAACGACGCCATCTTTCAACTCGACCGCAACGGGCTGATCCAGTGGGCCAGCCGCCAGGCCACGGTGCTGACCGGCCGGCCGAGTGAAGAGCTGGTGAACCGTCCGTTCCAGATGCTGCTGGCGCCGTCCTCCCGGGCCCTCGCCGAGGAGCGTCTGGCCCAGGCACGGACCGACACGAACGTGTCGGCGCTCGTGGAATATGAGCTGGTGCGGTCCGACGGCCGTGTGCTCTGGGTGGAGGCCAACACGACCAATGTGGAGGAGCAGGGCCAGGTGATCGGCCGGCTGGTCGTGGCGCGGGATATCACCGACCGCCGCCAGGTGGAAGAGCAGGTCCGGGAGATGGCCTTTCAGGACGCGCTGACGGGCCTTCCCAACCGGCGGCTGTTTCTGGACCGCCTGAACCTGGCCATCTCCCAGGCGCGGCGCAAGCAGCAACTCCTGGCGGTCCTGCTCCTCGACCTGGACCAGTTCAAGGTCGTCAACGACAGCCTCGGCCATGCCACCGGCGATCTGCTGCTCCAGCGGGTGGCCGAGCGGCTCAAAGCCTGCATCCGGTCCGGCGATACCGTCGCCCGGCTGGGAGGGGATGAATTCACCATCCTGCTCCCGGAACTGAGCGCCGTCGACGATGTCCCGCGGATCGCCCAAAAGCTGGTGGACGCCTTCGGCCAGTCCTTCCAGTTGGAGGGACAGGAATTTGCGATCACGACGAGTCTGGGCATCAGTCTCTATCCCGCGGACGGGACCGACGGCGAGACGTTGCTGAAAAACGCCGACTCCGCCATGTACCGGGCCAAGGAGCAGGGCGGCAATACGCATCAGTTCTGTACGCCGGCCATGCGGGCGCGCGCCAGCGAGCGCCTCACACTGGAGCGCGGTCTCCGCAAAGCCCTCGAACGGGACGAATTCGTGGTCTATTACCAGCCGCAGGTCTCGCTCCGCGACGGCCGGATCTTCGGCGTGGAGACCCTCATCCGCTGGCGGCATCCTGACAAAGGATTGATTCCGCCGGCCGCCTTCATCCCCGTCGCGGAGGAGACCGGGTTGATCGTCCGGCTCGGACAATGGGTGCTGCAGTCGGCCTGCGCGCAGGCGAAGTCCTGGCGGGACCGGGGGTATCCGCCGCTCCGCGTGGCGGTCAATCTCTCGGCCCGGCAATTCCGCCAGCAGGACCTGGTCCCGCAGGTCCTGGACATCCTCACGCAGACCGGCTTGGCGCCGACCTGGCTGGACCTCGAGATCACCGAGAGCCTTGCCATGTACAACGTCGAGGCCACGATCACGGCGCTTCGGGCGTTCGCCGGCTCCGGCATCGAGATCTCCATGGACGATTTCGGAACAGGGCACAGCTCGCTGGGCTATCTCAAGCAGTTCCCGCTGGACACCCTGAAGATCGACCGGACCTTCGTGAGCGGAATCGACCGGAGCGGCCAGGACGCCGCGATCGTCAAGGCCATCCTCACGATGGCGCACGGGCTGAACATCAAGGTGATCGCGGAAGGTGTGGAGACCGACAAACAACTGACCTTCCTGCGGCAGCACGGCTGCGAGGGCATCCAGGGATATCTCTTCAGCCCGGCGGTGCCGGCCGAGGTACTCGAAGGCTATCTGGTCGCCGATAGGCGGCTTGAGATCGGCGTGACGGCGCTGGGATCAACCGAGTGATCAGTGATTGAGTGATTCCCTGAAGTCATCAGCGATCAGTTCTCAGTTGTCAGTTCCAGATCGCGAAACTGATGACTGAAAACTGATAACTGAGAACTTCCGCAGTCGCTAATCACTGCTTGTGTGCCGGGCTTCGCACGACGACACCGGAAGCTCCCAGGCTCGGGCCAGCGCCATACACGTCAGCAGCACCACGCCGGTGTCGTCCTGGTGGGGCCTCAGATGCCTGGCCACCGCTTCGAACATGTCCGCGCCGCTTTCGACATGGACTCCGCGCACCGTCACGCGTGCGTCCTGGATGGTCCCGGACTGGCCGAAGCTCCAGGTCTCCCGCGATTGGATCGACACGTCCACGAACACGACCGTGTCGGCGCCGGCCTTCCTGCCCAGCTCCCGGACCTCGCCCGCCTCGTGCGGGGTGTGCGTGCGCCCGCCGGGCCCGTCCCCGTAGATCTCCTCCACGACGGTGAGACCCTGCTGCTTCAGCCAGGCGCCCGCCTCCTCAGCCGCCGTCGCATCGCCTCCCCAGACGACGACGCGACCGTGCGGAGCGGGAAGCGCCCTGTGTGAGCCCTCCGCGACCGGATAGGTGCCGCATCCGGCCGACGCCGCGACCCACAGCAGACCGGCCCCCACCATGGCGACCGTTCTCATCGTTTATATTGTATCAGAGGCGTCGGAGCCCCTCACGTCACGGCCCTGAGGCCGTGCGGAGGAATTGCCATGTGCCCGAGCCTCGCGTACCATGTACCCGAGCATGACGGCGCGAGATGCCCACAGCCCCTGTGAACCCCTCCCGCAGCTGCAGGATTCCACCGTCATGGTGGTCTTCGGAGCGGACGGAGACCTGACCAAACGCAAGCTCGTTCCTTCCTTGTACAACCTCGCCAAGAGCGGCGTGCTCCCCAAACACTTCGCCCTGGTGGGCTTCGCGATCAGCGACCTGGACGATGCGGGATTTCGCCACAAGCTCGGCCAGGACGTGCAGGAATTCGTGGGTGGGCCGCTCGACGACGCCGTCTGGGACCGCCTGGTGGAGCGATTCCACTACGTCACCGGAGACTTCAAGGATCCCGAGGCCTACGAACGCCTGGGGAGCCGTCTGCGCCACGTGGCCGAGCGGCACGGCACGGCCGACAATTACATGTTCTACCTGGCCTGCGCCCCCCAGTTCTTCGGCGAAATCATCCGGCAGCTCGGCGCCGCCGGCCTCACGGGCGAAGAACGGGGCTGGCGCCGTGTGGTCGTCGAGAAGCCATTCGGACACGACCTGGCCTCCGCCCGGGTCCTCAACCAGAACATCCGGCAGATCCTCAAGGAGAGCCAGATCTACCGGATCGATCACTATCTGGGCAAGGAGACCGTCCAGAACATCCTCGTCTTCCGTTTCGCCAACGGCATCTTCGAGCCGATCTGGAACCGCCGGTACATCGACCACGTGCAGATCACGGTCGCCGAGAGTATCGGGGTCGAGCACCGGGGCGGTTACTATGAAGGAGCCGGCGCGCTGCGGGACATGGTTCCCAATCACCTCCTGCAGCTCGTGTCCTTCATTGCCATGGAGCCGCCGAACTCGTTTGACGCCGATGCGGTGCGCGATGAGAAGGCCAAGGTCCTGCGGGGCATTCAGCCCATGCACTCGCTGGAAGTGTTGCGGAACAGCGTGTCGGGCCAGTATGCGGAGGGCACGGTCGTCGGTAAGTCGGTTCCCGCCTACCGCTCGGAGCCGCACGTCGCGCCGGATTCCGGCACGGAAACCTTCGTGGCCTTGAAGTTGTTCATCGACAGCTGGCGCTGGGCCGATGTTCCATTCTATCTGCGCACGGGAAAGCGGTTGCCCAAGCGCGTCACCGAGATCGTCATCCAGTTCAAGCGCGCGCCGCTCATGCTCTTCCGGAAAACCCACGTGGAGCGTCTCGCCCCTAATCTCCTGGTCATCCGTATCCAGCCCGATGAGGGCATCAACCTCTGCTTCGGCGCCAAGGTGCCGGGACCCTCGGTGCGCGTGGGGACGGTGGAGATGGATTTTCAGTACGCGCGGTACTTCGGGAGCGCGCCCAGCACCGGCTACGAGACGCTCCTCCACGATTGCATGGCGGGCGATCTGACCCTCTTCCAGCGGGCCGACACGGTGGAGCTGGGGTGGAGCGTGGTGGCGCCGATCCAGGAGGTCTGGAAAGCTTTGCCGCCGCCCAGCTTTCCGAATTACGCCGCCGGAACCTGGGGGCCGAAGGAAGCGGATGAACTACTCGAGCGGGACGGGCGGCGCTGGAGGACGATCGACTAAGGCGGGGATTCTCAGTTCTCGGTGATCAGTGCTCAGTCTCGCCGTTTTGGAACTGACAACTGAGAACTGATCGCTGATGACTTCAGGAAATTGCTCAATCACCGGCTTGCGGTTCTACCCCGGCGTTCAACAGGGCCGAGACGTCGCGCAGGACCGGGGCGCCAAGGGGCGCGTCCATCGGTTCGGCCGGCAGCGTGCAATAGAACGTGGGGCTCCGGTCACGTTCCCGACCGAGACACGTTGGGCGATCTTCCCTTCCTTGCCGACCACCTGGCTGGCCCGCACCGGGTCCCGGGTCAACCGGGCGTTCATCTCCAGGATGTCGTTCAGCGTCGTCGCGATGTGCCGAGCAGCGCTTCAGCATCGATGCGGTCGCCCCCAGCACGTGTCATGACAGGCAATGCCTCGACTGGCATGGGATCTCCTCCCTGTGCTGTGTGGTGGAGAAGCTGAGACGAGAGGGGTTGAGGGTCATTTTCGGCGCGCCATACGAAATGACGGATGGTGATACCACGGAGGGGAAGCTTTGCGAATCCCTACTTCAGTATGGTGCAACCGCTCTACGTAATGCCTCTCTTTGAAGCGTGCCAATTCGGGAAGGAATCCCGGCCCGGCTATGAAGGGATTGCTGCTAAGCTGGAGCAACGTTCTACGGCCGGAAGGCAATGCTAGAGTTGGAAAAGAAGTTAGTATGAAACATGCGCGTGAAGGGCGTCTGGCGCTCGTTCTGATGGTGTCGATCGGGCTCGCGGGATCGGTATTCGCTGAAACCCTCTCGACGTCCGAGGACAAATCCGCGAGCGCGAGCACGGAAAAGAGCGGACAGCTCAAGACCAGCGACTTACCCAAACCGGTCCAAGATACCGGCCACGCGGTCAAGCAGGTCGCGAAGGAAGTGGAAAAGGCGTCCACGAAGGTGATCCAGGCCGGAAAGGCCGCGGTCAAGGAGATCATCAAGAAGGAGGAGAAGTGATTAAGTGACTCAATGATTGGGTGACTGACTGAAAGCATTTCCTCCGTAATCACTCAATCATAAATCACGTAATCACTGTTTTCAGTGAAGCGCCTCGCCGGCAAGACCGCCATCGTGACCGGCGGCAGCAGCGGCATCGGGAAGGCGATCGCCCTGCGGTTTGCCGACGAAGGCGCGCGCGTCGTCATCGCGGCGCGGCGGCATGCGCTCTGCGAGCAGGTCTGCGGCCAGATCCGAGACCGGGGCGGTGACGCCAGGGCTGTGCCCACCGATATCACGGACGAAACGCAAGTCGAGAAGCTCTTTGCCGAGACCGTCAAGCAGCTCGGGCGCCTCGACATCCTGGTCAACAACGCCGGCATCGGCGGCGGCGGGCGCGTCGCCGACACGGAGACCCAGGACTTCGACCGGGTGATCGCGACGAATCTTCGCGGGACCTTCCTCTGCGCCCGCGCCGGGTTCCGCCAGATGATGAACAACGGCGGCGGCGTGATCATCAACCTGTCCAGTGTCGCCGGAGTGGATGCCTGGGCGGGCACCGGGACGTACAGCGCTTCGAAATACGGCATCATGGGTCTGACGAAGGCCCTGGCCGACGAAGGCCGGCCGTATCAGATCAAGGCGTCGGCCGTCTGCCCGGGCAGCGTGGCGGACTCGCTCGTGGACGCTTCTCCCGAGGAAATACTCCGCAGCGAACGGATCAGCCCGTTCGATATCGCCGAGACCTGCATCTACCTGGCGACGCTCGGGCCGCATGCCGTGGTGCACCAGATCATCGTGGACCGCCTCGGCGCCGACTGGTCATAGCCGTAAGGCGTGAGGCGGCAGGATAAGGGGGGCACCTCACGCCTCACGCGTGACGAACCATGGCACACGCGAGTACCAAATATCTGCTGATCGGGGGCGGGCTGGCGTCGAGCCAGGCGGCCAAGCAGCTCCGCGACAAAGACCCGGACGGCTCGATTACGCTGATCGGCCAGGAGCCGCATCCACCCTACGACCGGCCTCCCCTCTCCAAGGAATTTCTCCGCGGCGAGAAATCACGCGAGCAGCTCTTCTTCGACCCCGCGCAATATTTCGCGGACCAGCGGATCGCGTTGAGACTCGGCGTCGAGGTCCGGACGCTCGACGGCGCCGACAAGACCGCCACGCTGGCCACGGGCGAGACCATCGCGTTCGACAAGGCCCTGATCGCCACCGGCGGGCGGCCGATCCGACTGAAGACCGCCGCCGACGACCCGCGGGTGCACTATCTCCGCACGATGGAGGACACCTCCGCCATCGCCGCCGACGCCACCCCCGGCAGTCGCGCCGCCATCATCGGAGCGGGCTTCATCGGGCTCGAGGTGGCCGCCTCCTTGACGCAACGCGGGGTGCAGGTGGCGGTGATCGAGACGGCTGCGCAGATCTGGCCGCGCTTCGCCGACTCGGCCCTGGCCGGATTCTTCCAGGCGTACTGCGCGCAGCAGGGCGTCGTCTTCTACACCAGTGACACCGTCGTGGAGATCCGGCCGCACGCACGCGGCCGCGACGTGATCACCCGCGCCGGCCGGACCCTTTCCTGCGATTTCGTCTGCGTCGGGATCGGTATCATCCCGAACGTCGAGCTCGCGGCCGCCGCCGGGCTCCAGGTGGAGGACGGCGTCACGGTGAACGAATACCTCGAGACTTCGCATCCGGACATCTATGCGGCGGGTGATGTCGCCAATTATCCCGATCCCTACTTCGGCAAGCGCCGCCGTGTGGAGCACTGGGGCCATGCTGAGTATTGCGGCATGCTCGCCGGACAGAACATGGCCGGCGCCCGGGCGGCGTATGATCTCCTGACGTACGTCTGGTCCGATCTGTTCGACCTCCACCTGGAATTCGCCGGCGATGAGTCCGAACACGACGAGATCCTGACCCGGGGACGCTTCGAGGAGAAGTCCTTTACGGTCCTCTACCTGAAGCAGCATCGCCTGCGCGCGTATTTTGCCGTGAACGCCACGGCGAAGGACTTTCCACTCCTCCAACGCCTCATCAAGCAGCGGACCGACCTCGCCGGGAAAGAGAGCTCGCTCCGAGACCCGGCGGTCCCTCTGAAAACGCTAGCGTAGAAAGAGCGTCCTTGGTCAATCGTCAACCGTCAATCGGTCAGAAAATCTCCACGAATGACGAATGACCATTGACGAGTGACGTCATCTGGAGGGGGCGGGAAGATCGGAGAGCACACGA
>CAYJUM010000055.1:0-16308 GCA_964373355.1 uncultured Nitrospirales bacterium | reverse complement strand
GGGCTTCAACCTTTTTCGGCTATCTGGCTCGCTGCCTGCGGGATGGGTGAGCGAGCAGGGGAGGCGGAACGTCGGCCCGCCTTCAACGAGCTAAGCGGGCGCGGGCAATCATCTTGCAAAACGAGCAGACTTCGGCCGACGTGGGCTGTCCGCAGCCTGTGCACGGATGCAGGGAGGCCTGATCCCTCGCCTCCATCGAGCCGGAGGAGGCGTGCGCCTGCTGCCGCTCGAGGAACCCCCAGTAGAAGCGTTGCTTCGTGCCGGGCGATTCGGTCTCCAGGCGGTTCAGCACATCCTTGTACAGGAGCAGCTTCGAGCCCTTGGCCATCGGACATTCCTCGACGATATAGTCGATCCGGTTGAGCACGGCGTAGGCGGCAAGCTCCCGCTCCGACAGCCGGTAGAGCGGCTTCACTTTCTTCGCAAAGCCTTCGAAGGAGGCCGGGAGCGACGGCCCCTGCTTCTCGAGGTACTCTTCCTGCCAGTGCAGCACGTTTCCCAGCAGCCGTGCGGCCTCGTCGTCCAGATTGTGGCCGGTCGCCATGACGTCATAGGCCTGCTCCACCGCCGCCCGGTTGAACCGGTACCGCTTGATCGTGCCGCAGACCGAGCAGGTCGGCCGGTTCACCATATCAGCCAGCTCGCGGATGCCCGCGCCCTCCTCCTCCGGAACGGTATGGACCAGCAACGTGGCATTGAGCGGTCGGGCGGCCGCCTCCGCGAAGCGCTCCACCTTCTCCCGTGACTTGACCGAGTAGCCGGGAATGCCCAGGTCGATGTACAAGCCGTCGGCGCGGTAGCCGAGCTTGAGGAGGATGTCCCACAGCGCCAGGCTGTCCTTGCCGCCCGACACCGCCACCAGGACCCGATCCGCCCCGGTGAACATGCGATCGCTCTTGATGGCCCGTGCGACCTGGTCTCGCACGAACTCGTTGAAGCAGGGCTTGCAGAAGGCGGCATTGTGCCGCGGCAGCCCGATCACGGCCTTTTCTCGACACTTGCGACAGCGCATGGTGGGTGAAAAAAGGGGGGGTGGTTTATCTGGTTTGTCTGGTGCGCTTCTCTTTCGATGAACCAAACAAACCAGAGCACCCCGATACACCGTTTCTAGCCGCCGGAGATCACCGGGCGGACTTCGACCGAGTCCTCATCCTTCAGGGTCTCGTCCTCGGTGACCAGGTCGTCTCCGCGGATGACCAGGTGCGCCTCCGGGATCAGGTTCAGCTCCCGCAGCAGCTCGCGGACGCGCTTGGGCCCCTTCACGTCCACCTGCCGTTCGGGATGGCTGAGCGTGACCTTCATGTGCGGATCATAAGCCTCGCGACGGGCGCGAGGCAAGTAGCGATAGCCGTCAGGCGTAAGGGGCAGGCAGTTTAGGAAGGTTTGTTCTTATGCTTTCGCGCCTCACGGCTTTAAATTTCGGCGTCGCGGAGGAACTTGGCCGAATCCTCGGGCTTCACGGGGTTGATGTAGAAGCCGGTGCCCCACTCGAACCCCGCGATCTGGGTGAGCTTCGGGATCAATTCGATGTGCCAGTGGTAGAAGTCGCCGGTCTTCTCGTGCAGCGGAGATGTATGCAGGATGAAATTGTAGGCGGGGCGGAGCAGCACACGGTCCATCCGGCGGAGCGCTTCCGAGAGGATGCGGGCCAGCAGCTCCACCTGCGTCTTCTGGCTCTCCTCGAAATAAGCCGCATGTCGCTTGGGGAGGATCCACATCTCGAACGGAAACCGTGCGGCGAACGGGGTGATCACCACAAACTCGGGATTTTGGGTGACCAGCCGGTCGGTGTCCTCGATCTCCTGCCGGACGATGTCGCAATAGATGCAGCGTTCCTTCTGGAGGAAATGGCCGCGGCACCCGTTGATTTCGCTGAGCACGCTGGTCGGGATGATCGGCAGCGCAATGAGCTGGGAATGGGTGTGCTCGAGCGTGGCGCCCGCCGCCGCCCCGTGGTTCTTGAACACGAGGAGATACCGGAAGCGCGAGTCGCGCCGGAGGTCCACCATCCGGTCCCGGTACGCCCACAGAACATCCTCGATCTGCTTGGGCGGAAGCTCGGCCAGCGTGGACTTATGGTCCGGGGTCTCGATGATGACTTCGTGGGCGCCGATGCCGTTCATGCGGTCGTACAGGCCCACACCTTCCCGGCCGAGCTCGCCCTCGATCTGCAGCGCGGGGAACTTGTTCGGGACGACCCGGACGGTCCACTGGGGGGCATGGCTCGTGCCGCCCTGCGGGCGATAGGCGAGGATCTCGTGCGGGGTCAGCCGCTCCTGCCCCGGACAGAACGGGCAGAGGCTCTGGCCCGCCTGATCGGCGGGCGCGCAGTGCAATTCTTGCGGCCGGCTGGCGCGGTCGGTGGAGATGATGACCCAGCGGCCGACGACGGGATCGCGTCGTAGATCAGGCATATGTCCTCAAGGACGATTTGCTGATTCGGTGATCTGGTGAAGTGCCAATCGTCAAATCACCAAATCCGCCTTATCCTCACACCTTCCACATGATGGCGCGGAAATGCTCGTCCGGGACGGTCAACACCAGGGGATGATAGCGGGGATAGCGCTCCACTTCCAGTCCATCCTGGCTGACCAGCACCGAGAGCTTGAACTCCCGGCCGGCGAGGAGTCCGAGGTCCTTGAAGGCGACCGCGAGCTCGATGACCTTGCGGCGGCAGATCGTCCGGTGCTCTCCGGCGAGCGCGGGGACCGACCCCGTCTGCGCGGAATAGCGCAAGAAGCTTTCGAGGGACGACGCCCCCAGGGGAAAGATCAGCCGGTGCTCCTGGCCTGGCACGCTCACATGCACTTCGACCCGGTGCGAGGACGCGTCGGCGTGAGGGTCCGGGTCCAGCCGGATGAACAAGGCATCGAGGCTATACCCGAACGCGATGCCGGCAAAGAACCGGTTGGGCTTCCACATCGCGCCCAGCGGAGGGGAGACGTCGATGGTGCCCGCGCCGTGCCACTCGAAGAAATCGGTCACCAGCCCGTCGATCGTCGGGAGCAGCAAGTCCACGGGCAGGCGCGAGCGGTCAGGCTCGCGCACTGCGACGATCGGATCGTTCAGGAAGTCGGGAGGCGGCACGCCGGCCCGCTGGAGCGCGTTCCGCAGATGCGTCCGGAAGAGCCGGTCGAACTCCGATTTGTAATCCGTCTCGAAATCGTCACCGTACCACCAGAACCAGTCGCTGCCCTCGGCCGCGTACAGGGCGCTCCAGGCCTCCCGCCGCTGATCCGGCGACAACGCGGGCGTCGCCTCGACCAGCCGGGTGCGGGTCTCGCGCAGCAGCTCCCAGGCACGATTGTCCTCCGGATGGCCCAGCCAGATCTTGAAGTCCTGGTTGATCCACGAGCCGGAATGCAGGTGCGGAAGCCTCTGCCGCGGCGGATGCGCCTCGAGATAGCGGCTGACGGTCATCGTGGAGGCATGGAGATCCCGACGACATCGGGAACCCGGCGACAAGCCCGTATAGATGCCGCTCAGGAACCGCTCGCCGCCGTCGTAGTAGTGCTCCCAGGGATTTTCCCCGTCGAGGATCACCGCCACCATGGGATCGGGCCCGCTCGCGCGGCCTGCAATATCGGCCAGGCGGCCGAGGAAATTGTCCGTCGCGGACTCCGGGGTATTTTTGGAATAGACGAACCCGATCGCGTCGGACAGTTCCCGGTCACGGAACACAATGGCCACATCCTCGCTCGGCTCTCCCACCACGTACGGACGGTAGAGATCGCGATCGCGGTCCCAGTGGCCCAGCGATCGGGCCAGGACACCCTCGTCCGTGGCCATCCATTGCAGGCCGGCCCGCTTGACCAGGGGCACCAGTTCCGGGCAGACGGAGCCTTCGGACGGCCAGAGGCCTTTGGGGGCGGAGCCGAAGGCGGCGGCGTGGTGAGCGACCGCGCTGCGGAGATGCCATTCCGCATCGGCCGGGGCCTGGTATCGCGGCGGCAGGGGAATGTCGGGACGGGCGCGGCGCGACACATCCGTGTCGATCACGAGCGGCAGAATCGGATGGAAGAAGGGGCTGGTGGTCAGCTCGACCTGTCCGGCCTCCGCCAGCCGCCTGTAGGACGGGATGATGTCCCCGAGCGTGTCGCGTTGCAGTTCCAGCACATGCTGTTTGTCGTCTTCGGTGAATCCCCGGTTTTTGGCGCGAAGCTCGGCCAGGGTGGGATGCCGGGCCACGGCGCCGAAGCCGAACCAGGCGAGGTTGTGCCAGACCTGCAGGTCCAGGAGGTCCTGGGTCGTAAATTGCCGGGACACCCGATCAAGCTCGCTCGCGCGGACGTCCGTTCCTCGCTTCACCAGTAGCTCGTGGTATCGCGGGTACGGCCTCACCATCGTCGCCCAGTTCGCGGCGAAGAAATGCCGCACGACGAAGGCCCGTTCTGCTGGGGTCAGGTCCGTGGCCGGCCGTTCGGCATGCTCCCAAAATAGGTCATGCACCGACCCGGAGGTCATCTCCTGGAGCTGCAGAAGCAGGGAGGGGGTGAAGTTGACGCTCACATTGACGCCCGGACAGCGTTCGAGCACGTGGGCCATGTCGAAATACGCTTTGGTCGCGTGCAGGCGGACCCAGGGCATGCTCACGGCCCGGGTGGCCGGGTCCGTGTAGTACGGCTGGTGCATGTGCCAGAGCAAGCAGACTCGGAGATGCTTCATGATAGGCGTCGCGGAGACATCCGCAGTATGTCATAGGGTGCGTCGAGGTTCAACACGCTCGGGCGCCGGTTTTTCAGGGGACGCTGCAGACCCGGATAGGGTATAAGGCTTCGGAGGAATGGCGACGCACCAGCGGAGAATATCTTTGGGTGGAGGTCGGCTGGCTTGGTACTGGGTGCCGGTGCTCCTGTACGCCGGGCTGATTTTCTATCTCTCCTCGCTGGAACATCCCGAGGTCTATGCGCCGTCCTTGTTCCAACTGCTCGGGGACAAGCTGCTCCACGTGATCGAGTACGCAGTCCTGGGCGTCCTTTGTTATCGGTCTTTCCGGCACGCGGCGGGACCCTCGTCCGCACGCCATGCCCTGCTGCTGGGGCTGCTGACGGCGACCGCCTACGGCGTCTCGGATGAATTGCACCAGAGCTTCGTGCCGGGGCGCGAGGCCACGATCTGGGACGTCCTTGCGGACGGGACCGGAGCATGGGTCGGCGCCGGACTCTGGCACCTGCTCGGGTGGAGGTCGCCGGCGCCGGAGACCCCGCACGGGATGACCAGTGCGGAAACCCGGCGTCCTATGTGACAAGGCCGGAGCCCGTGGGTATAATCCGCCCGTATGATCGCGCCTGCCCCGCCGAAGCTCTCGCTGATCTCTCAAACCCTGCGGAGCCGGCTGCCGTTTCCGACGGATGCCGTGCAGTTGGTGCCCTTGGCGGGTGACGCCTCGAACCGCCGGTACTACCGGGTGCTCCTCCAGAGCGGACCGCTGCAGTCCCTGGTCGTCATGCAGCTCGCCTCGCCCGAGGCCTTCAAGGAGTCGGAGGAAGCGGTCAGCGGGGCCCCCTCAACGACGGCCGAGCTGCCCTTCATCAATATCGGTCGCCACTTGGCCGAGGCCGAAGTGCCGGTGCCGACTTTGTATCACTACGATCAAGCCGCGGGCCTCCTCTACCTGGAGGACTTCGGGGACACGACGCTGACGCAGACCTGTCTCGGCGCCACACCGCAAAAGGTCCGGCAGCTCTACCACTCGGCGATCGCGACCCTGGTCCGCATCCACACGCGCGCCTCCCGGCCCTCATCAGGCTGCCTCGCGTTCAATCGGGCCTTCGACGTGCCCCTGCTGATGTGGGAATTTGATCACTTTCTCGAGTACGGTGTCGCGGCGCGGCTCGGCCGGGCCATGGCGCCCGCGGATGAAAAGCAGGTGAGGGGAGAGTTCTATAAGATCGCCGAGGTGCTGGCGGAGCAACCCCGGGTCTTTACCCACCGTGATTATCATTCGCGAAATTTGATGGTCCTCGATTCTGCTCAAGACGCCTCACGCCTCACGCCTCACGCCTCACGTCAGCTTCGACTCGGCGTGCTGGACTTTCAGGATGCCTTGCTCGGGCCGCCGACCTACGATCTCGCGTCGTTGCTCCGTGACGCCTATCTCGCGCTGGAGGAGCCGTTGCGGGATGAACTGCTCGTCGAGTACCTGGAGGGCATGGCCGCCCACGGGGTCACGTGGCCGGACCGATCCGCCTTTCGCCGCCTCTTTGACCTTACGAGCATCCAGCGGAATCTCAAGGCCGCCGGCCGCTTCGTCTACATCGATCGCGTCAAAAAGAATCCCGCCTTTCTGGCCGACATCCCGCGGGTGCTCGGCTACGTCCGCCGCAACCTGGCGCAATATTCCGAGCTCGCCCCGCTCCGCGTACACCTGACGCCGTATGTCCCCGAACTGCAGTAAACGAGTAAGGAGTGAGGAGTTAGGGGCAAGGAGACTTCCCTCCTCGTCCTCTCCCCCCTCTCTTCGCTCCTCACCCCTTACTCTTCACCGGCACATATGAGGGCCATGATCCTTGCGGCCGGCCTCGGCACCCGGCTCCGGCCCCTCACCGACTCGCTGCCCAAGCCGCTGCTTCCCATCGCCGGCCGGCCCTTGATCGTCTGGAGCCTCCTGCTGTTGCGGCGGTACGGCATCACGGAGGTCATCGTCAACCTGCATCATCTCGGCCATCTGATCGAGAAAGAACTGGGTGATGGCGCCCGGCTCGGCATGCGTGTGTCCTATTCCCGTGAGCCGGTGCTGCTGGGGACGGGTGGCGGCATGAAGCATGCTGCATCCTTCTTTCAAGGCGAGGCGTTCTTCGTCCTGAACGGCGATACGCTCGCGGATCTGGACCTCGGCGCGATGATCGCCCGGCACCGCACGAGCGGGGCTGTCGCCACTCTGGCGCTCCGCGACGATCCCGACGTGGACCGCTGGGGGGCCGTTGACACCGACGCGGAAGGGCGGGTGCTGGCCATCACCGGGCGGGGACGGCCGCGGCAGGACGGCATGAGCATTCGCCGGATGTTCGCCGGCATCCATGTGATCGAGCCCAAGGTGCTGGAAGACCTGCCGGCGGGACAGCCCTCGTCGATCATCGGCGCCTATGTCCGGCGGCTTGAGCGCGGTGCCCTGATCTCGGGCTACGAGCTGAAAGGCTATTGGTCTGACATCGGCTCCATCGAGCGCTATGAGCAGGCCAAGCAGGATGCCGACGCCGGCCGGATCAACCTCCGCGCCCGTCTGTCGCCGGGTTAGCAGGCCAATTGCCTATCTGGCTCAAAACCCTCTTGTTCACGCTCCTGGTGCCAGGCACCGCCACCGTGGGGGTGCCGTATCTTCTCCTGGCCCATGGGCCGTCCTGGCTTTCGTTCGATCTCGGGCCAATCCGCTACAGCGCGGTCGCGCTCATCGTTGTCGGCGCGATGGGATACCTCTCGTGTGCGTGGGAGTTCACGTTCACCGGCGGGGGAACACCGGCGCCTCTTGACCCTCCCAAGGTTTTCGTCGCGACCGGCCTGTACCGCATCGTTCGAAACCCTATGTACGTGAGCGTCCTGATGATTCTGCTCGGCGAAGCCCTGCGCTTTGGGTCCGTGGCGCTGCTGGCCTATGCGCTCGTATTCTGGGGCTGCGCTCATCTCTTCGTGCTGTACTATGAAGAGCCCACCTTGAAGAAGAAATTCGGGCTCTCCTACGAGAACTATCTCCTCGCCATCCCGCGCTGGCTCCCCAAGACTTCTCCGGGGTCGCGTCTGCGCGCATAGCTCGTGAGAGTGCTTCCGCGCCTTACGCCTCACGCGTCACGCCTCACGATGTCCTATCGCTGGACTATTCTGGCCTGCTGCGTGCTGGCCTATGCCACCTCGCATCTCGTGCGCTGGAGCTATACCGGCCTGGCCTCCTACATCAGCGCCGACCTCCGTCTGGACAAGGCCCAGCTTGGTCTTTTGGGCGCGGCGTTCTTCTATCCCTATGCGCTCGCGCAGGTCCCGTGGGGACGGCTGACCGACCGGATCGGAGGGCGGGTCATCATCTCGTTCGGGATCATCGCCGCGGCCGTGCTCCTCGGCCTGTTTGCGACAGCCGGGACTCTCAGCGAGGCGATCGGCTGGCGGATCGGCATCGGCATCACGGCGGCCTGCGGGTTCGTGCCCATCGCCGGATTGCTGGCTCGATGGTTTGAGCCGCGCGAGCGGGGATTGGCCAACGGAACCTACTACGGGCTGGGTGGCGGGCTGGGCGAAGCCGCCGCGTTCCTGCTGCTCCCGCTTCTGGGGATCTATTTCCTGGACCGGCCGGACCAGGCGGCATCGGGGTGGCGGGCCGCGATGGTGACGACGGCGGTCGGAATCGGCGCCATCGGCTTTCTGTGCCTGGCGGTCTTGCGTTCCCATTCTGGACATTCGGCCGGCTCTCAGCCGGATTCATCCCCCGGGGGAGAACAGCGTCTCTCACTGACCGATCCGGCCCTGTGGCTGTTGGGGCTGTACTTCGCGGCGGGCATTGTCGCCCTGCGGCTCATCCCGGCCTGGCTACCGCTGTACGCCACAGAGCTCTATCACACACGCTGGGGACACGAGCAGGCGGCGGCAGTCATCGCGGGCGGCCAGATCGGCGTCATCTATGTGATCGGGCATGTCCTGGGCAGCCCGATCGTGGGACGCGTGTCCGACCGGTTGCTGGCGCGTGGGGTGAGTCGGGTGTTGCTGGCCGCCGCCGGCTTGGGCATCAGCATGATCCTGTTCGGGGTGCTGGCCCGGTCCGTCGCGTCCCCCTGGCTGCTTGCAGCCGTGGCGTTTGCCATTGGGATCTCGCTCCACACCTTTCCGGTCGTGAATGCGGCCGCAGCCGAGCGCTGGGGAATCAAGCGGGCGGGGGAGTCCCTGGGGTGGATCAATACGGTGGGACAATTGGCCGGCGCGGTGTCGCTCTCCGTGAGCGGCTACGTCGGCATGGCGTCGGCGACAGGAGGAACCTCGCTGGCCGAGTATGCCGGTATCTGGTACCTCGGAGCGTGCAGCAGCGCGGTCGGCGCCATCGTCGGCTGGCTCGCCCACCGGACCATGAAACCGTAAATTCTCAGTCTGGTGATTAGCTGTAAAGCAGTTGATTCTGGATCTCCTCAGCGGTGAAAAGGTTGAGAAACTTCATCACCCGTCTGGCAAGTTCCGAGGCCGATGCGCGCCGATTTGCGACGATGATCCCGGCATGCGGACTCTGTTGTGAGTCAGGATGGCACGTTCTTGAGATGTGGCATAAGAGAGCTGAAAAGCATCGGACTGACCGAGGTGGTGAGCGTCGCGCGTGGCCAGGACGGCCAATCCATGGGCGCGCAGGTAATCTGCGACACCTACAGAGACATCCTCGTCAAGATACAGCCGGATGAGCAGATGATTCGACGTCACCGAAGGCGAGAGTCAATCATCTCGTCCGGGACTCGATTGCGGAGAATGTCGGTGTCAATCTCGTCACGATGATCGAGGTAATAGCTGAGGGTGTCGAACACCTGGGCCAAGGTGAGATGAGGAAGCTGGGTGACAATTTCCTCAGGCATCACACCAAATTCCACATCTCGGCGATGGCGCGCACCGGTGTCCTCGTATCCTCGATAATGGGGGCGGCATTAAGCATCGCCGGATCATTCACGATAGACGGATGCGTGATTGCGGTGGACATCGGTTCTTCCCCTGGCACAATACCGTCCTGAGACGGGTTTGAAATGTCCAAGGGTGCGCACGACTGCCCGTGACGGCTTACGGCTGAAGGGGTTTAAAGCGCCGGAGCCGAAGGGCATTTCCCACCACGCTGACGGAAGACAGCCCCATGGCGGCGGCGGCCCAGATGGGGTTGAGATGGCCCAGCGCCGCGGCCGGGATCAGCAGCACGTTATAGATGAAGGCCGCGAAGAGGTTTTGCTTGATGTTCCTCACGGTGGCGCGAGACAGGCCAATTGCCGTTGCCACGCCCCGGATGTCGCCGCTGATCAGCGTGAGGTCCGCCGTCTCCATGGCCACATCGGTGCCGGTGCCGATGGCGATGCCCACATCCGCCTGGGCCAGGGCCGGGGCATCGTTGATCCCATCCCCCACCATCGCGACGACCTGGCCCTCGTCCTGAAGCCGCTTCACCTCGCGGGCCTTCTGCTCCGGCAGCACCTCGGCCAGCACGTGCTCGATGCCCGCCTGTCCGGCGATGGCGCTCGCTGTCCGTCGGTTGTCGCCGGTCAGCATGACCACCTCTAGCCCCTCTCTCTTCAGTGCGGCCACGGCGTTTCTCGCGTGGTCTTTGATGGTGTCGGCCACGGCCAGCAGTCCGACGAGCTGCGGAGGCCCGTGTGAGCCTCCGCTCTTGACTCCAAGATAGACCGGCGTGAGGCCCTGAGCTGCCAGCTCGTCGGCGGCCCGTTCGGCTTTCGCCGGAATGGAGCCGCCTTCGACCTCTAGCAGCCGGAGGTTTCCGAGAGAGACCGTCGAATCCCCGACGCGGGCCCGCACGCCATGGCCCGGCACGGCTGAAAAGTCGGCGGCGTCTTCGATCTTGACGCCGGCCTGTTGAGCCCGGCGCACGATCGCCTCGCCGATGGGATGCTCGGAGCCTCGTTCGATCGCGGCGGCCAGGGCAAGGATCTGCTCTTCGGTCCGGCCATCGGCAAGGGGCACCACCTTGACGACCGACAGTTCCCCGCGAGTGAGGGTGCCGGTCTTATCCAGCACCACCGTGGTCAATTCCTGGGCGCGCTCGAGCGCGTCGCCGCCGCGGATCAGCACGCCATGCTCGGCGCCCTTGCCGACTCCCACCATGATGGAGATCGGGGTGGCCAGGCCCAGGGCGCACGGGCAGGCGACGATCAGCACCGCCACGAAATTGATCAACGCCTGGTTGAGAGCCGGCGCCGTTCCCAGCAGCACCCAACCCGCAAACGTTACAGCGGCGATAGCGATCACGGCCGGCACGAAAGAGGCGGCGACCCGGTCGGCGAGCTTGGCCAGGGGCGGCTTGGCCGCCTGGGCTTCCTGCACGATGGCGATGATCCGGCCCAGCGCCGAGTCTCGCCCCAAGGTCGTGGCTTCGACGCGAAGGCTCCCGGTCCGGTTCAGGGTGCCGCCGATCGCCATGTCGCCGGGATGCTTGTCCACCGGCAGGCTCTCCCCGGTGATCATGGATTCGTCGATCGCCGAAGTCCCATGGCGCACGATGCCGTCCACCGGGATCTTTTCCCCGGGGCGGACCACGACCAGGTCTCCACGCCGCACGTCGGCGATGGGAATGTCCTGCTCGCGCCCGTCCCGGACCACGCGAGCCTGCCTGGGCTGCAGCCCGATCAATTTCCGGATGGCTTCGGATGCGCGGCCCCTGGCCCGCATTTCCATCAAGCGTCCGAAGAGGATCAACGTGATGATCGCCGCGGAGGTGTCGAAGTACACGGCCGGTTCCACGCCGCTCCGGAGGAAGAAGCCGGGCACGAGGATGGCCGCGACGCTGTACGCATAGGCCGCCGTGGTGCCGAGCGCGATGAGCGTGTTCATGTCCGTCGTGCGCTGCCGCGCCGCGGCCGCCGCCCCACGGTAAAACTGCCACCCTGCCCAGAACTGGACGGGCGTGGCGAGCAGCCACGGGACATAAAACATCGCCCAGGGCGGGAGAAGCGGCAGGCCCAATGACTGAAGCACGTCCCACTGCATCAGCAGGACAATCGGGACGGTCAGGACCGCCGAGATGCCGAAGCGGCGCCTGAGGTCTCGGTGCGCTTCGGCCCGTCGTCCTTCGCCCTCCTCCAAGCCATGCTGGTGCTCATGCCCCGATTCTGGCTCCATCGGGACCGCCCGATAGCCCAGGTCGTGGATGGCGCGCTGCAGATCGGTCACCGCCACCTGTCCGGGCCGGTAGCTGACCGCCACTTGCTCGGTCGCAAAGTTGACGGAAGCGTCCACGACACCGGTTTGTGCGCGCAGCCCTTCCTCGATCCGATTGACGCACGAGGAGCAGGACATGCCCTCGACGCGAAATGTGCTCTTCTGAACGTCAGGCGTCAGGCGTGAGGCGTGAGGCGTTCCTGATGCGTCAGGCGTGAGGCGTGAGGGGTAAGGGGTGGAAGTTTTAGATAGGGGACCGAGCGCGACCATCTGCGGAGCGGGGGCCGGGCCATGCCCCATACCACGAGGACCTTCCCGGAGAACCCGCTCGGGATCCGTCTCAAAGGTACGCTTGCAGCCGGGGGCGCAAAAATAATAGGTCTTCCCGGCATGCACGGTGGTGGCCGCCGGCCTGGATTCATCCACGGTCATGCCGCAGACGGGATCGATCGCCATGCGGAGAGCCTATAGCCTCAAAGGATCGTTTGCAAGGGCAGAGCTGTGGGGAGGGAGATGGGCTAGGTGCGGAGCGGGATCTTTTCTTGAATGGCGTTGCGATAGGCTGTCAACCCGCGTCGCCGGCAGCCCTCTTCTTTATCAGCTGTTCCCGAGGTCCTGGCGGATGTTCTTCTGACGGATCAGGCGGGCAAGGTAGGTCCGCTGGAGCTTGAGACGCTCGGCGGCCCGGGTCTGGCTGCCGCTGGAGAGCCGGAGGGCCCGCAGGATGATCCGGCGGCTATGCTCTTCCATGGAATCATGGTAGGGAAGGTCCTGGTAGGTTTCGCTCAGCGCACCCGGCGTCGGCACCTCGCCGGCTGCGAGCGAAAGGTGGTCCGGCCCGATGGCATCCTCGGGACAGAGGATGACGGCGCGGGCAATAGCATTCTCCAGTTCGCGGATATTGCCCGGCCACTGGTGCCGGCCGAGGGCCACCAAGGCTTCCGGGGTCAACCGCATGTTCGGCCGCTTCGCTTCGCGGGCGTGGCGCGCGAGGAAGAATTCGGCTAGCGGCGGAATGTCCTCCGGGCGCTCGCGCAAGGGGGGCAGGTTCAGATGCACCACGTTGAGCCGGAAGTAGAGGTCCTCTCGAAATGCACCAGATTTGACGGCCTGCGCGAGGGCCTTGTTGGTCGCTGCCACAAAGCGGATGTTCACCCGGATCGAGCGCGTCCCCCCGACGCGCTGAAATTCATGGTCTTGGAGGACACGGAGGAGCTTGGCCTGGAGGTTCTGCGGCATGTCCCCGATCTCGTCCAGGAAGACGGTTCCTCCGTCCGCCGCCTCGAGCTTGCCTTTCTGCTGCCGGTCCGCGCCCGTGAAGGCCCCTTTCTCGTGTCCGAACAGCTCGTTTTCGAGCAGCGTGTCGGTCAGCGCCACGCAGTTGACCACCACGAAGGGCATGGCATGGCGTGGGCTCCATTGATGGATCGAACGCGCGAAGAGCTCCTTTCCCGTCCCGCTCTCTCCCAGTAGCAGGACGCTCGCGTCTGAATTCGCCGCCCGCTTGGCGACCTGGACGAGGGCCGCCATCTTCGCGCTGCCGCCGACGATCTCGGCATAGCGGGCCCCCACTTCGGCTCGAAGCATTTCCACCTGCCGCTTGAGGGATTCACGGTCCAGGGCCTTTCTGAGCACCAGCGCGAGGTGATCGAAGTCGAACGGCTTCGTGACGAAGTCGTAGGCGCCGTTCTTCATCGCCTCCACCGCGCGAGAGATCGTCGCATGCGCGGTCATCATGATGACGGGCGTATCGCAGCCCTCCGAGGAACCGGCGGCTTGCTTGCTCTCGGTGACGCGCTTGAGCATCTCGAGGCCGTCCATCTTCGGCATTTCCAGATCGAGAAGGACCAATCCCGGCGTCTCGGTCTCCAGCAGCTCCAGGGCCTTGCGCGCATCCGGCGCAGCCACGAC
The DNA here is from genome assembly GCA_964373355.1 of uncultured Nitrospirales bacterium. Classification (GTDB taxonomy): domain Bacteria; phylum Nitrospirota; class Nitrospiria; order Nitrospirales; family Nitrospiraceae; genus CAYJUM01. The sequence continues at coordinate 2,562 of CAYJUM010000055.1, read as the reverse complement.
CCCGTAGCCCAGAGATTCAAGGCGGTCCTTCAGCAGGGTGACGATATCGGAGTCATCGTCGACCACTAGAATCTTCGCCTTCATATATCCTCGTTGGGCGTGAGGGGCGATTCGGATCTTCGCCCGTCGCGGTGCACCTTACGCTTCACGCCTTACGCCTCACGTCTTCTCCATCACGTGCATCACCAGGCCCGTGAGGGGTTTGGGATAGAAATAGGTGGACTTGTGCGGCATGCGGAGCCCGGCGGCCGCGACGGCCTGAACGTCAGCGACGCGCGTCGGGTTCAAGATGAGCGCACCTTCCGCTTCTCCGCGAAGGACCTGATCCAATGCGTCGTCGTCATCCTTCGTGTACCGCATGGCCTCTTCGTCGGCCTTGCTCCGGAGCAACCGCGTCAGCACCTGGCTCTGGAGCAGCGCGACATCGAGTCGGTCGCGCGCGGTGCCAGCCTTGAGGGACTGATGATCCGGCCGCAGCCGTAACAGGACGTAGGCCGGATGGCCGCGCACGGCCAGGCCGAAGACGGGACCCGGAGTGCCCTCAGCCCTGAGGCCCTGGAGAAAGGCGGCCCGTGCCTGTGCTTCAGCCGGCGTGTCAAATGCGATGTCCTCGATCTGAAAGGCATCTTTGAGTGCCGAGATGATCTGTGGCGGAGAGGGGAGCGGGGTCGTCAGGATGCGGTGCGTCGGCAGGATGGTCAGGCCCGGGTCCTCCAGAGGGGCAAACAACATCAGCACGTGATCGAACGGCTGGATGCCGCTGCCGCCCTCGCGTTGGCGCCGGCGGTCCCGATAGGCGAGCGCGGTCTCGTAGCGGTGGTGCCCGTCGGCGATGAACAGGGGCTTGGGCCGCATGGCCGCGATCAGCTCGGCCAGCACGGCGCCCTCCGTGATCGCCCACAGGCGGTGGCGCAATCCGCCGTCGTCTTCGCACTGCAGGCGGGGCCTGCCCACATCGATCGACTTCTCCAGCAGCCCGAGGATGCTTCCCTGAGGATCGGAGAACAGGGACCAGATCGGGCTGAAGTTCGCCTTGCAGGCCTCCAGGAGATGCAGCCGGTCTTCCTTCGCGGCCGAGCGCGTGTTTTCATGAGGCAGGATCCGGCCCTCCCCCAACTCCTCCAGTTCGAGCAGGGAGAGGAAGCCTTTCAGAGTCCGGACGGAGGACACGCCGGTGCGATGGGCCGGCACCCGGTATTCAATCGTGTAGTAATACAAGCCGGGCTTCGGATCCCGCACCAAGACTCCGTTCTTCAACCAGTCTCGGAGGAATCGCGCCGCACGGGCATAGCGGTTCTCGGCGGCGTCGTCCCCCGGCTGATCCAGCCCCAGCTCCAGCCGGATCACATTGTTCGGATGGCGGGCATGAAGCGCCTGCTGGTACTCCCGGTCGATGACGTCGTAGGGTGGGGCGACCACCTGTCGGACCTCTCCGACCACGGCCGGGTCGTACGCCACCCCCCTGAATGGAACGACCTTGGCCATCAATCTTCCCCGACCAGCCGGACGGGCGCTTCAGCGCCGGATGGAACAATCATGGGACAGGTAGTGAGACGAGTGCGCACAGGGAAAAGCCGGCGTGGAGATGAGCAGCCGTCACTGTCACTGCTGACTGCAGAACGTCGAACGTTAGCGGTCGCGGGTGACCATATATTCTGCGACCACGGACAAGGCGCGCTTGGCGGAGGAGTCCTCGAAATACTCCAGGTCGGCCTTGGCCGCCCCCACGAACGCATGGGCACGATCCAGGGCGTACCGAATGGAGCCGTATTCCTGCATCAACGCGATGATCCTGCTGAAATCTCCGTCGGACCACGCCCGCGTCTCCATGCGATCCCGGATCAGCCGCGAATCCTCCGTCGAGCAGTGCTGGAGGAGATGGAGCAGCGGCAAGGTCACCTTGCCCTGCCGGAGGTCCTGTCCCAGGGATTTTCCCAGCCGGTGGCTCTCGGCGCTGTAGTCCAGCGTGTCGTCGGCCAATTGGAATGCCGTCCCGAGATGCAGGCCGAACCTGAACAAGGCCTCCTCCTGATCGGCCGCCACTTCGCTGATGATCGCGCCCAGCCGGCACGAAGCCGCGATGAGCGCTGCCGTCTTGTACTCGACGATCCGGAGATATTCCGATTCCGGGACCAGTGCGTGGTCGTTGAGGGAGAGCTGCAGGATCTCGCCCTCGGCCATCTTGCAGCACACCGCCGACAGCACTTCATTGATCGCCTGGTTCCGCAGCCCCACGATGTGGCAGATCGCCCTGGAGTAGAGGTAGTCGCCCACGAGGATGCTCACCTCGTTGCCCCAGACCCGGCTCGCCGAACGCCGGCCGCGGCGCAGGTCCGCGTCGTCCACGACGTCATCGTGCAGCAAGGTGGCGGTGTGGATGAATTCGATCAGGCTGCCGAGCACGATGTCGTCCTTACCGGTGTACCCGCACAGGCGGGCGGAGAGGACGACCAGGAGGGGGCGAATGCGTTTCCCGCCGCTGTTGAGGATGTGGGCGGCCACCGTATTGACGAGGGCCACCTTCGAATCGAGGTTCTGCCGGACCTGATCCTCGACCTCTTC
>CAYJUM010000054.1:0-16540 GCA_964373355.1 uncultured Nitrospirales bacterium | reverse complement strand
GGAGGTGTCATGAAAACTCGGGACTGCCCTCGATGTCGGCAGCACACTCTCTTCTCGACCGGTGCGTTTTGGGCCTGCGCAACCTGCGGCTATGCCATTACAGGGGCGGCATTGATCATCGACCAGGCAGGCGTCGAGCTTAAGGAGAAACGGAGGAGCCTCGATGGTGGAGGGGCAAAGACCATTCCTTAGCACTGACATCGGAGAGCACGTATGAATACACGGCGTTCACACGCGTTGGAAGGAGAACTGGCAGTCCTCATCAGCGTTGCTGTCTCGCTCGGCATGGTCGCCCTGAGCCTCATCGGCTGGTTCCTCTGGAATGCGGCAGCGTTGATCACCGAGTCCATGTCCGCCATGAACCCTGGCGACTTGCCGTAGGAGAGACACAGTGGACTCACGGGTGTTGGCGATGATGTGCCTTCTCTGGATTGTCTGTTCCGTAGGCACGGTCACAGCCGAGGAATCAGCCGAACCGGTTGGCTGGGAGGTGTTGCCGAACGGGCTGATTGAGGTCCGGTACGACCGGAGCGGCGACGGCGTCCCGGACCATTTCACGCTCCACCAGATCACCTGGGCCGGATGGACTGCTCAGGAGATCCGAGAGATCGAAGCTCAGGCCAGAGTGGATGCACAGTGGGTGTTTATCGTCGAGTATGACCACGATCAGTATGTGTACCTGACCAAAGCGGTTCCATTGTTCGTTGCAGACGATCCGCGCCAAGACGGCCGGTGGACCGCCGTGCCTGTAGAATCCTACGAGGATTTCGAGGGATGTCGCCCTAGTTGCCTGGTCTGCGCGAGATGCAAGGGGTACGTAGCACGAGATGATCCTTGATCGCCGGTTCACTACCAGGATCTCGAGTTCGTCCGCATGTCACAATTTCACTAAGGAGGTTCTTCCATGAAGACGGCAGGAAGGATGACGGCTATGGCGGCGGTATTGGTCGGGGCGATGCTCGCGCTGAGCGGACCGGCTTGGAGTGATGAAAAGCGCGGGGGAAAAGAGCAAGACGAGTCGGCGAAGGCGGTCGAGCTCTCCGCGACTACGACAATCACGATTGACCAAGCTATCAAGACCGCGTCCGAGAAAGTGGCTGGCAAGGTGATTGAGGCCGAGCTGGAAGAGAAAAACGGCAAAGCGATCTGGGAAGTCGAGATCGTGGACGGGAATAAAAAGGTGACCGAAGTGCACGTGGACGCCGGGACGGGCGCGGTTGTCGCGACCCAGGAGAAGAAAGCCAAGAACCGGTAAGCGATTCTGCTTATCAGCCTGGTTGTGAGCTTCGTTGGACTCGTAGTGGTGAAGAGTGTCTCCGCCAGGCTCAACGCGACAATGAGGGGAGCATATTATCCCTCTTTGGCCGTGTGACATATGACAGCACGTCGGCCATGATGATGTTGATACGCGCATAAGCAGCGGCAGGGATTTCGCGCATTGCTGCTTCCGATTGAACGTAGGCACTCTCGATCAGTTCGTGCCGACAGTTCGCGATGATCGAGTCTGCGCTCTCTGGCGTGGTTTCCAGATGAAATTGCAGACCAATAACATTCGGGCCAACCTGAAACGCTTGGTTTTCGCAAGCGACACTACTTGCGAGCTTGGTCGCGCCTTGCGGCAGATCGAAGGTTTCGCCGTGCCAGTGAAAGACGGTCAATGTCTTTGGAAACCGGAAGCACTCGGCTGCAGCAGAGGTGGCCTCGATATCGAACCAGCCGATCTCCTTACACCGGCCGGGATACACACGAGCGCCAAGTGCATTGGCAATGAGCTGCGCCCCAAGACAAATGCCGACAACAGGCCTCCCTCGTTGAACGGCTTCAAGGATGAACTGCTTCTCGCTCTTGAGCCATGGCAACGACGCCTCATCGTTGACGCTCATCGGCCCCCCCATTGCGATGACGAGGTCAAGATTAGCTGGGTCCGGCAAGACCGACGACTCGTAGAAGCGCGTGTACCCGACGGTTGCGCCTTGCGCTACCAGCCACCCCTCCATGCTGCCAACACTCTCAAAGGGCACATGCTGCAACACGTGAACCCTCATGATGACTCCGTTGCGCTCGTGCGGCTAACGGCCTGCCGTAAGGCGACCGCTGCGGATCACCCCCTTCTGGATCCCGCCGCTCTCCGAGATGGCCCCCTTGTCAACGGCCTCCTGGAGTCGACGCACTTCCTCGAGAATCCCCATGAAGCGACGGCCGAAGGGTGTCAGCACGTACTCCACTTCGACGGGAGGCTTCTCGCCGAACACGGTGCGCTGCGCGATGCCGAAGCGGACCATCTTCCGCAACCGCTCGTTCATCACCTTCGGTGACAGGCCTGGGCACGCCCGAAGCAACGCGCTGGGCCGGCTGCCTCCGTCAGCGAGAAGCCGAAGCAGTCGGACCGACCATTTGCATCCGACGATGCTCTCGACCATGGAGGCGACGGGAATGCCACCGCCATCCTGCGACAAGAGTGCCGCCCCAACCGACGAACCGTCGTGAACCATTGCGTACCTACCTTACCGAAAAGTGCATTCTTGAGACAACTCTGCGCGCTGCGTATCATTCACCGTCACGGCGCCAAGACGAATGCCCTGAGCCCCACAAGACGAAAGGAGACACCCCATGAAGAAGGAAACTGGTTTCTACCGTATCAACCCTAAGGAGGGAATTCCCATGAGGTCGCATCACACCGGCAAACCGATGAACCGCATCCCGGTGCCTGTCCTTGTTCTGTGCGCCGTCTCGTTCGGATTCTTTGCTTCCGACACGCAAGCGGCTTCGCCCGAGTCCAAACACCTCGCCAAACAGGTGACCGTCGTGTCGGTGCAGGATCCGATTCCCGGACACGCGCAGCATCAGTTGGGCATGCTGCTCCCCCCCGAGGAAGGGACCATCTACAGCGGCACACTCACCTACACGGCCAGCAAGCCGGTCGAGGTGGTCGTATTCCATGCCTATGACGCCAACGTGAAACCAGACGCCGAGCACGGCGACGTGTTGACCGGCACGATCAACGGAAAACCCTATGCCATCTCGGTCATGCAGTTCTCGAACAACGTCAAGGCCACGAACTCCGCGACCGTATCGTTTGCAGGCAGCGGGGTGGCACTCCACACCCTCGGCGGGGAGAAATTCACGGCCACGGCCACGCTCCATGCCGATCGGCTCGGCGTCACGCGCTAGCCGACACGAATTCCAACCAGTCGTCCTGACATGGGTGGGGGAGCCCTGCCTAAGGGGGCTCCCTCAGCTCTTATGCCCCTTCCTTCCTGATCTGCTCGCTGAGGTAGTTTTCGATGCCGACCTGCTTGATCGTCCTCAGTTGCGCCTCAATCCAGTCAATGTGCTCCTCCGAGTCCACCACCATATCCTCCAGCTTATGCCGTGTGGTGTAATCGCCGACCTTGGCGCAGTGCGCGATCGCTTCCCTCAGCAACTTGACGTCTTCTTGCTCGAGTTTCAGATCCACGTTCAACAGATCCAGCACGCTCTCCCCCGCTTGGACTGCGCCGAGTTTCTGCACGTCCGGAGCGCCTTCCAGATAGAGCACATGGTCGATCACTTTGGACGCGTGCGCGATCTCCTCGGTCGTGCGCTCATGAAACTCGTGCTGCAAGCGCTCGTAGCCCCAGTTCTCGCACATCGCGGCGTGCAAGAGATAGTGATGAGCCGCCGTCAGCTCAAGCGTCACCACTTTTTGCAAAAAGTCGAGAACGCCCTCTTTGGGTTTCATGGCTGCCTCCCTCCCTGGAGCTGGCGCTGCAGGCATTCCACACGATCTGTCAAGGCGGGCGCGCAGAGGCGCTCACTGAGGCCGGTAAAGGAAGCGTAGGCTGTTCCGGCCCCCCTGTCAAGGCTTTCACGTATGGAAAGTGGTTTGGGTTTTCTGATGCTGGGAGCTATCGGAGGATCTCGACAGAAGGGACGGTCAGACGGCCTGCTTATAGCTGCACTGGGGACACTGCTGAGTAGACCCTGCTTGTTTGCTGACCTTCTCGACGAGGAAGGGCGCCCGACAGCTCGGGCATGGTTTGTTGATGGGACGGTCCCAGAGGGCAAACTTGCATTCCGGGTACCGGCTGCAGGAATAGAACGTCCGCCCCTTGCGGCTGCGCTTCTGCACGAGGTCGCCCCCGCAGCCCGCTTCCGGGCACTTCACGCCGAGCGACAGGGCCTTGGTGGTCTTGCAGGCCGGATAATCGGAGCAGGCCAGAAATTTTCCGAAGCGCCCGCGCTTGACGACCATGGGACTGCCGCACTTCTCGCACTTCTCGTCCGTCGTCTCGAGCGCTTTCTCGACGATCTGGATGCCGCCTTCATCCGTCCGGGTGAATTCCTTCGTGTTTTTGCACTCCGGATAGCCCGGACACGCCAGAAAGTGCCCATGCCGGCCCCATTTGATGACCATCAGGCGGCCGCATTTCTCGCAGGGAAGGTCGGTGGGCTCCTCCTTGCCCTTGAGCCCTTCCATCTGGTCTGACGCGGTGCCAAGGTCTTTCATGAAGGGATCGTAGAACTCCCGCACCGTCGAGACCCAGTCCTTCCCGCCTTCCTCGATCTCGTCCAGCTCCTGTTCCATCCGCGCGGTGAATTCCAGGTCGAAGACGTCCGGAAAGTGGCTCACCAGCCGCTCGTTGACCATGCAGCCGAGCTGGGTCGGCTTGAGTCGCGCCTCTTCCTTCTCGACGTAATGGCGGTCCTGAATCGTGGAGATGATCGACGCATAGGTGGAGGGCCGTCCGATACCGCGTTCTTCCAGCTCCTTGATCAGCAACGCCTCATTGAAGCGGGGAGGCGGCTGCGTGAAGTGTTGCTTGGAGACTAGGCCCATAGCCTCTCGCTCCACGAGCGTCACCCGTTCCCCTTCGGCGAGCGGCGGCAACTGCCGGGACTCGTCCTCCCCGACCGGCTCCTCCTGCTCGGCGGAGCCCGCACCCGGCTGGGCCGCCCCGTCGGTCCCTTCCGTATACAGGACGGTATAGCCCGGGAATTTGACGACCGTCCCGTTGGCCCGGAAGCTGTAGCCGTTGGCCGTGATGTCCACGCGCGTGACTTCGAGCACCGCGGCGGTCATCTGGGAGGACACGAACCGGTTCCAGATCAATTTGTACAAGAGATACTGCTCGCGCTGAAGATACGGCTTCACGCGCTCGGGATCCCGGGCGACCGAGGTCGGCCGGATCGCCTCATGCGCCTCCTGGGCCGCTTTCTGCGTCTTGTACACGTTCGGCCGCTCCGGCAGGTACTCTTGGCCGAACGTCGCACGGATGAAGTCTCTCGCCTCCGCCTGCGCCTCCGTGGCGATGCGGGTCGAGTCGGTCCGCATGTAGGTGATCAGCCCGACCGGCCCGTCCTTGCCGACCTCCACCCCTTCATAGAGCTGCTGGGCCAAGGTCATGGTTTTCTTCGGGCTGAACCGCAGTTTGCGGGCCGCCTCCTGCTGCAGCCGGCTGGTGATGAAGGGCGCGAGCGGGTTCCGGCGGCGCTCATTTTTTTCGATGCCGCTGACGGCAAAGGAGGCCCCGCGCAACGCCCCCAGGATGCGGCCAGCCTCCTGCTGGTTGGGAATCGAGGCCTCATGCCCGTTGATCTGGTGCAACCGGGCTTCAAACGGCGGCGGGGTCGCGCCTTGGAACGTGCCCGTGATCGTCCAGTATTCCTCGGGGCGGAACGCCTCGCGCTCGGCCTCGCGCTCGCAGATCAGCCGCACGGCAACGGTCTGGACCCGGCCGGCGCTCAACCCGCGGCGGACCTTCTCCCAGAGCAGGGGGCTCAGCTTGTAGCCGACGATCCGATCCAGGATCCGGCGGGCTTGCTGGGCATTGACCTTCTTGATGTCGATCTGCCCGGGCGACTGCAGGGCGCGCTTGATGGCGCCCTCGGTGATCTCATTGAACAGCACCCGATAGACCGGCCGCTTCCCCTTGCCGTTCAGCTCTTCGGCGATGTGCCAGGCGATCATCTCCCCTTCCCGGTCCGGGTCGGTCGCCAGGAAGACCTTGTCCACTTCCTTGGCCTTCTTCTTGATCTCGGCGAGCACTTTTCCCTGATTGCGCTCCTTGCGCCGGATGACCACGTACTGGGGGGCGAAATCGTGATTCACATCCACGCCGAGCTTGCTGCCCGGCAGGTCCTTGACGTGTCCGACCGACGCCAGCACGGTGTACCCGCGGCCCAGGTATTTGCTCAGCGTGCGGGCCTTGGTCGGCGATTCGACGATGATGAGGGCTTTGGCCATGTCTTCTCCTCAGCGAGTCCGTCCAGGCTGCTCATCGCGCCAGCATGATCTGGATGGCGCGACGGTGTCAACATTATATCCGAATGTATGAATGACCGGGGAGCTGCCGGATGAGTCCCTTGAGTTCCATCGAGAGCAGCAAGCCGCTCATGTCGCCAGGTCGCCGCCCGCTTCGGACGATGAGATCGTCGATGTGGATGGCGTCGTGCGGGAACAACGCGTAGATCGCGGCTTCCTCCGCCGAGAGCGCCGGCTTGGCGCCCGATTGCGCGGGCGCGCGCGTCACCAGCCGCTCGCGGAACGGAGCGTCGAGCTGCGGAAGCAGCTCCTCGATGATATCCTCCACGGTCTCCACCAACTTTGCGCCCTGCTTGATCAAGCTGTGCGGCCCCCGGCTGGTCTCCACCCCGACGGCGCCCGGGACCGCAAAGACTTCGCGGCCCTGCTCGAGCGCCAGCCGCGCGGTGATCAGCGAGCCGCTGGGGATGCCGGCTTCGGTCACGACGACGCCCAGCGACATCCCGCTGATGATCCGGTTCCGCTTCGGGAAGTTGCCGCTGTGCGGCGGCGCGCCGAGCGGCAACTCAGAAATCACCGCCCCGCCCGCCTCGATCGCCTCGCGGAGGGCGGCGTGCTCCGGCGGATAGGTCTGATCGGCCCCGCAGCCGAGGACCGCGATCGTCCGGCCGGACGCCGAGAGCGCTCCACGATGCGCGGCGGCATCGATCCCGCGGGCCATCCCGCTGACGACCGTAAAGCCAGCGGCGGCGAGCTCGCGGCCGAATCGCTCGGTGATGATGCGGCCAGCCGCTGAAGGCTGCCGCGACCCCACAACCGCGACGGCATGACGATCCGCGCCCGTGAGCCGGCCGCTCACGTACAGCACCGGCGGCGGATCATGGATCGCCTTGAGCCGGGCGGGGTACAGCGGATCCAGGAACGTCACCACCGACAGGCGCAGGGTCTCGAGCCGCGTGAGCTCCCGGTCGATCTGCCGGGCGGTCTCCCTATCCGGACCGCGCTTCACGGCGTCGGCGACCGGGCCGGCGATCCCGCCGCGGGCGACGAGCTCCTGCGCCGATGCGGCACGGGCCGCCTGCGGCGAGCCGAATGCCTCGATGAGCCGCCGGATGCCGGCCTCCCCGAGGCCGGGCACCGCCCGGAGCGCCAACCAGGGGCGCACGGCCTCCGGCGTCGGAGGCCTGTCTGTCTGATCCGGGCGGCGGGTGGCGGCGACCATCAGAGCACGACGATGTCATATTGCTCCAGATGCAACGTCTGGTCCGGCTTGATGACGATCTTTTTGTTGAATTGCCGCTCGAGGTCGTCGACGCTCTGGTGCTCCTCCTCCTGGAGCACGTCGGCGACGCTGGGATGGACCCCGATGACGATGTGCTGCTCTTCCGGCGCCCCGCCGATGCGCCTGATCTCCCGGAAGATGTCGTACGCCACCGTGGACGGCGACTTGGTATAGCCCCGTCCCTCGCAGTAATGACACGGCTCCGAGAGGGTCCGCAACAGGTCCTCCCGGACGCGTTCCCGGGAAATCTCGATCAGCCCGAGGTCCGAGACGCGGGAAATCCGGGTGCGGGCCTTGTCACCGGCCATCGCATCCACGAGAGCCTGGTAGACCCGCTCGCGATTCTTCTCCCGCTCCATGTCGATGAAGTCGATGATGATGATCCCGCCGATGCCGCGCACCTTGATCTGGTGCGCAATTTCCTTGACCGCCTCGAGGTTGTTCTTGAGGACCGTCTCCTCGGGGTCTCGTTTCCCGACGAAGCGCCCCGTGTTCACATCGATCACGGTCATCGCTTCGGTGTGGTCCACCACGATGTGCCCGCCGGACTTCAGCCAGACCTTCCGGCTGAGCGCCCGGGCGATCTCCATCTCGATCTCCAGATAATCGAACAGCCCCTCTTCCTTGTCATAGTAGTGGACCCGGGAGGTCTGCTCCGGCAGGAATCGGTGGACGAAATTCTTGACGGCCTCGTACTCGTGTTTCGAATCCACGATGAGCCGATCCACCTTCTTGGTGAAGAGATCGCGCACCACCCGGAAGGTCAGGCTGAGGTCGCTGTGCAAGAGGCTGGGCGCCCCCTGGTGCTCCCGCTTTTTCAACACCTCCTGCCAGAGCACGTTCAAGAATTCGACGTCGGAGCGGAGCTCCTCCTCCTTGACGCCCTCGCTCACGGTGCGCACGATGTAGCCGCCCCCCGGCTTGCGGATCCGCTTCATGATTTCCTTCAAGCGGGCCCGCTCCTCGTCCCGCGGGATGCGCCGCGAGACCCCGACGTGCTCCACGTTCGGCATGAACACGAGGTAGCGGCCGGGCAGCGAGATATAGGAGGTCACGCGCGGCCCCTTGGTGCCGATCGGACCCTTGGAGATCTGCACCATCAGCTCCTGGCCCGAATGCAGCAATTGCTCGATGGGACGGCTGGTCTGCCGGCGCGGCCTGGGAAGCTCCGGCCCCTTGTCGTCCTCCTCGCTGTCCACGAGCGTATCGCCCGGCTCGGTCTCGATCGACAGATCCGAGACGTGCATGAAGGCGGCCTTCTCCATCCCGATGTCCAGGAACGCCGCCTGCATGCCCGGCAGCACCTTGACGACCTTGGCCTTGTAGATATTGCCGACAAAATCCTTGTTTTTGGCACGATCAACATAGAGCTCCGTGACCAGCTTGTTATCCAGCACCGCCACCCGGGTTTCCTCCCGGGTGACATTGATCGCAATTTCCAACCCCATAGTCGCTCCCGCCTCTGCGGAGCTCCGGCGAACCGGCCGCGTCGGCTGTGCAGCCTTCGCGGCGCCGCGGTCCGCGGCTCCCAGATGCACTCACATGATGGTAAGACCATGGCGCGGCCGCCCGGCGGCCGGGCCCATCTCAATAGAACAACGTCAGACGTCGCCGTTTGATGTTCAACAACAGGCCGAGCGCGGCCATCGTCGTCACGGTCGCGGTCCCGCCATAGCTCATGAGCGGCAGCGGAATCCCCACGATGGGGAGCAGGCCCGTGGTCATCCCGACGTTCACGACGACGCAAAACCCTACCATGGCGATGACGCCGGCCCCGAGCAGCGCCCCCAGCGTGTCCTTGGCCTTCATCGCGATCTCCAGCGCCAGCATGATCAACACCAGGAACAGCGCGAGCAGCCCCAGCACCCCGATGAATCCCCATTCCTCAGCGAACACGGAGAACACGAAGTCCGTGTGCCCTTCCGGCAGAAACTTCAGTTGGCTCTGGGTCCCGCCGTAGAGCCCCTTGCCGAGCAATTCCCCCGAGCCGATCGCAATGCGTGACTGCAGGCCGTGGTATCCCTTGCCGCCGGGGTCATAGGCCGGGTCGGCAAACGTCAGGATCCGCTGGCGTTGGTAGTCGTGCAGCGACCCCCAGACCCCCTCCCACGCGAAGGGAAAGAGCATCAGCGAGAAGAGAAAGAGCAGCCCCAGGGCCTTGGACCGCACGCCCACCACCAGGAGCATCGCACCATAGATCGCCAGCACGACGAGGCCCGTCCCGAGGTCCGGCTGTTTCAGGATCAGCAGGAGCGCGGGGGCCACGACGAGCGCCGGCAAGACGACGCGCTGGAGCCAGCCGTGGCGCGCCTGGCTCGCGTAATAGTTAGCCAGCACGAGGATCAACACCAGCTTGGCGAATTCCGAGGGCTGGAATGCAACCCCCCCGAGCGGGAGCCAGCGCTGGGCGCCCCGGGTCGTCTTGCCGGCGACCACCACGATCACCAGCAGCAAGAGCACGATGCCATACAGGATGTACGAGAATCGGCAGATCTTGTGGTAATCGAAGGCCAGCATCACGACGAACGCCAGGAACCCGACGCCGATCCACAGGAGCTGTTTGGCGTACAGGGGCAGCCCGGGTCCCGGCTGCCCGTGCGTCACGCTGTAGATCGAGAGCACGCCGAGCGACAGGATGACGGCGATGACCAGCAGGAACCGCCATTCGAAGCTGTCGAGCGTCCAGCCCTCGGTGACCCGCTCAATCATGAGGTCTCCGCATCGCCACCACGGCCCCGCCGGGCGGCTGGTCATCGGTGAGCAACGGGCCTCGCATCCCGAGCCGGACATAGGCTTCGATCATCTCCTTGGCCAGCGGGGCCGCGGCGGAGCCGCCGTGTCCCATATGCTCGACCAGGACCGCGACGGCGATACGGGGCTCGTCCGCCGGCGCGTAGGAGACGAACCAGGCATGGTCACGGAGTTTTTTCGGCACCGGCTCATGCTCATGCCCGGGGCGCAGCGAGACCGTCTGGGCCGTGCCGGTCTTGCCGGCGATGGACACCAGCGAGGAACGGGCCCTCCGGGCGGTCCCCTGGGTCACGACGCCCTCCAGCGCACGCCGGATCAGCTCCAGCGTGTCCGGTTTGACCGGGAGCCGCCCGTCGGAGACCCGCGGGAATTCCTGCATGCGCCCGGTCGCCCGTTCCGTGATGGCCCGGACCAAGTGCGGGCGGAACGACACGCCGTGGTTGGCCACCGTGGCGATCACATGGGCCATCTGGATCGGAGTGACGCTGACGTATCCCTGGCCGATCGACGCGGAGATCGTCTCGCCCGGCAGCCAGGCCACTCCACGGCTGTTCTCCTTCCAGGCTTCGGACGGAACGAGGCCGGCGCGTTCGGACGGCAGCTCGATGCCGGTGGGCCGGCCCAGCCCGAATTCGTCGGCATAGGTGGCGATCGTGTCGATGCCCAAGCGCTGTCCCACGGTGTAGAAGAACACATCGCAGGAATCGACGATCGCACGGTTCAGGTCCATGACGCCGTGCCCGCCTTTCTTCCAGTCCCGATAGACCCGGCGCCCGAATTGATAGCCGCCGCCGCAGGCAATCTTGGTCGCGGGGGTCACGGTGTTCGTCTCCAGGGCGGCCGCGGCCATGACGATCTTGAAGGTGGAGCCGGGCGGATATTGCCCTTGCGTCGCCCGATTGGTCAGCGGGCGCCCTTCGTCCTGGACGATCTGGGCCCACTGCTTCGGCGTCAGGTCACGCGACAGGACATTGGGATCGAACGTCGGATGGCTGGCCAGCGCCAGGACCTCACCGGAGGTCGGATCGAGAGCCACGATGGCGCCCGCCTCCGGTCCGAGCAGGTCTTCGGCCACCTCCTGCAGGCGCAGATCGATGGTGAGGTACAGATCATTCCCGGCCTCGGGCTGCCCCACCTCGACCGTGCGCTTCTCGCGTCCCATCGCATCCACTTCCACAAGCTTCTGTCCTTCGCGACCACGGATGAACCGGTCGTAGGTCTTTTCGATCCCGTACTGCCCGATCGTATTGCCCTGCCGCAGATCGGCAAACTCCTGGGTGGCCAACTGGGCCTCGGAGACTTCTCCGACGTACCCGATCAGATGGGCCGCCACGGAACCCGCCGGATAGTTGCGCTGTGACTCGGGCTGGATCGTCACGCCGGGCAGATCGAGCCGGTGGCCCTCGATGATCGCCGCCTCGCGGAGCGTCAGGCCGTGTTTCACCTTGACCCGCCCGGCGCGGCCGAGCAACTTCTTCTGCAGCCAGGCTTCGTCGAGTCCGCTGAGCCCCGCGAGCCGTCGGATCAGCGCCGGGCGGTCCCGCACGTCCTCCAACATCACGTACAGGTTGAACGTCGGCACGTTGTTGGCCAGGAGCAGTCCGTTACGGTCGTAGATCAAGCCCCGAGCCGCCTCCAGCGTCACCGTCCGGGTCCGGTTGTTCTCGGAGAGGCCCCGATAGTACTCGCCATCCTTGATCTGGAGATACCAGACTCGACAGCCGAGGACGAGGACCACCAGAAAGAGGCCGAGCTTCAGGAGGGTCAGCCGCTTGTGAATCTCGCGCAGATCCTCGTGGTGTGTGCTGGATGTCGTGAGCGGTTCCACGCCGTCCCTTCTTCTACCGAAGCCCCCCGAACGCCCCCGCGTCGTCGAACAGGCGCCCGCGCCCGATCCGTCCGGCCAGGAGCCAGTACAAGGTGGCAGCGACCGTCAAGTTCAAGGCGGTCTCGGGCAGCAGGACGAAGCCGACCGAGTGCAGGATCTCACTCATGTCGCGGCCGCCGCGGCTTGCGCTCAGAAACACCGTTCCCGACGACAGGGACAGCAACAGCATCACAAGGAGCATCGAGCCTAATCCTGAGCTCCCCAGGCGTTTCCCGGCCAGACCGGCCAGGAACCCGATGGCCCCTTTCGTGAGCAGATTGAGCCCGAATTGACCCGCCGAAAACAGGTCCTGGAGAAACCCGAGCGCCAGCCCCAGCAGCATCCCCTGCACTTCTCCGGCGAGCAGCCCGGTCAAGGTGACCGCGATGAGGCAGACATCCGGCCGGACGCCCCCGATGGCCGCGTGCTGCAGCCAGGTCGCCTGGAGCGGGACCAGTCCGACGAGCAGACCTGCGTACAGTGCCGCCTTCACGGTTTTTTCTCGCTCGGAGCCAGGGAGGGCACCGGCTCCGGCGCACTCGTGAGGACCAGCACTTCCTCCAACCGGGAGAAATCCACTTCAGGAGCGATGGTGGCCGCCTGGAAGAGGTCCCCTTCGGCCTTCTCGATGCTGGTGATGGCGCCGATGGCCAGCCCCTTCGGGAAATTCCCCGTCAGCCCCGAGGTCACCACGCGGTCTCCAGCCTGGACCCGGGCCAGCAGCGGCACGTATTTGATGCGGGCCAGGCCCTGTGCCGTGCCTTCCACGATGCCTTCATCCCGGGTCCGCTGGATCAACGCCGCGATCGCATTGCTCGGATCCGTGAGGAGCAGCACCAGCGCCGTGGAGGCCGTCGTCTTGACCACACGGCCGACCACGCCGGCGGGCGCGATCACGCCCATTTCTTCCCGCACGCCGTCGCGCTCCCCCTTGTCCACGATCAGCGCCCGGTACCAATTGCTGGTGTCCCTCCCGAGGACCTGCGCGGCCACGGTCTGCGGAAATTGCTGTTCCTTGAGCTCGAGCAGTCCCGCCAGACGTTCCGAGGCGCTGGCGCGTTCGCGGAGTTCGGCATTCTGCGCCCGGAGCGCGCGGATCTCCTTCCTGAGCGCCCGATTTTCATCCCGGATCTTGCGCACCGCGATGTACTCGTCCCACAGGTCTCTCACGCTGCGGTCCACCGACGCCAGCCCCTCCAGCGGCAACGCGAGTATCTGCCCCAGCGGCGTCGCCAGGGCCTGGAAGAACCCGCGGCTCTGCTTGGGGAGGAGGAAGAGCGAGGAGAGCAGCAGCGCGAAGAGGACCAGCAACACCCGCCTTGCTCCGGATGTGGAACGAAGCATGACCATCCAGATCAAAAGCCGGCAGGATCAGCGGGAGTTACCGCACTGGGACATGACGGACACCTTCCGCAGCAGGTCCAGTTCATCCAGGATCTTGCCGACTCCCAGGACCACCGACGTGAGCGGATCGTCCACCGTGATGATTGGAAGATTGGTTTCCTCCCGGAACCGTGTATCCATGCCCTTCAACAGTGAGCCCCCGCCGGTCAGCACGATGCCGCGATCGATGATGTCCCCCGCCAGCTCCGGCGGCGTGTTTTCGAGCGCCACCTTGATGGCGTTGACGATCGTGCTGATCGGTTCCTGAAGCGCCTCCCTGATCTCCGCGTCATCCACCACCAGCGTGCGCGGAATGCCTGAGATCAGATCCCGTCCCTTGATCATGATCGTTTTCTTCTCCTCCAGCGGATAGGCCGAGCCGATCTCCACCTTCACCCGCTCGGCCATGTGGTCTCCGATGAGCAGATTGTACTTCTTCTTCACGTAATTCATGATGGCGTCGTCCATCCGGTCGCCCGCCACCCGCACGGATTCGCTGTACACGATCCCGCCCAGGGAGATCACCGCGATATCGGTGGTCCCGCCTCCGACGTCCACGACCATATTGCCGGAGGGCTCGGTGATCGGCAGACCGGCGCCGATCGCCGCGGCCACCGGCTCTTCGATCAAGTACACCTCCCGGGCCCCGGCGAGCTCGGCCGAGTCCCGCACCGCGCGCTGCTCCACCTGCGTGATGCGCGACGGGACGCCGATGATGATGCGCGGTCTCACGAAGGTGCTCCGGTTGTGCGCCTTGGTGATGAAATACTTCAGCATCCGTTCGGCCATCTCGAAATCCGCGATGACCCCTTCCTTCATGGGCCGGATGGCCGTGATGTTCCCGGGAGTGCGGCCCAGCATCCGCTTGGCCTCCACGCCCACCGCCAGGACCTTCTCGGTTTTCTTCTCGACCGCCACGACCGACGGCTCATTCAGGACGATGCCCCTCCCCCGCACGTACACCAGAGTCGTGGCCGTCCCCAGATCGATGGCCAGATCGTTCGAGAACCAACTGAGAACTTCACTGGTCAGTCCCACGACGTGCTCCTTTCACGTACCCGACGGCACCCGCGACCGTCGTCAATCGTGCAGCTCCACAAGCCCGGCGTCCAGGACCTGGGTGTGCGCGAGCTCATCACCCAGCCGGAGACCGCGGTCGTTCCCGATGATCAAGAGCGTCTCAAACCCCACGACGGCGAGCGCCAGGGCCCATCCGACATAGGGAACGGACAGCAACAGGTAGGCCAGGGCGAACGGAAGATTCCGGATGATGGACTCCTTGAAACCGGGAATCTGACGGGAGTGCGGGATCACGATCTGCAGGCCGATGAGCCGTTTGCCGAGGCTCTGACCTCCGGAAAATCCGTCGGCGATCAGGATATAGGCCAGCCCGGCCATCCATCCGACGGGCGGGATGACCTTGCCGGCCGCCCCGACAAGGATGGCATCCACGAATTTTGCGATAAACCGGTTCAGAACCTGCGCTTTTGGATAGATTCCTGTACCGAATGGATTGCCTTCCACTGTTCTCCCGCGGGCTCTCTGCGGCCTGCGGGTAAGTATAGCAAATACCATTCAGTATCACAAACCCGCTACATCTAGAGGGTTTTGAGTTGCCTTGGGTCCCTCACTCTGACTACAATCCCGTGACGCGTCACGCGTGACGAGTGACGCGGCTTTGGAGGTGCTGGCATGATCAAGCTCATGCGGGAGGGCGCCCGCAAATATCCCTGGATCTTGAAATCCTTGATGGGGATCCTGGCCATCGTGTTCGTGATCACGATGGGCTGGTGGGGCTTCAGCGAGCAGCAGAGCGACGCGGTGGCCTCCGTCGGGGATACGACCGTGACGCGTGATGAATTCCGCCGCGCCTACGAAAACACCTACCGCTTCTACAAGGAAAAGGTCCAGGGAGATTTCAAGGAGGAGACGCTCAAGCAGTTCGTGATAGAAGGCCTGATCGAGAGCAAGATCTGGAGCATCGTGGCGAAGGATCTCGACGTGCGGGTGAGTCCCGAGGAGCTTCGGGAGAGCATCGTCCGGCGCGAGGAATTCCAGCGCAACGGGCAGTTTGATCCCGAGGTCTACCGGCGGGTGCTGGCGGCGAATCACTTGACCCCGGCGATGTTCGAGAATCTGCACGCGCTGGAATTGCAGCAGGACAAGGCGCAGACCGTCATCCGCGACTCCGTGGCGCTGACGCCGGATGAAATCGCCGAGGCGCAGGCCCTGCAGAGCCGCCAGCCGCAACCGGAGACCCCCGCCGGCCTCTCGGCCAAGGACCGGATCCTACAGGACCTCCTGCTCCAGAAGCAGCAACGGGCCCTCCTCGCGTACAAGGAGGCGGTCCGCGCCAGGCTCCCGATCGAGATTCACAAGGAAATGCTCTAGCGCAGGATGTGATGGCGGGCGGGGATCAGGGAAAGGCGCGCGGCTTTGTCGCCCTCGTGCGCGACATCGCGGAAGGGTTCCTGGCGTTGAATCCGCTCTCCTTGAAGCAGTTCGACGGCGCGTCCTACAAAGGCCTGCACCAGCAGATCAGGAAAATGCAGACCGACATCCGCGGCGAGACCTTCCCGGTCCATGACCAGAATGCCATCCGCCACCGCAACCTCCGGCTCCAGCGGCTCCACCAGGCGCAGGTGATCCTGGAGCATCAGGCCAGGGTCAAGCGCATCTCGCTGGCCTGAGGGTCGCTCCGCTCAGTACACCAGCATCGCGTCCCCGTAGCTGTACAAGCGGTACCGCCGCTCCACCGCCTCCCGGTAGGCAGCCCTCATCCGCTCCAGTCCCCCGAAAGCCGCCACCAGAAGCAGCAACGTCGTCCGCGGGTGATGGAAGTTCGTCACGAGCGCGTCCACGACCCTGAACGGCGCCCCGGGTACCAGATAGAGGTCGGTCTCGCCGGTCCTCGGCCGCACGACGCCGTTGGAGTCCACGGAGGATTCCAGAGCCCGCACGACCGTCGTTCCCACCGCCACGACCCGCCCGCGCCCGGCCCTGGTCCGCGCGA
>CAYJUM010000053.1:0-16609 GCA_964373355.1 uncultured Nitrospirales bacterium | reverse complement strand
GACATCACCACCAACGTCCCTTACGTCCCGGGCGTGTATCTCGCGTTCGACCATCATCTGAGCGAGACGGTGCGGCTGAAGGACCGAGCCGCCAATCACATCATCGATCCTCACGCCATGAGCGCGGCGCGCGTGGTGTACAACCACTTTGGCGGGGCCGCGAAGTTTCGGCGGGTCAAGGAGGAGATGATGGCCGCGGTGGACAAGGCGGACGCCGCGCGTTTCTCGAAGGAGGACATCCTGCAGCCTCAGGGATGGGTGCTGCTCAACTACTTGATGGACCCGCGCACCGGGCTCGGCCGTTTCCGCGAGTTCCGGATCTCCAACTACCAGTTGATGATGGCGTTGATCGACGCCTGCCTCACCAAGACCGTGGACGAGATCTTGGAGTTGCCGGATGTGCAGGAGCGCGTCGCCTTGTACCGCGAACACGAGCCGAAGGCGAAGGAGCAGATCGTGCGCTGCTCGAAGGTGCACCACAACCTCGTCGTGCTCGATCTGCGCGACCAGGAGCCGATCTGGCCGACCAACCGGTTCGTGATCTACGCGCTCTTTCCGCAATGCAACATCTCGATCCATGTCATATGGGGCCTCAAGAAGCAAAACACCGTGCTGGCCATCGGCAAGTCGATCCTCGACCGCTCGTCCAAGACCTACGTGGGAGGGCTGGCGCTGAAATACGGCGGCGGCGGGCACGAAGCGGCGGGGACCTGCCAAGTCGACAACGACAAAGCCGACGCCGTGCTCAAGGAGCTCATCGCACAGATCACACGAGACGGTTGAGACGATCGGAGGGAGCGGCGGTCAAGGAACCGGACTTCATCGACGTGCGTAGAGGCGGACTTCTGGTCGCCCGCGAACAACCCGCACCGGACCTATCCACCGCATGAAAGACCGTTCCCAGTACGGAGCGCGATCGGTGAACGCATGATGAAGCTGGTGAAGCTCGTCAATGCCCGAGACGGCGAAACGCTTGCAATGCTCCGGGCCATGCGCCAGGTGGCCACCCTGAACGGGACGAAGCCGCTGACCGAAACCAGTCACTCGTCCTTGCAAGGCGTTTCCCGGTACGCCTTCGGCCTCAATGACGAGATGGACGTGGACGGGCTCGCTCCGATCGCGCCGGCGGAGCTGGCGGCCGCTCTGCCCGATCCCGCACTGGCCGAGTGGGCCACGCGTTTCCTCGCGGTGACGGCGCTCGTGGACGGGGTCCTGGACGAGGGAAGATCGCGCTGGTGCTCGACTATGCGGCTGCGCTCCAGGTGCGGGAGGGCTATCTGACGCAGCTCGGCGAGGCGGCGTGCGGGAATCTGGACTGGGCTCTGGCGGATATGACGCGCCAGAACGTCAAGAGCCTCTGGGATCGGCCGTGGCGCGACGACGAGGACATCATGCCCTTGATCCTGCCATACAAGGGCGAGCGGGCTGATCCGGCCATGGTCGCCCAGCACGAGGCCCTCGGCTCTCTGCCGACCGGCACTTTCGGCCGAGCCTACTGGGAGATCTACAAGAAGAACGGCTACGCATTTCCCGGCGATCCGAACGGGGTCAACGCGGCCTTTGCCCGCCCCCACGACTCCACGCACGTCCTCAGCGGCTACGACACGACGCCGCAGGGGGAAATTCTCGTCTCCACGTTCACGGCCGGCATGCATCCCAAATTGCCGCTGGAGGGGCACATCCTGCCGGTGATCTTCAGCTGGCACCTGGGGATCGAGATCAACAAGTTCGCCGGCTCGGCCAGGGGGGCGCTGGACCCGGAGAAGTTCTGGGTGGCTTGGGCGCGCGGTGCCGCGGTCTCGGCGGACCTCTTCGCGCCGGAGTGGGACTTCTGGTCGGTGGCGAACGAGCCGGTTGAGTCGGTGCGGGAGCGATACCGCGTCCCGCCGCTCGATTCGCGTCCCGCCGCCAGTGGGCACTGACAACCTCCTCTCCGTTCATCCTCCCTCAGCTTTCAGACTGTTCTTGCACAGGGTGAATACGTTCGAGGCCGCCACTTCCTCAGCCATGAGTCACCCTCGAGTATCTTGACAGGGGCCGGGGAAAGGGGTAAGGACACGCTCCCGTAGGGGCTTCCTGAGCGTGCTAGGGCGGCCCACCCCGAAAGCACAGTCTTATCACCATCACCAGGCCGCCAGTGCGGTTCATCGAGGGGAGCGCGCCCCTGTCGTTGAGCTAGAGTCGCTCTACCGGAGTTGGAAAAAGTTCCCTTAGGACCCTGGAGGATCGGCGTGAGCCCGAGCCTCCGGCTTTCCACCGCGCAATTGCGCTGCCTGGGGGCTCCGGCCGTCCTGGTGCTTCTGGGGCTTTTCGCCTGGCACAACACGCTGGAGAACGGCTTCGTCTACGACGACGAGGCCAACATCGTCCAGAATGAGGCGATACGGTCCCTGACACCCCTGTGGAAGTTCTTCCATCCGAGCTCCTCCTCGACGGACGCCAAGATGAACGCCGGAATCTGGCGTCCCCTGACACGGCTGGTCTGGGCGCTGGACTACCGGATCGGCGGGCTTGATCCGCGGCCCTACCACGCGACCAATCTCCTCCTGCACCTCCTCAATGCGCTCCTTGTGTTCCGGCTGGTCGGGCTGTTTGTTGCGCGCCGGCGGGATGGACAGGACGACTGCGGTGTGAGCACGGCCGGGCATCGGGGCCCGGCACTCAGTCCAGGATCGGGTTCGCTCGTGCCCTTTGCGTCGGCCTTGGTGTTCCTCCTCCACCCGGTGCAGGTCGAGGCGGTGGCCTGGGTCAACGGTCTTTCGAACCTCCTCTTCGCCTTCTTCTGCCTCAGCGCTTTCATCCTGTACATCCACTACCGCCGCTTCCGGCAGGGGCGGGAGGGCGTCCCCTCGGAGAATGCGCCGGGAGGGAGGTCGTTGGCGCTTTCCTGGCCCCGTTACGGAGCCTCGCTCGGGCTCTACGCATTGGGACTCTTGAGCAAGGAGACCGCCGTGGTCCTCCCTGTGCTCCTGCTCTCGTATTCCTGGCTGTTCGAGCGGGGATCGAATGCGCGCCGCTTCCGCGTCCCCTGGCTCGCGCTCGCGCCCTATGTCGGCCTGACGCTCGGATTCCTGGCATTGCGGTACGCCGTGCTCGGCAACGCGACGTTGACGGGGAACTGGGCAGGCGGGACCATCCCGCTGGCCCTGACCATGCTCAAAGCATTCGCGATCTATGTCCGCCTGACCGTGTTCCCGCATCCCCTCAGCTTGGAATACCTTTTCGCGGTCAAGACCGCCGTGGACGTTGAGGTCCTTTGGGGAGCGGCGTTGCTGGGGGGGCTTTGCTTCGCAGTCTTTCACTTGCGCGGGAGGAATCCGAGGCTGAGCCTCGCGGGCCTGTTGTTCTTCGTTCCGCTCCTGCCGGCCTCCAACATTTTCCCCATCGAGACAGTCCTCAATGAGAGATTTCTCTATCTTTCGCTGATCGGCTGGGGTCTTCTGGTCGGCGAAGCCCTGGCCTGGGCCACGCCGAGCCGAGCCCCGGCCCCGGCACGGATCATCGCTGTCTGCATCTTCGCCGGCGTCTGCGCCGCCTATGTGCTGGGGACCATCGCCCGCAATGAGACCTGGAAGGACACGTATTCCTTGGCCTCAGCCAATCTCAAGACCTGCCCGCAATCATCTCGCCTGCATTACGCCATGGGACAAGCGCTCGCCGAGCGCGGCGAGTGGATGGAAGCGGTCCGGGAATACCGCATGGTCCTGGCCATCGAGCTCTACGGGGACAAGACGGCTGGGGCGTTGGCCGGTTCGATCCCTTCGACCCCGCGGAGCTGGCCCGAGCGGTGGAATACCGCAAGAGCCTCCAGGTGAGGGTGGATCGGGGCCAGACCTTCTACCAGCTGGGTTCGGCGTACCTCCGATTGGGCGAGCCTGGGAAAGCCGTCGGCTATCTGTGGCTGGCCAAGGC
Source organism: uncultured Nitrospirales bacterium (assembly GCA_964373355.1). Classification (GTDB taxonomy): domain Bacteria; phylum Nitrospirota; class Nitrospiria; order Nitrospirales; family Nitrospiraceae; genus CAYJUM01. Next base: position 12,697 of record CAYJUM010000053.1, on the reverse strand, counting down.
TTACAAGCCGGAGAGCCCAGAGGTACTCAACAACCTCGCCGTGGCCTACGCCCAGAGCGGGCGGCCCGAGGAGGCCGTCTCACTGCTGGAGGGGTTGCTCGCCAAGGACCCGGCCGACCGGATCGCGCGTCACAACATCGTCCTTTTCCGGCGGGCCGACGTTGATCGCGATGAAGCGATGCAGAGCCGGGGGCCCAAGCGCGCGAGGCGATGATCTCTGCCGGGGTATGCAAGCCCGCTGATCGCAAGGTCGGCAGGCTTTTCTATTTTCTGAGGGCGGTTACGGGCTGGCTCGTGCTATGAGGAGCGGGGAGGGTCGATGATCCGGAACCGGACTTCATCGACGTGCGTATAGGCGGACTTCTGGTCGCCCGCGAACAACCCGCACCGGTAGAGCCCTGGGGTCCATCCGGTTTTCGGGCGGGAGAGCTTAAAGTAGCCCGACTGGTCGTTCATGGCCATGATGACTTCGTCCCGTGCCAATGCACGGGGCTCTCCGGTCACCTCGGACGATTCCAGGAAACACTGGGCGGAGAGAGGCATCGCATCGGCCGAGGGCGTGGCGAGCCTGAACACCAAGTTGATCTCCGGCTGTGTATGGGGGAAGCTGTCCCCCGGGTTCAGAGGAATAAATTCATGGTCCCCGGTGGGAAAGTCATCCCGCATGACTTTACCCGCCGGGATAACAAAGAGAAACCAGCTGAAATCGGCATCCCTCCCCATGAGCGAAACCCGCATGTCCAGCGGCTTCTGGGGCTTGAGCGGCCTGGCGGCGATCTGCGCCAGGTATTCTTCCTCCGAAATGCCCGGCGAGGGCGGAGGAACTTCAGGCGGAGTGCGTTGGGCTTCGGGAACATGCGGACGCACCTTCTCTAACCACCGGGCGAGCTTCTCTTTGCTGAGCACGCGGGCTCCGTACGGAAGCCGAAGATTCTTGTTGCTTTCCTCGAATTCGACGGCCGCATCGTAGAGCACCTGAAAATAGACGAACGCTTCCTCCCACCGTTTCAGCTCGACCAGGCATTGCCCCATTCGGAAGACGGAATCGGCATAGTCCTCGTCGTTGGGGTCAAGAGTGGCCAGGGTCTGCAAGACGACCAGGGCCTCCTCGCACCGGCCGAGCTTCATCAGGGTCACCCCCAACTGGTGGGCGGCCGTGGGATCCTTGGGGTTGAGGGCCAGCAGTCTTCGATAGAGCGGCTCGGCTTCCTTGTACCGACCGGCCGAGAACAGCTTCCAGGCCTCTCCGCGGATCAAGCCCCATTCCTTCCGCTGAGCCGGTTCGACGTCGGGGTCGGATAGGGTGACTTCCGAGCGCCGGCCGCGGTCGCTGGCGGGCCGAAACACGGCCGACAGCAGCTCTTGGGCAGGGATCTCCAGCGGCGACCCGGGCGAGAGCTGTTGCAAAACGTATTGCACGTCGTCATAAGCCCCTTGATAATCCAGGACATCGAAGCGCGCCCGGGCGAGCCCCAGCCGCCAACTGAGCACATCGGGCGCGAGGTCCACGGCCTTCTGGTAGGCCTGGACCGATTCCTCGAGGCGATCCAGTTTCCGCAGCTCCTGCGCCAACCGGAGATGGACCAAAGGATTCCGGACATCGATGGCGGCGATGCGTTGCAGCTCGGCCAGTGATTCATCTCCTTGGCCCCCGCGAAGCAAGACACTCCACTTGGCCCAACGGACATCCAGAGCCGTTGGAGCCCTGGCGAGGAGGATGTCGTAGGCCTCCACCGCTTCCGGGGACCGCCGGGATGTAGCGAGGATGTCGCCACGCAGCTTGTAGAGCCTGAAGGCGTCGGGATGGTCGTGAATCCCTTGATCGAGGATCGTGAGCGCGGTCTGGATGGACACGCTCTCCCACGCAACCGTCGCGCGTTCAGTGACCTTCTCCTCCGACAAGGGCTGTGGCTCCTGCGCGAACGCGAGGAACCCCATCGCCAGGGTCCAGGCGCCCACGCCAAGGACCGTGGCCATGGACCGACCTTGTCCTTGGCCGAGAGATGAGGGCATCTGAACTCGCGACGTGTTGCTCATGAACCTTGACGGCTCGGTGGTACGCACTCCTCTCTCAGGAGCCTGTTGTCGTTATACCATGCGTCCGGGTGGTCGGGGCAAGTGAGTAAGGGACTTTCCGTGATAAAAAAGCCCGCTGGCCGCAGGACCAGCGGGCCGTGTGGTGGCGCCTCGCAAATCAGGGGCGTTTGTCCGTGAAGCTCCGGATGATCTCCGCCGCCTTGTCCTTCCCGCCCAGGCCGAACGCGATGGCGAGGCCCAGGCCGATCGCGGCCAGGATGATCTGAACCGAGGACGTCACGATCGAGGTGTCGATATCGATCTGCTCCAGCGCCATGATGGACGCGAAGACGATCACCACGAACTGAGCGGCCTTCGACAGCCCAACGGCCCCGTCGAGCCGGTTGGCCACGGCGGCGTTCCGGACTATCTCGGCAACCAGGTGCCCCAGCAACAACCCGCCGGCCAGCACCAGAACGGCGCCGATCACCTTGGGGATGAACAGCACGAATTGCTCCAGCAGCTCGGAGACCACGGTGAGCCCCACGGCGTTGGCCGCGGACAGCAGGAACACCAGGATCATGAGCCAGTACACCAGAAACCCCACCACCTGTCCCGGTGAGCGCCCGAACCCCAAACGACTGAGGACCTCGTTGAGTCTGATCTTATCGGTGTGCTCGTCCAGCCGGATAAACTTCAGGAATTTCTCGACGGCCGCGCGCAACCCGCTGGCCACCAGCATCCCGACCAGCAACAAGACAATCGCCGCAAGCACGCTGGGGATCTTGTTCATGATCTGCAACACGAGCTGTTGAAACGGGCCGACGACCACAGACCACCAATCTTGCGTCATAGGGCACCACCTCGGAAAGGGAGAGGTTAACTGCGCCGGTCCCCGAATGAGTGACATATATGGTGCGAGTTGTCAATGGGCATTGCCACTAGGGGGCCCGACAAGCGTTGCTCCGACGCCCCCGGGCTTCCACGTCGGCGTGCTGGAACCGCCAGGTGCGGGTGTCATCACACTGCGGCCGTATCCAACTCTCGGCGATGTCGGCAACAAGCGGAAGGCCGCCGTGTGTTCCCTCCGCAAGGGGTGGCAGCCCCTTGTTTTACGCGGCAGACACCCGGCCGGGCCGCCAGCGGAGCCCGATGTTCAGGATCCGCTGCAAGAGGTCCTTGTAGGAGATGCCGGCCTGCTGGGCCGACTCCGCAAAGTCCTCGTCGTGCGCGATCTGAGGATTGGGGTTGGCCTCCAGGACATGGACCGTGCCGGCTCGATCCAGCCGGAGATCGATCCGCGCGTAGCCGCTCAGGCCGAGGTTGCGATAGACGCGCTTGGCGAGACGCTGGATCTCGGCGGCCTTGCCGTTCGGCAGGTCCTGCGCCGGTCCAGACGTGATCCCGTACTTGGTCTGGTACTTGCGGCTCCACTTCACGCGCTCGGTCGCGATGCGGCGGCACTCCTCCGGCATCTTGTTCATGATCAGCTCCCAGACCGGCAGCACCTGTAATTGCTTGGTGCCCAGCACCCCCACGTACAGCTCACGGCCTTCGATGTAGCGCTCGACCAGTGCGCCCGTCTCCACGCTGTTGTGGATGAAGGCCACGCGCTCCTTGAGCTTCTCGTCGTCCTGGACGATCGAGGCCTGGGAGATCCCCAGCGACGCTTCCTCCGAGACCGATTTCACGATCAGGGGAAATTCCAGCCACTTGGGGCGCTTGACCGTCTCTCCCAGCGGGCAGGCGAAAAAGTCCGGGCTCGGGATGCGGTGGTAGGACAGGATCTTTTTGGCCAGGATCTTGTCGCGCGCCAGCATCAGCCCGCGCGGGTTGCAGCCGGTGTAGGGCATCCGCAGGAGCTCGAGGTAGGACACCACGTTCTGGTCGTAGACCGAGAGTCCGTCGAATTCCTCCAGGAGATTGAAGGCGATCTGTGGTTTCCACTCGTCGATCGCGTCGCGGATCACGCTCAGATCGTTGCGGACGCCGAGCGGCCGCACGTCATGCCCCATCTCCCGGAGCGTCGCGACGATGTCGTATTCGGTCTTCCATTCCACCGTCGCGAGATCCGTCCCCTCCGGCGGTTTCTCCGGCGGCACCAGATCCTTGTGCATGAGGGCCAGCACGCGGAGCGGTTTCATAGCGCGACCCGGTGGCGACCGCTGTGCAGATAGTTCATCGTCTGCACCGTGAGCAGGATCGTGAAGTCCAGCTTCGCCTGGTCCTCCGGCACTGCCAGGCGAAGATTGAGCTCACGGCACCGCGAGACCATGGATTCCAGCACCTGATCGATCGTGTACTGGTATTCGCCGGTCCAATCGGCCACCTTGCGGCGCACCTCTTTCCTGACGCGGTTCAGGAAGCTCGCGGCGGTCCGGTTGGCCTTGTACTCCGGGGCGTCCGAGAACAGCCGCCGGAGGTCCCCGTCGTAGAACGTCGGATGCGCGAGCCCATAGTGTTCACGCTTGGCCTTGTAGTGCTCGCGCAGCGTCTTCCGAAGATCCGGCAGGGGGTCCACCCGCTCCTGCGACGTGACCCGCGGCGACGTGCCGGCAATCTCCCGCATCAGCCCGTCCATGTACTCGAGCTTTTTCAGCGCCGGCCAGCCCGCATACTGCTCCCGCCATGAGGAGTCAGGCGAGAGCCACACCGCAAAGGTTTCGGCGAAGTCCTCATCCGGATGGCTCTGCGCGTACCACATGTCGAGGTGCTGGACGAAGCTCTTGCTGTACGGCTTGGGCGAGTAGTAATCGGGGTAGGCTTTGGACGACTTCCCGAAGACCTGCTGCCGTTTCCTGCGCCGGCGCAGGTGGTAGGCGTTCTCGATGGCGTGGCCGGTCTCATGCCGGAGGATGCGCATGCACCAGTCCGGCGTCCCGCCTTCGACTTCGTACATCTGATTCAGCTCGAGCTTCGCCAGGCGCGGGTGGACCAGGTAGAAGGGGATGGCGATCCCCGGCACCCCATCCGGCGTGAACCATTCGTTGGACAGCCAGAAGAACGGACGGAAGGCGATCTGCCGGGCCTCGAGCTCGGCGCCCAGCGCCTGGATCTGCGTCTCCACCGCGCTGCCCTCGATCTTCACGGGCAGATCGCACAAGCGCACATCCAGGAGCTTCTCATCCGGCCACGTGGGCCAGTCCGGGGGCAGCCCAAGACACGCCGCGGAGAACTCATTCACTTTCTGATCGCTCGCGTCAGTCTTCGTATCCATCGGCTCGATTCTCTTTCAAGGACGCCGCAAGTATACCACCAGGCAGGGATTTCACTGAATCAGAAAGACTGCGCGATGGCCAGGGTCAACTGAATTCCCGGCCGGCTCACCGTCTCGTGACTCGACTGAGCTCGTCGAAGTCCGGCGTGCGCAAACGTGACGCTCGTTATTCCTCCCGTCACACACCCCGTACCTCCCGGAGTAAAGACGAGAAGGTTGCTCAATGGTGCTGCTCAGCATTACAGAAGTGACGCCTTTGGAGGGATTCTGCCTTCGGTTGAGATTGACGGATGGCTCAGTGATTGAGCGGGAGGTTTCCGGGCTTTTGGCCGGGCCAGTTTTTGAGCCAGTGAAGTCGAATCCGGCCGTGTTCAGCAGGTCAGAGCAGTGGATGGCACTGTCGTCTGGCCGAATGGGGCGAATCTCTGCCCGGACGTCTTGATCTGGGGTGGAGTGCCTCCTGACAAGATAACCCCGCCTCCCAACCAATGAGCTGGTCGGAAGGCTCGCGGACGATGGCTACACAGCGGTCAGTCGGCGGGTGAAGCAACGCCTCGCGACCCTGTCAGATGGCAAAGTCAACCTGACCCTCTTTGTGGTTCTTCGTGACTCGCTTTGACAACGATGGTTTCGACCGGTCTTCAGCGTCCATGGGGCTTCCCACCAGCAATCAGCTTAGCAAAGCCCGGTTGAGCATGTCAGCCCTCACCCCGGCTTGATGTTGTATGGAGAAAGGATGTAGCCTGGCAGCGGGCGAAGCTGGCCAGCAGGGCCGCCCCAGAGCCCGAGAAATGGTTTCCACCACCGCAAAGCGGATCAGGCTCGGGAATGCCGTTACCGTTTCCGTCCTCCTCATAGGTTTGCTCACCGGCACTCTGGGTCTCGGGTACACGTACTGGTATGCAAAAGAGACTCGCCGCACGACCATAGGGCTTTACTTTCAAGAACTCGCTCGTCATAGCGCCCACAAAGTCAGTCTGATGCTGGCGAAGGAAGTGGAATGGGTAGAACGACTGAGCAAACATCGCCAGGTTCGGGAAGCGGTACGACAGGGCGTGCGCCTAGCATTTGATGACCCGGAACTGCAGCGATGGCGGGAAGAGCAGCACCGGTACTTTCGATCGTTGGTCATCGTGGATCGAGAAGGTCACCTGGTCGGCGGAGTGACCAGCGAAGCCACCAAGGCGCGGTACGGGCAGCAGCCCTGGTGGCCGATCGTGTTTGGCCAGGGACGACCCTGGGCCAGCGACCTGTGGATAGATGAAAAAGGTCGGGGCTATTGGGAGGTGGCGGTTCCTGTCTCGGATGATAAAGGAGCTGTCCTCGGTGTGCTGAAGGTGGCGATCGGGACCGACGAGCTGTTCACCTCGGTGCTGCGCACCGGCATCGGGCAGACAGGCCACGTGATGGTACTCGGCACAAAGGGCCAGGTCTTGGTCTGCCCGATTCTTCCGCCCGCCCTGCACACGACGATAGATGCCTTCACCGGTCGAGCGGATGGAAGGGATCCTCATGCTTTGGAAGGGGCGTGGGCAGAGGTCAGCGACGACACCCACGGGGGGCGGGGTGGCATTGTGGGGGTCGCGCCGGTCGTGCTCCCGGTTCCTATCGCGCAGGAGCGCGTCTGGTACACCCTTGTGCGCCAAGACCCCAAAGAAATCTACGGGCCCACGCGGGCGCTCATGTGGAAACTGGCCGGGCTGTGGGTCGGAGGCATCGGACTGATCGCGCTCCTCGGGTGGAAGCTTGCGCACCGGATCGTACGGCCGCTGGAAGAGCTGGTCGAGCGGGTGCGGCAATTGGAGGAGGGCCAAGTGCCCCAACGTCTTGCCGCGAGCGGAGCGAGCGCCAAGCTCGAGATCGCGGAGATCGAAACATTGGCAACCAGCTTCAACAGGATGGCTGAGCGCCTGGACGCCGCCTCGCAGGAAACCCGGCAGTACGTGGCGCAGCTTGAGACGGCGAACCGCGAACTGACGAGATCGGAGAGCCATTACCGTACGCTCTGGAACCACGCGGCGGATGCAAAGCTGATCGTAGATGCGGGCGGAACCGTGCGGGACGTGAACCGCCGCGCTGAACTGAAGCTGGCCCGGTCGGCAAGCGAGGTGGTCGGCACCATGGCGGCTGACTTGTTCGTGGATCCGGATCGCACACGGTTCCGGGAGCTGCTCGAGCAGGTGTTGACAACCGGCAAGGAAATGGCATCCGTTGAGATGCGCGTTCCGGCCGGTGCCGGAGCCACGCTGACGATGGATCTGGATATGGTGCCCATAGAGCAGAGCGGGAAGGAGAACGCGGTCCTGGTCCAGCTCAGCGACATCACTGACAAGAAGTTGCTGGAGCAGCAGCTCCTGCGATCCGAACGCCTCGCGTCGCTCAGCCACCTCGCCTCGATGTTCGCGCACGACATCCGCAACCCCCTGGCCGGAATCAAGAAGACCCTGGAGCTGCTCGGCCATCGCACGGGGCTCCAGGCGGAGCCTGTCGGCCGCCTTTTGGGGGATCTGCAGTTCACGACCGAGCTGCTGCTGGGCATGATCAACGACATGCTGGATGTGTACCAGGAGAGCTACTCCGGTCTGCCGCTCATCTCCTCGCGGTTTTCGGTGGGCACTCTGCTGCAGGAAGTGGCGCATTTGTTCAGATCGGAAGCCGAAGCGAAGGGCGTCACGATCCGGTTGCATCTGCCAGAGGAGGTGATGTTCACCGGAGACCGGCGCCGTCTTCAGCGGGTTGCAGTCAACCTCGTGCACAATGCGTTAAAATATTCACCGTGGAAGGGGACGATCAGGCTCGTGGGCCGGACCGAGCAAGCCAGAGGAGCGCGGGCAGGGTCGGGCGAGCCGGGCGCGGCGGTCTTGCTGATCCAGGTTGAGGACGAGGGGCCCGGTGTGGCTCCGGATGATCTGCCGCATCTCTTCGAGATGTTCTTCCGGAAAAGCGACGGCCACGATCCCCACATCGGGCGCGGCCTCGGGTTGCATTTCTGCCGGCTGGTGGTCGAGGCGCATGGTGGCCGCATCTGGGCCGCCAATCAGCCGGCAGGTGGGGCCGTGTTTTCGGTGGAGCTGCCGCTGAGCGGACAGTGAGATGCCCATCAGGCTCGTAATCGCCGAGGATCAGCGTTTGTTCCGGCAGAGTTTACGGCTCCTCCTAGAGCAGGAGCCGGACCTCGTGGTGGTTGGCGAGGCCACCGATGGGCGGGAAGCGTTCAGTCTCGTGGCGAAAGAGAAGCCCGATATGGTGTTGATGGACGTGAGCCTGCCCAAGCTGGACGGCCTGACGGCCACGCGGTTGATCCGAGGGTGTCACCCGGAAACCAAAGTGCTCATGCTGTCGGTGCACGATGACGATGCCCGGATCATCGCGGCGGTTCAGGCCGGTGCGTGCGGGTACATCCTCAAGGATGCCGACCACCAGGAGTTCCTGCGCATCATCCGGGGAACCTACCGGGGCGACGTGGTTGACTCGCCGTTTATGCCGGATCGTTTGGCGCGTGTCGCCTTCCATGCGCTTGCCCAGAGGCAGGAGCAAAATGCCGGCGGCATGGCCACCCTCAGCGACAGGGAGCGCGAGATCCTGGCCTGGGCGGCCTCCGGGTCCAGCAACAAGGAGATTGCCGATCAGTTGTGCGTGTCCTTGGACACGGTGAAGAGCCACCTGCATCACATCTATCACAAGCTCGGCGTGACCGGCCGAGTGGAAGCCATCCTCGTCTATCTGAGCTCCAAATAACCTGCCCTCTCGCCTGCCTCACCCGAAAGGATGAGACAAAATCCATCTGCCGGGCAATAGTCCTGCCAGACTCCGCCTGGCTACCATAGCGTGGAAGCAGCCAGAGGTCAGAGGGCATTTTCTGCCCCAACGCTCTACACTTCTCTTAGAAAGGAGATAACGACCATGAGAGTCTCTCTGCTCATCATAGGTGTCGTGCTCGTGGCGTCGTTGGCGCTGATCGCGCTGGTTGTGGCCCCGTCTGCGGGCGCGGCGGATCAACCTACCGGAACGGGCACTCCGACACAGAAGGAGGTTGTGAAGGAGCGGGCCGATATTCAGCCAGAGCAGCGTGCCGCAGGGGAGCTTGGGAAAGGCAGCGAGCAGTTGATGCGTGTACCGGACCTCACGGAGCGAAGCGATTTCCTGATCATGGATCGGGAGCGCCAGATCTTTACTGACCCCGACATTCTCGAGCACATGAGGCACGAGGACGAACGATCGGCCTTGGCGCAGTGATACGCACGAGCAAGGCGAGGAGGGCACACATGAAGGCGGAAAAGACCACGAAGAGGCCATCGGGATGCGGGAAGCTGGCGGGAACGCTGATTGCCGCCGTTGCGGTGGTGCTTGTGTCGGCGGGGGCGGCGTGGACTCAGACGACCTGGGTCGACGAGATCACAAACTCGCTGGCCTTCTACAAGGCTAACTATCCCACCTCCAATTTTGAGCCCTACGCGCAGAAGCTGACAAAGGTCAGGGATGCGCTGAGAGGAGGCAACAAACAAGCCGTGAGAACCGAAATGGGCAACTGGTTTAAGATGCTGCGCGGTCGGGCTCACGGGATCAATGAGGTCGCTGCAGACGAACTGTTCAATTTCGCGGTGATGGTGACCCCGATCGAGGAGTACGGGATTTCAGTTCCGTCGCCCCCGGCTCCAACGCCGTGACCAGCACAGCCACACCCGAAACAAGCAGCCGCCGTGGCTTCGGGTCCAACCCCGGCGTCCCGGCGGCTGTCCCACCAAGAGCACGTCGTCATCTCCCGGGCTCTCCCCGCGCCTTGACTTGACCCTGGGCCAGACGTACCATCCTGCCTCAGTGCTTCGCCTGCGCGGTTAACCTGCCGGGCAAGGAAACCCCGTGCAGGTCCGGGGAGACCGGAATTCGCCGGTGCGCGTGCGCGCTTTCCAGAGGGCTCAGAAGGACCGAGAGGGCCAACATGCGCCTTGCTCTGTGGTGGATCTTTCCGGTGCTTCCGGTTCTTGCCGATGTTGGGCTGACCCCATCCTTGTCTACAGCGGAGCTGGCCCCGGAGTCGAACCCTCCTCTTCAAACGGTCCTGGAGATCGAGAACACCGCGCGTCTCCTGGCGGTGCTGCTCCATGCCGGCCGTTATGTGATCAACGAGAATCAGGACCTGTTTGACGATCCGGAGAAGGGGGATAAGGGATTCTCATCGGAGGTATTCGAGCAGCAACTCCTTGAGATGTTCCGGATCCGTTCGGGTGTTGACCTTCGGGAGATCGACTCCGTTCGCTTGCCGCAGGAGGCGAAGAACCTGCTCCAAAGCTTGATCGCGGTGAGCAAACAGGTGGTCGCTGACGCCCAACCTGACATCAATCGCAAGGGGGTCGGCTACAAGGGGTTCATTCCGGCGGTGTTCGGAGCACGGGTTGCCAGCCGTTTTGCCGCTTCCACCGGGATACGGCTGAAGCAAACCTCGCTGACCCCGCGTAATCCCTCGAACGCGCCGGATGCCTTCGAGATGGCTGCCTTACAAGAGTTTGCCGACCCCTCCTATCCGCGGGAAAAGGTGATCAGCGAGGTCACGACTCAGAGCAGAGCACTGCGACTGATGTTTCCGCTGTATGCCACGCGCCGGTGCTTGGTCTGCCATGGGGAGCCGAAAGGGGAGCAGGACAAAACCGGGTATCCACGCGAGGGGCTGCGGCTGGGTCAGAATGCTGGCGCGATCAGTGTCGTGATCCCCTTTCACAGATGACGCACGTTCGGTTATTGGCACTCTTACTTGTCCTGGGAAGTCTCGGGGCGGCTGAGAGTCCGGGCGGTCCTTCGGAGAGGCCGGCCGGCACGGGAGTCATCATCCACCCAAACGGGTATATCCTGACGGCCGAGCATGTGGTGTCCAACGCCCGCCGGATTGTGGTCGTGACACCGGGCGAGTTCCGTGCTCCGGCACTTGTCGTGAGCGCTGATCTGGATCATGACCTGGCATTGTTGAAGATCGAGACAGTTGGACTGTCGGAGGCGCCTCTAGGCTATGCCGGAGCCGTGAGGCTTGATCAAGAGATCATCGTGGTCGGGTTTCCTTTCGGTCTCCGGGAGGTGTCGATCTCGCGCGGACACATTACAGCGTTACGCGCGAAAGGCGTGAAACGCGTGTTTCAGGTCGATGCGGCAATCAATCCTGGCAGCAGCGGGGGACCGGTTTTCAATCGCCAGGGGGAGGTAGTGGGGATTGTCGCTACCAAGTTCCGCCACCCTTCCGGGATTGTACCGGAAGGGATGGGCCTCGCCGTGCCGATCAGCTATGCCACACCGCTCCTCGCGAACATTCCTGAGTTTGACTTTGCGGCCATCGGCAAGAAACCCAGGGAGTCCGGGAATGATACGGAGGGGTTGATCCAGGAGCTGGCGCGGACCACGGTCCGGATCGAAACACTCCGCGTTCAGGAACCCGCGCCCATGGGCCTCGCCCAAGCCGATCCCGGCACAGGGAAATCGAAGGCTGAGGCACACCGTGCCCCGGTTTCGAGGCCTCAGCCGAGCCCTTCCCAGGATCAAGCGCCCGGGGGTGAAACTGATGCGAGCCTCATCGTCCACGTCAACGAGCAGCTACGCGCAGCGCAGCAGGAAGAGCTTGGGAGACTCGCCCAGCGCGGCATTAGTCCGCCGGAGGGAATGGTGTTGGTGCCGGCCGGCGAGTTTTCAATGGGTGCCGCGGACGGGCTGCCGGATGCCCAGCCGGTGCACCGGACCTATCTCAGCTCGTACTGGATCGACCAATACGAGGTGACCAACGAACGATATCGGCAGTGCGTCGAAGCCGGCGTCTGTCTGCCCCCCAAAGATCGACAAGCCTTCGATGATCCCCCATTCGCGCAGCATCCGGTGACGAACGTCACCTGGTCACAAGCGCGCGGCTACTGTCAGTGGCGCGGTCGCCGGTTGCCGACCGAGGCCGAGTGGGAGAAGGCGGCGCGAGGCATTGACGGCCGAAGGTATCCCTGGGGGAACAGCGAAGAGCGAATCAAGAGAGTGGCCCAGGATCGTGACACCCGCACCCCGCGCAACGGGGTGGCGCCCGTCGGCAGCTATCCGGAAACCGTGTCACCCTACGGCGTGTTCGATTTGTCCGGAAACGTCTGGGAGTGGGTCAAGGACTGGTACGCGGAAGAGTTTTACGCGACCGCGCCTCCGCGCGATCCGCAAGGGCCGCTCGGCGGGACATTCCGCGTGTTGCGAGGCGGTGACTGGACCCAAGGTGCTCTGGAACTTCGCGCCAGTCATCGGGGTTGGGACGAGATGACATATTGGGGACCCACGCTCGGCTTCCGATGCGCAGACGATGTGCCGTGATCCCGCTCTCACTGCTCCCGCGTAGATGACCTGCTGCGACTGATGTCGCGCCGGGTTGAGATTCTGCGCTACACGATCGCCGGTGAACTGCCGGCGTAAGAAGGAGGCTCCGATGACAGACCTCATCAAAACCGCTGAATACTT
>CAYJUM010000052.1:0-16911 GCA_964373355.1 uncultured Nitrospirales bacterium | reverse complement strand
CTGCGCCCGTAGCTCAATTGGATAGAGCATCAGACTACGGATCTGAGGGTTGGGGGTTCAACTCCCTCCGGGCGCACCAGTTCTTCGCTCGTCCAAAGCGGGCCGGCGATCTCGCCCGTAGAAGACACGGCCGCCTCACCGACTCGGCGGCGTGCGCAAACGTGAGGCTCCTTATTCGTCGCCTCGCGCACCTCGCTAACCCTTCTCACGGGCAGCAAAGTCCCACCCCGAAAAAGGTCGAAGCCCATCTCGGCCATCTGGCCATAAAAAAGTGGCCCGGAACGTTCCGGGCCACGAGACTACCGGCGCACGCGCCGGGATCTTTTCCACAGCGGGTCTGCTTACTTCGCCTCAATCACGATTCGACGGGGCTTCGCTTCCTCGGCCTTGGGGAACTGGACCGTCAGGATCCCGTTCCGGTAGGAAGCCGATGCCTTGTGCTGGTCGACGTTGGACGGGAGGGTCAGCGAACGGCGGAACTTGCCCTCCGTCAGCTCGCTCACATACCGTGTCACGCCCTCCTTGGACGGCGCTTTGCGCTCGCCGCGCAGCGTCAGGACTCCATCCTCGACCACGACCTCGATCTCGGCCGGCTCGATGCCGGGGATAGAGGCTTCAACCCAAAACCCCTGTTCGTCCTCGTAGGCATTGCACGCCGGCGCCCATGTCACGGTCCCGCTCACGGACCGCAGGGCCTCGTCGAACAACTGGTCAATCTGTCCATTGAACCGCGGAAGATAGGTCATCAACATCGGACGCCTCCTTTCTCCGATTCGAGCATGTCGCTCGCCCAGGAAGATAATTCCAAAGTCCGGATGGTCAAGGGGGGCTGAACGTAGAGCGGCTCGCCGCCTCGGGCCGGGTTGGGCCCACTAGACAGTGTGCCGGGCGGGGGGTGCTTTTTGTCTATTGCCTCCCCTATCCGTTCTGGAGGTACTGCATCTCACCACGACCATGATCGAAGCCGCTGCCAGCCCGATCGAACCTCAGCCCTCGGTGGCGGACCTCCGCTTGGGCCCGGGTGTCCTCGTGTTTTCCGCATCGCTGCAATTGCCGCACAGGGACCGCGGCGGGCCTGGGAGCTGTGCCGGATCATCAACCAGGCGCAGAACCCGAAGGTCCGGGATGGCGTCCTGCCGAGCCCCGTGGCGGATCTCTGCGCCGACGTCCTGAAGCTGCTCACGGTCCGGACGGGCGCCAAGGATTGGGAGTGCCTGCAGCGCAGGCGTATGACCGGCGACCCGCGGCGGCCGATGCTGTTACGCGGCTTGGGGCTTCCCGATACCGACATCCACGGTCGCGGATCTTGGTGATGATCGAAGAGGTGGGACGGAGGCTGGGCGCCTCACTCGAGCGGGCGAAAACGCTCTATCCCCTGACCGACCGGGAGCAGGCCGTGGTGCAACCCCTGCTGAGAGGCTGGACCAACAAGCAGATCGCCAACGAGCTCGGCATCGCAGAGCAGACCGTCAAGGAGCACATCATGCCCCTTATGCAGCAGACGAACGCCTCGACACGGACCGGCATCCTCGCGCAGGATGCCGATCATGAAGCCGTCAGGGAGCAGCCGGCCCTCCCGTCCCCCTCCCCGGTGATCCCCCTGTCGAAGCCGCCACTGCGGCGCAGATAGTCCGCGCCCCATTCCCGGATGAACACCCGCATGGCGCGGCGAGTCCGACTGGCGCTCCTAAAATCCGCTGAATCCGCTCAGATATCCCGTCACGAGCACCACGATCGCGACCGTCCACAGCACAAGCCCCATCGCGACCCGGTGGAGCAGGACTTGATCATCCACCCTGGCCACGACGCGGCTCGCCATTTCGTTGACTTGCTGCAGGGTCCCGGGCGCGAACATGAGCAGCCCCCCGACCACGAGCAGAATGACCGCTGGGATCCCGAAGATCAGCATAGGGCCTCCTCAGTATGGCAGCGTCAATTGTCCGGCGACCGGAACGGCCGGCCGGGACCGTGCGCTGTCGGCGCGCGTCCCGTTCGTTCGTTGCGGGACACCGGCCGTGACCTCCCGCAATCGTCCGCGGCATCCTCCGCACCGGTGGACGGAAGGCCGGATGGTCTTGCGGTGCCGATGATAGCCGATCCCGCACCGGAGACACTGCCACGCATACCGCGAAAGCGACAGCACCGCTGTGTCCAGCGTATGGCGCACCGTGACGCCGTGGCCGGCCTGATTCAGGATCCGCTTCATCCGGTGGAAGTCGGGGCCATGGTTCGGGCGCCGCTTCAGGACATCATACTGCCATTGATGGATCATCTCGTGCGCCAGCGTCCGTACGAGTTCGTCCTGCGATTGACCCTGCAGGAGCGGCACCGAGAGACGAATCAGCCGTCGGCCCGGAAGAGGCCGGCCCGTTCTCGGACGAACGCGCGGGCCTTCACGGCTGACAAACATGCCGGCGGAGGCGGTCAGCCGCCAGCTCCAAGCAATGTCGATCGGAGGGAGAGCGGAACGAAAGAATCGGGCGTTCAGACGATTCCAGAGAGACTGCAGGTGATCGCTTCCGAGAGGAACGGGCCGCTGGCTCATGCGCACGCGCCCCAGGGTTCAGGCGACTTCCGATTGCGCCGCTTTTCTACCATGGGCCTCGGAGTTCTGCAAGCGATTTAACCGGCCGGCCGCCGGATTCCGTGTTGCAAGCCTCTCCTCAAAGTGTTACATCTGCGCCGCGCCGTCCGAGGACAGGCTCATGCCGCAGAAGCCGCGATACTGGCTCTTGAAATCAGAACCCGCTGTCTTCTCGGTCGATGATCTCGCGCGGGCCCCCCGGCAGACAACGTGCTGGGACGGGGTGCGGAACTATCAGGCCCGGAACTTTCTGCGCGAGATGCGGATCGGCGACCAGGTCCTGTTCTACCACAGCAACGCCGATCCTCCCGCCGTCGCCGGCGTCGCGCAAGTCGTCAAGGAAGCCTATCCCGACCCTACCGCATTCGACTCAAAGGACAGACACTTTGACCCGAAGAGCACCCCCGACGCGCCGACCTGGTACATGGTGGACATCCGGCTGGTCCGGAAGTTCCGCCGCCCCCTCGGGCTCGACGAGTTGCGGAAGGTCCGCGGCTTGGCGCGCATGGAGCTGCTGCGAGCCGGTTCGCGTCTCTCCGTCCAACCGGTCAGCGCCGCGGAGTGGGCCGTCATTCTGAAGCTCGCCGACCGCTAGACCCCGTGTGGCGCCACGCCGGCCTCATCATCGTGGTCCTGATCAGCGCCACTCCGGCGTGGGCCTTGGAGAAATACGGCAGGCCGCTGCCCCCGATCGGCGGGGTTGGGGAAGAAGGCGTGTCTCGCGACAAGCAGGAAGTGAAAGCGGATGAGCACTGGGTCCGCGGCTATCTCCTGGGCGCCGCCTTTGTCGAGAACCCGACATTCGCGGCGCGCCCGGACAATACGGGACTGGTCGGCATGCGGTACATGCTGCACCTCGAGACCGACCTCTATAAAGAGTATCTTCAATTCTACACGGACCAGAACTTCTTCTCGAACCGCGAGGAGGGCTGGATCAAGCTTACCGAATATGACATGACCTACGCGCTGACCGGCAGCCTGCAGAGCTGGGGGTGGCGCATCCAGTACGAGCGAGACGCACCCTTTGACCGGAGCGGGATCAAGCAGGTCTACGCCGATGCGCTCATCACCTACGCGATCGATCCCCTGGCGACCTCCACTTGGTGGAAAGAACGATTGCCGTACCAGAATCTGACGGCGTACGCCGGAGCCGGCTGGCTGTTTCACAACCAGAATTACTTCGCGAGGCCTGACAACACCGGCCGGGCCCTGTACCGGCTCGTGGCCCATGCCGACCTGGACCTGTACAAGAATATGGCGGTGCTCTTCGCGGACACGAATTGGTTTACGGACCGAACCGGCGGGCGGGCGCTGACTCCCACCGAGCTCGATTGGATCGTCGGCATTGCCTTGCACTGGGGCAACGCCGAGCTGAGCATGTATCACGAACGCGATATGCCGCTCGACCGCGGCGGGCTTATCCAGCGCTATACCGCGGTTCAGCTCCGGTACGAATTTGAGTGGATCAAACGGTCCAAGCAGTGAGGAAATTGAATTTATGCTAGAATACGCGCGCCCTGAGACCAGATGGGAGCGGACTGATGCGAGAGCGAGATATCGAGTACATGCGGCTGGCGCTGGAGGAAGCCCGGCGCGCGCCCGCCAAGGGTGAAGTCCCGATCGGCGCCGTCCTGCTGCTGGAGGACCGCGTCCTGGCCCAGGTGCACAATTTTCGGGAGGCCTGGCAGGACCCCACGGCGCACGCCGAGATCGTGGCCTTGCGGGAGGCGGCCAATCAGCTGGGCACCTGGCGGCTGACCGGCACGACGCTCTATGTCACGATGGAGCCCTGCGCGATGTGCACGGGGGCGATCATCCAGTCGCGCGTGAGCCGTCTGGTGTTCGGAACGAAGGATCCGAAGGCCGGAGCCTGCGGGTCTGTCTTCAACCTGCCCCTGGAGCGGCGCCTCAACCATCGCGTGCAGGTCATCGGGGGCGTCCTGGAGCAGGAGAGTCAGGCGCTGCTCCAGAATTTTTTTCGTCAGCTCCGTGAAGACGTCCGCGTATCCTCTCCTGGAAGCCCGGCTCCACTGGAGTATTGACGCAGGCTTTCGTAGCGCTCCTAGAAGGGCAACTATCGGCTCATCCGGAATCCCGCCACAGTCTCTCACACACACCGGGTCGGAGAGGTGCGAGAGCGGCCGAATCGGGCGGTCTCGAAAACCGCTGTCCCCGTCAGGGGACCGTGGGTTCGAATCCCACCCTCTCCGCCAACCCAGCTAAGACCCGGCCAGCTCACCGACTCGCCGGCGTCCGCAAGCATGAGGCTCGTTATTCCTCGCCTCGCGGACCCCAGCCGTGCCACGAATTCGCGCGGCTGGAGAAGCACCCCGCGTGATCGGTGATGGTGCGGCTTGTAGCTGTGCAGGGGGCGAGACCGCGGCCTTAATGTTTCTTGACAGAAGGACGCGTGTCTTTGCCGGGCCCCTTGGTGAGCTCGATCCTGGTCACGCCTTTCACATTCGCGCAGAGATCGCCGAATCCCGGCATCACCAACCGGAACGGCCCGCCATGCGGATCGGTCAGAGGAGCGCCGTCCGCCTCATACACCAGAATCCCGTGCTCCATCGCGTCATGGAGCGTGAGGCTCGCCGCAAAACGGCCATCGGCGGAATGGAACGTCACGTGGTCGGCGTCCACGGCGACCGCCGGCACCTGCAGAAGCCCTCTGACCCGTATGCCCCGCCCGCCCATTCCCGGCACGAGCGTCGAGACATCCGGCACCTGATGCTCCTCGGACAGGGCCGCCAGCGCCTTTCGGTCGAACGACAGCGGCTGGATGACGGCGCCCTCGATCCGGAGGATTCCGGGGCCGGCTCGCTCCCGCTGGGTGAGCGTTTTGATGATCACGGTCAGGGTCTCGTTCACGGGCGCGGGGAGTCCCAGCTCCCGGCTTCTGGCGATGATATAACCGTTGAGCGAATCGATCTCGGTCGGGCGGCCGGCCTTCCAGTCGTCGTACATCGAGGTATGAATGTCGCGGAGCTCCTGGGACCATTGCACCACTTTCCCGGCCATGTCCTCCGGCAGCGCAATCTTCTGGCCGGCAGCCACCATGACGACCTCCTGGACGATGTGCGAGATGACGCGGTCCATGTCCGGCTGGTCGAGAGCCTTGGCGACGCGATCGTCGAGCATCACTGTCAGCGGGTTGAAGACGCAGTTCCAGCACATCTTCTCCCACTTGCTTCTCCGGATGTCCTCGGAGATCTGGCAGGGCACGCCGGCCCCCTCGAACAGCTCGGCGATCCGGACGACGCGGGGCGTCCGTTGCCCCATCAGCTCCCCGATCGCGAGCGCCCCGCGTTTATAGTGTTCGATGACGCCGGGCTCTACGATCTTGGCATAGATGAACGCCACGCCGCCCACGACGCAGTCGCGCTGGAACCGCGCGATGACGCGGTCTTCCGCATCCACCCCGTTCTGCACGGTCAGCAGGACCGTCCGGTCGGTGACGACGGGGGCAATGCGCTCCAGCGCCTCATCCAGGTCGTAGGCCTTCGTCGCGAGGATGATGAGGTCGGGCGGCGGAAGGTCGCGAGGGTCGGCCGCCGCGCGCGGGTGGACGGTGAAGGTCCCGGCGGCGCTGCGGATCGTCAGGCCGTGGCGGCGCACCGCGTCGAGCGTCCTGGGGCGCAGGACGAACGAAACGGCCGGGTGACGACGGGCGAGGGAGGCCCCGAAGAAGCCCCCGACCGATCCCGCGCCGACGATCATGACCTCCTGGATGGTGCCGCCGGACATGGCGCCTCCGCGCAACCCGTACTATAGCACCGCCGTTCCGGACGGAGAAAGTGGCGTATAATCGCGGGCCCGATGAGTGATGCCGGTCTCGAAGAGGTCCGGAGCCGCTTGCGCGCGGCACGCTCGGTCACGGTGCTGACAGGCGCGGGCATCTCTGCCGATAGCGGCGTGCCGACGTTTCGCGGCGTGGACGGGCTCTGGCGGAACTTCCGGGCCGAGGACCTGGCGACCCCCGAAGCCTTTGCCCGGGACCCGCGGCTGGTGTGGGAATGGTATAACTGGCGGCGCGGGATCATCGCCACCAAATCCCCCAATCCCGCGCACGACACCATTGCGGAGATGGAGCGGCGATTCGAGGGCTTCTGGCTCATCACCCAGAACGTGGACGGGCTGCACGGCGCCGCCGGCTCCCGCACGCTCTCGGAGATCCACGGCAACATCTGGCAGGTCCGCTGCACCGCCTGCGGACGCGTCGCCACGAACCGCGACCTGCCGCTCCCGCCGCTGCCTTCCTGCTCAACCTGCGGAAGCTTGCTGCGGCCCCATATCGTGTGGTTCGGCGAATCGCTGGATCAGGCCGATCTCGACAAGAGCGTCGCGGCGGCGCAGTCCTGCGACGTGCTGCTCGTGATCGGAACCTCGGGGGTCGTCTATCCGGCCGCGTCGTTCGTCGCGCTCGCCAAACGCTCCGGCGCCTTCGTCTGTGAGGTCAATCTCGAATCCACGCCGAACTCGGACCGAGTCGATGCCACGTTGCACGGCCGGGCGAAGGAGGTGGTCCCGTCGCTCCTCCCGCCGGCCGGTTGAGCATGGTCAGAGCCGGGCCAGGAGCGCGGGCAATTCTTCCAGATGGTGGATCTGATGACCGGAGACCCCGGCATGCCGTTTCTCGCGGTCGAGCAGGATGCCGGTGAGCCCGGCGCCGCAGGCCCCTTCCAGGTCTTCCTCCACGCTGTCGCCGACGTGGGCGGCCTCGTCGGGGTCGAGGGCGTGTTGCTCGAGCGCAAACCGGAAGATGCGGACGGCCGGCTTCGCGGCGCGCGCCCGGCTGGGGATCGTCACGGTGGCTAGGAGATCCGCGAGGCCGAGTCCCCGGAGGATGCCGTACAGCCGCGTATCGAAGTTCGAGACGACTCCCAGTTCCAGCCCCGATGCCCTCAGCTTCGTGAGGACGTCCAGCGTCTCGGGATAGAGCGTCCAATGATCCGGGCGCGCAAAGGCGTAGAAGACTTCGTCGAAGAACTCGTCGAAGCGCTCGAACATCCCGACCCGGTAGAAGACGTTGTGGACGACGTCGAACCACCAGAGCCGCTCGCACTGCTTGATCTCGAGGGGATCACTGACGGCGAACACCGGCGGGGGCGCGTCCTGGAAGGCGCGGCTGAAGGCGTCGTTGACCGCGGGGAGCAGCTCGGGCGTGCGTCGCACCCCGTATTGCTCCGCGTACCGGAGATAGATCTCGCCGACGGAGCCTTTCGCGTGAAAGAGGGTGCCCGCCGCATCGAAGAAAACGACCTTG
Organism: uncultured Nitrospirales bacterium; assembly: GCA_964373355.1. GTDB lineage: Bacteria > Nitrospirota > Nitrospiria > Nitrospirales > Nitrospiraceae > CAYJUM01. The sequence continues at coordinate 9,064 of CAYJUM010000052.1, read as the reverse complement.
ACCCGGCTCATCCGGAATAGTCCTCAGTGCTCAGTTTTCAGTCTTCCGTTTCTGACCACAAACTGATGACTGAACACCGATAACTTCGCTGCTGCGAAGCCGATCAATCCCCTCCCGGCAGTAGCCAAGCGGCAACCAACGGCACTGCCCGCAGATGTCCGGCAGGCTGGAGCCGGAAAGCGAGCGGCCGATCCGGTCCAGGATCTCATGCCACCGCAGGCGGTCTCCCGGACGCAGGCCGAGCAGCCGGAGCACATGACCGTCCTGCGCCTGCATGCCTTCTTCCGACGCGTCGCCGTTCAGGCCGCAGCCGGCCGGCATCCGGTGCGGGCAGGCCCCGCAGATCGCATCCGGCTCCTCCACGACCTCGACCCAGGCTGAGGGATTCCGGAGCAACTCGGCATGGATCGACCCCATGTTGCGGATAAACTCAGGGCTGTAGCCCTCGCCGCGAAATCCCTGCAGGCAGAGCAGAGTATGGCCCCTGATCCGGAACGGATGCTCCTCCCGGCCTTCCACGTCGGGCACCTCCACTGCAGCGATCTTAAAGACTCCCTCCTTCCCCCGTCAAACCGCATTAAAGCGAGGATCTGAGCTGCGTCGCGAATCGCGAGGCGAGGGGACCCTCCTTGCCGAGCCGAAGCGGCCCGCGCCGCGGACGCCGAGCACTGTTCGAAGCGGCATTCGCGCCACGCGAGCTATGCAGCAAGTTGCGCAGGCGAGCAGAGGCGCGGCGTAGGGGGTCGAGCGCAGCGTCTGAGCCGGCAGCTCAGACCATCGCGCTTCCCTTTTCTTGACAATCCTCCCACCCTCTGCTACGGTCCGCGACAACCTCAACAAAATTGGGTACTTACGTGGGCGCCTGTCTCTTTGTCATCGATAGCAGCCCGGCAGTCCAGCGGCTCGTGGAATATGCATTGGCCTCGGAGCCCTATGAGGTAATGGGGTTCAGGGACGGCATCTCGGCGCTCGATGCGGCCAAGCGATTTCGTCCCGAGCTCATCTTCGCCGACTATCACCTAGAAGGCATCCCGTTTGACGCCTTCTGCGAACGGCTCAAGCGCACCGACTTCCTTCCCGAAACGCTGATCGTCTCGCTGGCGAACCTCTCGGACAACCTCGATGAGGAGCGGCTGCGAGCGGCCGGCGTCCATGCCTTCCTGAAAAAGCCGCTCCAGGCCGATCACATCGTGCAAGCCGTCAAGGATACCGGCGCGGGGGCTCGCCGCGGGCGACCGAGCGCCGGCGCCATCGCCCGTCCTGCCGAATCCGCCGAGTTGCATGGCGAAGATATCGAAGCGGCCGAGATCGACCGCATGCTGGGATGGGCCCCGGCGCCGTCGTCCAGACCCTCGGGTGCCGTCGCGGCCGAGCCGCTCACCCGGGCGGGAACGCAGGCCGGCGGCGAGGCGTCTCTCGATCAATTGCGAAGTCTCGTCGAGGATGCGTTGCAACAGCAGGTCTCGGAGCTGCTCCCGACTCTGATCGCGCAGCAGGTCAAAAACTACATCGGCGATGCGATCCGGACCGAGTTGGCGGCCCAGATCAGCGCGGCGCTGCCACGGGAGCAGATGATCCAAGTGGTCAGAGAGGCGGCGGTCAGCGCGTGCGAAGAGGCGGTGCAGCGCGCCCTGCCCGACATGGTCTCGCGGCAACTCTCGAAGATGGAAGCCGGGCTTCGCGAGAATCTGAACGCGTCCTCGGCGGCGCTGGTGCGGGACTTGACGGACCGGCTCGTGCGCGAGCTGGCCGGACCGACCCTGCGCAAGCAACTGCCCGAGCTCCTGAAGGAGCAGCTCGGGCCCATTGATGCGCTCGTCCGGGAGGCCACCGAGGAGGCGACGGCGCGCTATTCCCGCCAGGCGGCGGAGGCGGTCAAGGAGATGGGGCGCGAGGTGGTGAAGGACGCGATCGAGCAGATCGTCCGCGACGTCGTGCCGGAGCTGGCCAAGGTCGAGATCAAGAAGGAGATCGAGCGGCTGACCGCGGAGACCTGAGCAGACTTATTTTTTCACCCGCTTCTTCCGCCGGGCTCTGGCGAGCGCCTTCATCCGCTGAATATTCTTCCGGTGCTTGCGCCTGACCTTCCTGTCCTTCTCCCGTCCTCGTGCCATAGCTCCTCCTCAACGACGTGATTCGTGATTGAGTGACGCGGTGTGATCACTCAATCGCTGCTTCGGGCGCGCGCCTTATAGCACAGGCCATCCGCGAGCACAAGCCGCGCGGCTTGCCTTGCAGCGTCACGGGCCGCATGTTAAGATTCTGCGCGTCGTTGCGACCGATGCGAGCTCATGCCGACACAGTTAGAGAAGGCGTATGATCCCCGACAGGTCGAGGAGCGGTGGTACCGATTCTGGACCGAGAAAGGGTACTTTCACGCCGCCGTCGACCATCCCGGATCGCCGTTCTGCATCGTCATCCCCCCGCCGAACGTCACCGGCTCCTTGCACCTCGGACACGCCCTCAACAACACCATTCAGGACATCCTGATCCGCTGGCGGAGGATGCAGGGCCGGAACGCCTTGTGGGTTCCCGGCACCGATCATGCCGGCATCGCCACCCAGAACGTCGTCGAGCGCCAACTCGCGGCGGAAGGCACCACGCGCGAAGCCCTCGGCCGCGAGGCTTTCCTCAGGCGTGTGTGGGACTGGAAAGAGCGATCGGGGCAGACGATCCTCCAGCAACTCAAGCGGCTCGGCGCCTCCTGTGACTGGGACCGGCTGCGCTTCACCATGGACGAAGGGCTCTCGCGGGCGGTGCGCGAAGTGTTCGTCCGGCTTCACGAAGACGGCCTCATCTATCGGGGAGAGCGCCTCATCAACTGGTGCCCGCATTGCCTGACGGCGCTGTCCGACATCGAGGTAGCGCATGAGGACACCAAGGGCAAGCTCTATTTCATCCGGTATCCCCTGAGCGACGGTGCGCAGGCCCACGTGATCGTGGCCACTACGCGGCCGGAGACCCTGCTGGCGGACACCGCGGTGGCGGTCCATCCGGAAGACCCGCGCTACAGCGGGCTGATCGGCCGGTCCGTCCGGCTGCCGCTGACCGCGCGCCGCATTCCGGTCGTCTCCGACCAGATCCTGGTGTCCCGGGCATTCGGGACAGGCGCGGTCAAGGTCACGCCCGCGCACGACTTCAACGACTTTGAGGCCGGCTTGCGGCACCACCTGCCCCGCCTGTCAATCTTGACGCAAGACGCCCGGCTCGATCCGGAAGGACTAAGGCAGGCCGACGTCGACGAGCCGCTACGGAGTCGCCTCGCCCTGAAGACGGCCCGCGAGGGCCGGAAGCTCGTCGTGGACGCCTTGGAGCAGCTGGGCTTCCTCGAGAAGGTGGACGACCATGCGATGGCGATCGGCCGCTGCTACCGCTGCAAGACCGTCGTGGAGCCGCGCCTCTCCCCGCAGTGGTTCGTGAAGATCAAGCCATTGGCCGAGCCGGCGATCGCGGCCGTCGAGAGCGGACGCGTCAGAATGATGCCGGAAGGCTGGGTCAACAATTATCTGGGATGGATGCGGGACATCAAGGACTGGTGCATCTCGCGTCAGATCTGGTGGGGGCACCAGATCCCGGCGTGGTACTGCCGGAACTGCAACGACGAGGCGCTCGTGGAAAGCGCCTCGAAGAACGCCGTCAGCCTGACCTCCGCCGCCAGGCCGATCGTGGCGCGGACCAAACCGGCCCACTGCCCCGACTGCGGAGCGGGCGACTTCATAAGAGATCCCGATGTCCTGGACACCTGGTTCTCCTCCGCGCTCTGGCCGTTTTCCACGCTCGGCTGGCCGGAGCAGACCCCCGAGCTGAAAAAGTTCTACCCGACGTCCACGCTGGTCACGAGCTTCGACATCCTGTTCTTCTGGGTCGCGCGCATGATCATGATGGGGCTGAAGTTCATGGGCGACGTTCCGTTCCGCGACGTGTACATCCACGCCCTGGTCCGCGACGCCGAAGGACAGAAGATGAGCAAGTCCAAGGGCAACGTGATCGACCCACTTCTGGTGATGGAGCAGTACGGGACCGATGCGCTGCGCTTCACGCTGGCTTCGATGGCGTCTCCCGGCCGCGACATCAAGCTGTCCGCGGAGCGGATCGAGGGCTATCGGAATTTCGCCAACAAGCTCTGGAACGCCGCCCGGTTCATTCTCGACCGGCTCTCTGACCCTGCCAGCGGGCTGCCGAAGCCTCGCACGAGCGTGCCGATGGCTCAGCGGCCGGAAAGCGACCGCTGGATGATGAGCCGGCTCAATCTGTGTATCGCGCGCGTCACGAAGAGTCTGGAGGCCTGCCGTTTCGACGAGGCGGCACACCACCTCTACCACTTCATCTGGCACGAGTACTGTGATTGGTATCTTGAGCTGTCCAAGCCTGGGCTCCGGGACGACTCTCCGGAGGCGCCGGTCATCCGCCAGTCGATGACGGAAAGCTTCGACGCGATCTTGCGGTTGCTCCATCCGTTCATGCCGTTCATTACCGAAGAGCTCTGGAACAAGTTCCAACACTCCGAAGAGAGCATCATGATCGTCTCGTTCCCGCAGCCGCAACCCGAGTGGCTCAGCCCCGACGCCGAGCGGAAGCTTCAAACCGTCATCGACGTGGTCTCGGAAGTCAGGACCATCCGCTCCAAGTATGGCATCGCCCCCGCGCGATCAGTCGTCGTACACGTGAGCCCCCACGACCAGCCGGCCATCCGGTTGTTGGACCAGGTTCGGGCCCACATCGAACACCTCGCGGAGGCGCAGCTTTTGATGCTTCCGTCGGGATCGGCTCCCGACAAACGAAAAGGGCACGCCGTCGGCTATGCGGACGTGGCGACGATCTACGTGGAGCTCGAGGGCCTGGTGGACTTGACGCGGGAGCGCGACCGCTTGAACAAGCGCCTTCGGGACCTGGAAAAGCTCCTTGAGCGGGAAACGGGCAAGCTGGCCAATCCCGATTTCGTCCGAAGCGTGCCGGCCGAAGTGCTAGAGAAGTCCAAAGCCAAGGAAGCCGAGCTCTCGGCAGAACGCGCCAAACTTTCACAGGAACTGCGCTATCTGGCGGCAGAATGATTCCCGCGCCGAGCCATCAGGTGGTCCGCGACGCCGTGATCGCCGCGCTGGCGGAAGACCGCGGCACCGGCGACATCACCACGGAGGCCCTGTTCCCCGCTCCGGTCCGGGCGACCGGCACGATCACCTCCGAAGAGCCGGAAGACATCGTGGTCGCCGGCCTGACGATCGCCCGCGAGGTGTTCGCGCAGGTGGATCCCGCGCTGGAGTGCCACCTCCTCGTCCAGGACGGAGACCGTATCCCACCCCATCGCCCATTGCTCCGTTTGATCGGCGACGGCCGCTCCATGCTCGCCGCAGAGCGCGTGGCGCTGAACTTTCTCCAGCGGCTGTCCGGCATCGCCACGCTCACGGCGAAGTTTTGCGAGCGCGTCAAAGGATTCCCCGTCAAGATTCTGGATACGCGCAAGACCACGCCGGGGTTCCGGGCGTTGGAAAAGTGGGCCGTGCGGGCCGGCGGCGGTCACAACCACCGCCAGAAGCTGGACGATGGCGTGCTGATCAAGGACAACCACCTGGCCCTGGCCGGCGGCGACGTCGCGGCGGCCTGCCGCCAAGCCCGGGCGCAGGGGCCGCCGGGCTTCCGGATCGAAGTGGAGGCCGAGACGTTGGACCAGGTTCAGGCCGCGCTGGAAGGCGGAGCCGATATCGTCTTGCTCGACAACATGTCGCTGGACGCGATCCGCAAGGCCGTGGAGCTCGTGAAGGGCCGCGCGCTCGTCGAAGTCTCCGGCGGTGTGACCCTCGAGACCATCGGCGCGATCGCGGCAGCGGGGCCGGACCTGATCTCCATCGGAGCCTTAACGCACTCGGCCCGCGCCGTCAATCTCAGCATGGACATCAGGCCCGTCACCGAGTGCTCCCTGGATTGAATGGGACGCGCCATGGACCCGATGACCGCCCTCACTCCTTCAGCGTTGACCGCCGCGGCTGTCCGCGCGCACCTGACGACTCACACGATCGGCCGCACCCTCCATCTGCTGGAGGAGACCATGTCGACAAATGCCACGGCGCTCGCGCTGGCCCAGGCCGGCGCCGAGCACGGCACGGTCATCGCCGCCGAGACCCAGACAGCCGGGCGCGGGCGGCTGGGCCGCCGCTGGTTCTCTCCCGGCGGCGAGAATCTCTACTGCTCCGTGATTCTCACTGAGATTCCGGCCTCGCCGCGGTGGCTCTCCTGGCTGCCTCTGATTTCGGCCGTGGCCGTCGCGTCCGCCGTCCGGATGAGCTCGGGCCTGGCCGCGGTTCTGAAGTGGCCGAACGATGTCCTGCTGAATGACCGAAAAGTCGGGGGCGTGCTCTGCGAGCGCAGCGGGCTCTCCGCCAAGGGCGGCGTGGTCCCGGGAGGAGTCGTCATCGTGGGGATCGGCCTGAATGTGAACACACTCCGGGCGGCGTTCCCCGAGGACCTCCGCGACCTCGCCACGTCCCTGGCCATCGAGGCCGGGCGGCGCTTCGACCGTGCCGCGCTCCTGGCCTCGCTGCTGAACGCCCTGGAAGCCCGCTGCGACCTGTATGCGGACCGGGCGAGCGAGGTGGAGGATGAGTATCGAAGCCTGTGCGCCACCGTGGGCCGGCGGGTCCGCGTGGAGCTGGCGGGTGGCGAACGCCTGGAAGGACGGGCTACGGCTGTACTGGAGGACGGGACGCTCCGGATCGCCGGTGATGGTCCTGAGAGCCCGGTCTTGGCCCTGCACACCGCCGATGTGATCCATCTGCGCTGAACGGACGTGAGGCGTGAAGCGTGAGGCGTGAGGGCGCTATGCAGATCTGGAGTCAGAGAAAGAGGGGGGTCGCCTCACGCCTTACGCTTCACGCCTAACGGGAGGACATCATGTTATTGGCCATTGATATCGGCAATTCGAACGTCGTCTGGGGCATCTTCGAGCAACGGACGCTCAAGGGGCATTGGCGGGCGGCGACGGAGCTGTCGAAGACTGCGGATGAGTACGGCATGCTCTTCGTCACCCTGCTGCAGCGCACCGGCATCGGACCCGATCAGGTGACCGGCGTCATCCTCTCCAGTGTCGTCCCCGGTCTGACCCCCGTCTTCGATGCGATGATCGAAGCCTATTTCCACCGGTTCCCGATCGTCGTGTCGTCGGACCTCGACACCGGGCTGCAGGTCCGTTATGAGCGCCCGCACGAGATCGGAAGCGACCGGCTGGTCAATGCCGCGGCCGCCTACGCACGGTACCGGTGCTGCCTGATCGTCGTGGATTTCGGGACCGCGACGACGTTCTGCACGGTGACCCACCATGGGGAGTATCTCGGCGGCGTCATCGCCCCTGGCATCCGGACGGCGGCGGAGGCGCTCTTCACGCGCACTGCGAAATTACCCATGGTGGACCTGATTCGCCCGAAGACGGTCATCGGCCGCGACACCGCCACGAGCATGCAGTCGGGGCTGGTCTTCGGGTTCACGGACCTCGTGGACGGGATCGTGGAACGCATGCAGCGGGAGCTGGAGCAGAAGGCCATGGTGATCGCCACCGGCGGGTTGGCCGCCATCATCGCGCCGGAGTCCCGCACCATCCAGGAGGTGAGACCCTACCTCACGCTCGAGGGCCTGGAGTTCTTGTACCGGCGCGCCCGCGGGGACGAGTAAGCCCGAAAACAATTTTCCCCTCCTGTTGACTTTCCCCCTCCGGTGGCTATCTTGCTGTATCCGACCGAGCCGCCGGCTGATGGGATCAAAAAATAACAATACAATCAGCGACTTCCAGGATGATTCAGACGATCAGCCGACGGAAGATCCCGGTTCATCCGCGGGGTCAGGTTCGCGGGAAGACGTCAATCAAAAATTGGCAGCCGTCACAGCGGACCTGGAAGCGGTCCGCGACAAATACCTGAGGCTGGCCGCGGAGTTCGAAAATTACAAGCGGCGCGGGCAGCGGGAGCAGGGCGAGGCAATCCGATTTGCGAATGAAGGACTGCTCAAGGAAATGCTGCCGATCGTCGATAATCTGGAGCGGGCGATCCGGAGCGCCAAGGCCTCCCCTACGCTCGATGGAATCACACAGGGGGTGGACCTCACGCTGAAGCAGTTTCTTGAGACCCTGGCACGATTCGGCGTGCGGCCGATCGCCAGCGTCGGGGAGCCCTTCGATCCGGCCCGGCACCAGGCGGTGTCGCGCACGGCAGGAGACGCCCCGGAAAACAGCGTCATCGAGGAATATCAGCGGGGGTATCTGTTGCACGACCGAGTCTTGAGACCGGCCATGGTCTCTGTCTCCGTTCCAGAGGCGGAGGCGGAGGCCGGAGTCCATGACGCCCAAGCTGATCGCGACCAGACAAGCCAACACGCGGCAGGAGCCAAAAGGGCCAGGCCCGGTGACGCCGGCCTCCAAGACAGGGAAGGAGAATGACACATGGCTAAGGTAATCGGCATTGATTTGGGGACGACGAACTCCTGCGTGGCGGTCATGAGCGGCGGGGACCCCGTGGTGATCGCCAACGCCGAGGGGAGCCGGACTACTCCGTCCGTGGTCGCCATCACGGACAAGGGTGAGCGGCTGGTCGGCCAGATCGCCAAGCGCCAGGCGATCACCAACCCGGAAAACACCATCTATTCCATCAAGCGCCTCATGGGCCGCAAATTCAACTCCCGGCAGGTCCAGGAGGCGATGAAGCGCCTGCCCTACAAGATCGTGGAAGGCCCCAACGGGGACGCGCACGTCGAGATCCGCGGCAAGCGCTACAGCCCCCCGGAGATCTCCGCGATGATCCTCCAGAAGATGAGGCAGACGGCGGAGGACTATCTCGGGGAGAAAGTCAGCGAGGCGGTCATCACGGTCCCCGCGTACTTCGACGACAGCCAGCGCCAGGCCACCAAGGACGCCGGCCAGATCGCCGGCCTCAACGTCTTGCGGATCATCAACGAGCCGACCGCTGCGTCGTTGGCCTACGGCCTGGACAAGAAGAAGGATGAGCGCATCTCCGTGTATGACCTCGGCGGCGGGACCTTCGACATTTCGGTCCTGGAGATCGGCGAGGGCGTGTTCGAGGTCAAG
>CAYJUM010000051.1:0-17480 GCA_964373355.1 uncultured Nitrospirales bacterium | reverse complement strand
CTTTTCTCGAAGGTTGAAGTTCGCTTAATACAACCAAGTGAATTCTGTTCGACAAAGAAATAACATCGTACAGGACCAGAAAAAGTCTGCCGCTTTACCTGGACAGGCCGTATCCGAGTGGTCTGGACGGGACCGGGAACGGGCGGTCCAGCGCATGTTCACGGCGATCGCCCGCCGCTACGACCTCAACAATACGCTCTTGAGCTTCGGGCTCCATCACCGCTGGAAACGCCGCGTCGTCGCACAGGTGGCAGCCCGGCTGGATGGCGGGCCGCGTTGGGTATTGGACGTGGGCGCCGGCACCGGCGACCTGGCCTTATTGGTGTCCCCCCGGCTGGGTGAGACCGGGCGCGTCGTCGCCGTGGACTTGAACCAGGCGATGCTCGAGGAAGGCTCACGCAAGATCGCCCGGGAGGGACTGCAGGCACGTGTGGCCTGCCTGCGGGGCAATGTCGAGGCGTTGGGGTTTCGGGACGGCCGGTTCGATGCGGTGACCGCCGGCTTCTGCATCCGGAACGTCGGCAACCTCGGGCGGGCGTTCGCGGAGATCCGCCGCATGCTCAAGCCCGGAGGCCGGTTCATCTGCCTGGAATTCTCCAGGCCCACGCGCGGCTGGCTGCGCGCCGTGTATGATTGGTATTCGTTCCGGCTGCTGCCCTGGATCGGCACGGCGGTGGCGCGGGACGGTACCGGGGTCTATGAATATCTGCCGGCCTCGATCCGCACATTCCCCGATCAGGAGGCGCTGCAGGAGTTACTGCTCAAAGCGGGATTCCGGCAGGTGGAGTACCAGAATCTGAGCGGCGGCATCGTGGCGATTCATATCGCCATCAAATAACAAGAGCTGATAGCCTATAGCGTATGGCTTATGGCACGGACAACTGGGAGCTTTCTGATTCCGGCCATATGTCATCAGCCATCAGCCATAAGCTCTTATGAATTCGATTCTCTACGTCTTCCTCCCCTGCAAGAAGGTGTATCCCGTCGGGATCACCTACCTGGCGGACTTCATCCATCGGCGGCGTCCGGACGTCCGGCAGCAGATCCTGGACCTCTCGCTCTATCCGCAATCCCGGCGGCCGGCAGTCCTGCGCGACACCGTGAGCGGCTCTGCACCGGACCTCGTCTGCTTTTCCTGGCGGGACATCCAGATCTTCTCGCCGCACGAGGGCGATGCCTCGCTGGAGCACGCCTTCAATTTTTATTTTGCCAGCAACCCGCTCAAGCGCGCGGTGGCGTCATTCCAGGGACTGAGGCAGCTCTATCGGTACTACGGCGACATCCGCGCCAACCTGTCCTATCCCTGGCTGATCCACCGGGAATTCCCCAAGGCCCGGATCATGATCGGCGGCGGGGCCTTCACGGCCTTTGCCGATCAGCTCATCGAAAAATTGCCGGAGGGCACGATGGGGATTCTGGGCGAGGGCGAGGACGCCATCCTCAAGGTGCTCAACGGGCAGCCGCTGGATGACGAGCGGTACATCTACCGGGAGCATGGCCGCGTCCACAAGGGGGAGAAGCACGCGCCGGCGCTGCTCGATGCGCTGACCGTGGACCTCCCCTACCTGACCTCGATCTTTCCGCAACACCCGGCCTACGTCGGGGAATGCATCGGCGTGCAGAGCAAACGCGGTTGTCCCTACGATTGCGCCTTCTGCCTCTATCCGTACATCGAGGGCAAGCGGGTCCGGTACCGGCCGCCGGCGATGGTCGTGCGCGACATCGCCCAGCACTACCATCAATGGGGCGCGCGCCGGTTCTGGTTCACGGACGCCCAGTTCATCACCGGCAAGGAGGCCTACCCCCAGTGCACCGAGATCCTGGAGCGGATCCTGAGCGAGAAGCTGGACATCGAGTGGTCCGGCTACATCCGGACGTCCTTGATCACGGCCGATCTCGCCCGGTTGATGGTCCGCTCGGGCGTGGGCGATCTCGAGGTGGCGATCACATCCGGCTCGCAGGACGTGCTGAACAACCTGCACATGGGCTTCAAGCTCGAGAAGCTGTACGACGGGTGCCGCTATCTGGCGGAGGCGGGGTTCAAAGGCAAGGTGATCCTCAACTATTCACTGAACTCTCCTACCGAGACGGAAGAGACCCTGCTGCAGAGCGTGGAAGCCTATAGGACCGTGGCGTCCATCCTGGGGGAGACGCGCGTCTTCCCGCTCATGTTCTTCCTCGGGATCCAGCCGAACACCGACCTGGAGCACCGGTTGCTCGAGGAAGGCTACCTCTCGGCCGGCTACAATCCGCTGATGCTCACGCCCCGCAGCATCAAAAAGCTCTTGTACAACCCGGCCCCGCTCAACAAGCTCATCGCCAAGGCGTGCCTGGCCGCCTGGGAGAAGAAGCACGGGAGCCACGACCCCCGGCCGTGGTCCGGCTCCCTCCGCCCTCACGGGGAGGCCGGCGAGGTCTATGCCGACCAGAGTCTGGCCCGGGGCATCGAGGGCAACTCGGGCCGGGACGCCCTCCTGAGCTTGGAAGAAATCCTGCGTTCCCGGAAGGGCGCAACCTTCGCCGGAGCCGCGAATTCCGACCCCCGTTCGGCCCGCAGCGCGACCCGGTAAACCCGCCCGGCGCTTGCTTGCAATGCTTTCAGACCCGGTGGTATCATACGCGCTCTCTTGCGTTGGGAATCATTTGATTTTTACTTGGGTTGCGATGCGGCATGAGGCGACGGACCAGAGGGTTCCGGAGGAGGGCCTCTGATGTACAAGACGATTTATATCCCCGTCGATAATTCGGACTATTCCAATATGGCGGTCGAGCTCGGCGTGCAATTGGCCAAGACCTTCGGCTCCAAGATCGTCGGGAGCCATGTCTATGCCGCCAAGATGCACGATAAGCGGTTCAAACAGATGGAGGCCGGCCTCCCCGAGGAGTACCACGACGAGAAGGAGCTGGACCGCCAGCGCCAGATCCACGACTCCCTGATCACCCGCGGATTGCAGATCATCACCGATTCCTACCTGGATTTCGTCGACAAGAAGTGCGCCGAGGCCAACCTGCCGCTGGAGCGGCGCTCGCTCGAGGGCCGGAACTGGAAGGTCCTGGCCGAGGACATCAACAGCAACGGCTACGAGCTGGTCATCATGGGCGCGCTCGGTGTCGGGGCCGTCAAGGACAGCGTGATCGGCAGCAACACCGAGCGCGTCGTCCGGCGCGTCCGGAACTCCGACATGCTCATCATCAAGCACGCGATGCCGAGGAACGGCGGGAAGATCGTCGTGGCGGTGGACGGGAGCGCCTACTCCTTCGGCGGTCTCATGACGGGCCTGGCCCTCGGCAAGGCGCTGAACAAGCCGGTCGAGGCGATCTCGGCGTTCGATCCCTACTTCCACTATGCGGCGTTCCACAGCATCTCCGGCGTCCTGAACGAGGAGGCCGGCAAGGTATTCCGCTTCAAGGAGCAGGAGAAGCTCCACGAGGAGATCATCGACAGCGGTCTCGCCAAGATCTACCAGTCCCATCTGGACATCTCCCGCGAGCTCGCGCAGGCCGAGAAGACGGACATCCGCACCACCCTGCTGGACGGCAAGGCGTTCGAGAAGATCATCCAGTACGTCCGCAAGGAGAACCCCTGGCTCCTGATCGTCGGCCGCATCGGCGTCCACAGCGACGACGACATGGACGTCGGCAGCAACACCGAGAATCTGCTCCGGAGCGCGCCCTGCCACGTGCTGATCTCCAACCGCAAGTTCGTGCCGCCGATCGACACGCAGGCGGAGTACACGATCGCGTGGACGGAAGAGGCCCTGCGGCGGATGGAGAAAATTCCGGTCTTCGCGCGCGGCGTGGCCAAGACCGCCATCCACCGGTACGCGATCGAGAAGGGGCACACGATCATCAGCAATACCGTCGTGGACGCCGCCGTCGGGCACATCCTGCCCAAGGGCGCGATGGAAGCCATGAAGGCGCTGGGAGGCAGCCTGGAGGCGGCCGGCATCGACCGCGACAAGATGCAGGCGGACGACGCGGTGGCCCGCGACCTCATGGGCTCGACGCTGAGCGGCATGATGTCCGGGATCGTGCAGGACAAACCCGCGCAGCCGGTCAGCCCCGGCACCCAGGCCTATCTCGACCGCATGAGCCAGAACTACTTCGTGTGCGACGGCTGCGGCTACATCGGCAAGGGAGACCCGCCGGTCAAGTGTCCCGTGTGCGGCGCCGAGGGCTCCCGCTTCAAGCAGGTGGACAAGTCCATCTTCGAAGCGGCGGCCAAGGCGGAGGGGACCCTGGAGACAGAGCTGGCCTACGACGACGTGCCGATGCAGTGGACCAAGGATGCCAAGGACGCGATCCGCGCCGTGCCGGCCGGCTTCCAGCGGCGGCGCGCCAAGGCCAAGATCGAGAAGACCGCCCGCAAGCTCGGCATGACGACGATCACGCTGGAGTTCGCCGGGCCGATGATCAAGGACGCGGCCGCGGAGGACTACACGCCGATCTTCGCCAACAAGGGCAGCGGGACGGCGCCCGAGACCGCGGCAAAGCCGGCAGAGCCGCCCGCGCACAATCACAACGGGGGCAACGGCGGGAACTACACCTGGACCCCGGAAGCGCAGCAACGCCTCGACCGGGTGCCGGAAGGCTTCATGCGCGACTGCACGCGGGCCCTCATCCAGAAACATGCCGACAAGCTGGGGACCTCCCACATCACGCTTGAGGTGGCCAACGAAGGGATCACCGAGGCCAAGAGCACGATGGAAGAGGCCATGAAGAGCGGCAACCTCAAGGACATCATCGCCCGCCTCACGGGCGCCGGCGCCCAGCCGGGAACGAAATGACCATGGGCAGGTCCCTGCCTGTCTTCTCCTTCGAGCAACTCGCCGGCAAGCTGAGCTCCCTCGAACAGCAGGTCAGGCAATTCGTGACCGCGGCCCCCGGCGTCCCAACCGACGGCCGGACCGTGGACGACTTCAAACCGTTCCTGGTCGCGCTCAATCTCACCAAACGCTGTAACCTCAAATGCGCCCACTGCTACCTCGATGCCACCACCAAGGCGGGGGGCGGGTCCGATGAGCTGACGACGCAGGAGTGCTTCCGGCTCATCGAGCAGATCGCGGAGGTCAACCGGGGATGCCTGCTCGTGATCACGGGCGGTGAGCCGCTGGTCCGGCCTGACATCCTGGACATCGCGCGGCACGCCGTCGGGCTCGGCTTCATGGTGGTCTTCGGGACCAACGGCATGCTGATCGATGATCGCATGGCCAAGACCTTGGTCGAGATCGGCGTCATGGGCGTGGGGATCAGCGTCGACTCGCTGGACCGGCGCAAGCACGACGCCTTCCGGGGCGTGCCCGGCGGCTGGGACGGCGCGGTGGCCGGCATCGAAGCCTGCAAGCGCAACGGCCTCCAATTCCAGGTGCATTTCAGCGCCCAGCCGATGAACTACCGGGAGCTGCCGGACGTGATCGACTGGGCCCATGAACTGGGGGCGAAGGTCCTGAACGTCTTTTTCATGGTCTGCACCGGCCGCGGCGAGGAGCTTACGGATATCACCCCGGCGCAATATGAAGAGGTGCTGACGTACCTCGTCTCCTGCCAGGACAAGTACAAGGACATGCTGGTCCGGGCCCGCTGCGCGCCGCACTTCAAGCGGCTGGCCTACGAGAAGGACCCCCACTCCCCCATCACCAAGGCCCAGGGCTACATGGGCGGGGGCTGCTTGGCCGGCACCAACTACGCCCGGGTGACGCCGAACGGCGAGCTGACCCCGTGCCCCTACATGCCGCTCTCGGCCGGCAACATCCGCCGGCAGAGCTTCGCGGAGCTGTGGGAGCACTCCCCCGTCTTCGACTCCTTCCGCTATCCGCACCTGAAGGGCAAGTGCGGCGATTGCGAGTACAGCGAGATCTGCGGCGGCTGCCGGGCGCGCCCGTACGTGGATCACGGCGACTGGCTGGATGAAGATCAGTGGTGCCTGTACACCCCGAAGGGCGGCGAGAAGGTGCGGGTGGCCTTCAACACGCCGGAGGACTGCCCGGCGGTGTGGGACGCCGCGGCGCAAGCCCGGCTGGAGCGCATCCCCTACTTTTTGCGGGCGATGGTCAAGAAGGGCGTCGAGCGGCACGCCCGCGAGCAGGGGCTGCCGGTCATCACGGTGGAGCTGATGGAAGAGCTGCGCAAGAAGCGCTTCGGCAACGACGCGCCGGTCTTCAAGTTCTGAGAAGCCGTATCTCGTCTTTCGTGAAGCGTATCTCGTAAGAAAGAATCTATGACGGAGCAGGAGACCGATCCCCGCGCCTCACGCTTCACGCTTCACGAATAACGATGGACGCTCTGCGGGACCTTTTCACCGACCTCAATCAAGTCCTCCCGATCTTCAACCACTGGCTGCACCTGATGTCGGCCGTGATCTGGGTCGGAGGGCTCGCGTTTCTGGTCATGTCCGCGACCCCGGCGCTGAGGACCGCGGTCCCGAAGGAATACGTCAAACGGATCAGCGACGCGTTCTACAAGCGCTACCGCCGGGTGGTGGGCGTCCTGCTCGTCGTCATTCTCTTCACCGGCGGGATCAACCTGCACTACGTCAGCCGGCTCATGATCTCGCAGACCGGCACCGGCATCTCGGAGAACCCGAAGTACCTGATCATCTTCTTCATCAAGCTGACGCTGGTCCTGTTCCTGCTCACGATCTTTCTCTACACGGTGATTTTCAGGACGGAGGAGACGGGTCAGGAATCGGCGGAAGAGAAGGAAGAGCAGTTCCAGGAGCCGGTCCCCTTCCAACGCGTGGCGCTCTGGATGGGCCTGCTGATCATCCTCTGCGCCGCCGCCCTCAAACATCTCCACCAGTAAAGCCGTGAGCAGTGATCGGTGATGTGTGATCGGGCGGAGGAGTCCGTCCCACCCATCACTTATCATCCATCACGCTTCCTGGACGGTGTAGTTCAGGTACAGCAGGTCGGCGCCGTCGCCGGACAGCTCCAGGGCCGTCAGGGAGGCATGGTCTATCCGGATCCGGCGGACCATCTGCAGATCGAGGTTGAGATAATGCGCCAGAATGGCCCGAAGGACATCGGCATGGGAGACCAGGAGGAGCCGGCATCCGGGAACGCCGGCGCAGAGGCGGTCCACGACTTCCACCGCACGGGCCTGGACCTCCTTGAGGGTCTCGCCTCCCGGCGGGCGCGCCTCGTGGGGCTTGAGGTAAAAGTCGTGCCGCACGAGGTCCTCGGCCAGATCGCTCCAGTAGCGTCCCTCCCAGTCCCCGCAGCCGATCTCGCAGAGGCCGGGTTCCTCCCTGACCTCCACTCCCAGCGTTGAGGCCAGGATATCGGCAGTCCGGCGGGCTCGGATCACCGGGCTGGTATAGATCCCCTGCAGCGGCCGGCCGCGGAGAAATTCCCCCAGCCGCGCGGCCTGGGATTCTCCTCGGGCGTTGAGGGGGACGGGCCGCTGGCCCATGATCTGCCCGGTGACATTCCATTCCGTCTGACCGTGTCTCACCAACAGCAACGTGGTCGGCTTCATGCGAGTCTTACGACGCTCCGGTTTGCACCGGCCTGACCACCGCCGTCAACGGAATTTTGGTCCAGGTGCGCGCTCCATCGGTGCTGCGGTACAAGCCGCTGCCGTTGGTGCCGGCATAGAGGGTCTGGGGATCCAGCGGACTCATGGCGATCGTGCGGATGTTGAGGGTTTCGAGGCCCTCGTTCGCGGGCTGCCACGTCTCTCCGCGATCGGCGCTCTTCTGAACGCCGGCCCGCCCTCCGGCATAGAGCGTCGCCGGGTTCGTGGGGTCGATGACGAGGCTGCTGATGTACTGGTCTCCCAACGAACGCCCGATGCGGGTCCAGGACCCGGCGCCGTTCGTGGTCTTGAACAGCCCGCGCGTCGTGCCCGCGTAGACGATGTCCGTGTTCACGGGGTCGATGACCAGGGTATTGACGCCGAGCGCCATGGAGGCGTCCAGGATTTCGGCGGGCACCAGCCCGGCGTTCACCTTCTTCCAGCTGTTGCCGCTGTCCGAGCTGCGATAGGCGCCGCCCGTGGTCCCGGCGTAGAGGATGTTCGGGCGCTTCGGGTCCAGGGCGATGGTCACGACGATGTGGACTTCCTTCATGCCGGCCATCCGTTCGTTCCAGTCCCGGCCGCCGTCCGTGCTGTAGAACACCCCCACCGTCGTGGCGGTGTAGATCTTCTCGCTGTCCCGCGGATCGAACACGAACTGGTTCACGACCGAGATGTGCTCCTTGAGCCCCGCGTTGTAGGGCATCCAATGCTGGCCGCCGTCGGGGCTCTTGTAGACGGCATCGATCATCGTCCCGGCATAGACCGTCGCCGGATGCTGGGGGTCGAGCGCCAGGGACAGGACGCGGTAGGTGCTGAGGTCGGTGGCCATCCGTTCCCACGTGGACCCGCCGTCCCGCGTCTTGTACACGGACTCGTTGGTGGCCACGTACAGAATCCGGGGATTGGCGGGATGCAGGGCAATCGAGACGATCGTGTCGCTCTGTTTCCCGCATCCGCCGAGACCGATCAGCAGGGCGACAGCGAGCTTGACAAGCTGACAGGCTGACCGGCTGACAAGCCGACGGGCTGACAAGATCCGGTGAGATGTGTCAGCTTGCAACTTGCCGATTGTCAGCTTCTGTGGGGCCATGCTTTGCAGCGGCTCAACTAAGCACAGGCCAGTCTCCTGGTCAAGCTGACACGCTGACAAGCCGACTCCGACGCGTTGGCTCATCACGGCCGCTTGCCAACTGAGGCGCTGC
This sequence comes from uncultured Nitrospirales bacterium, assembly GCA_964373355.1. Taxonomy (GTDB): domain Bacteria; phylum Nitrospirota; class Nitrospiria; order Nitrospirales; family Nitrospiraceae; genus CAYJUM01. The sequence continues at coordinate 8,760 of CAYJUM010000051.1, read as the reverse complement.
GAAGCCTTGACTGGAGCGGCTTTTCTCATGGTCGAGGCGCGCGATCGTGCGTCCAGGCAGCGTTGACAAGGTCGGAAACGTTCGGCTATGGTAGGGCATGCAGCTCGATCCCGAGTGTACGAGCCCGGATCGACCATCCGACGCAGCCATTCCCGATCGCATTCCGGTCTTCCCCCTTCCGAACGTCGTCTTCTTCCCCAAGACCTACCTTCCGCTGCACATTTTCGAGCCGCGCTACCGCGACATGATCGCCGACGCGACGGCGGGAGGACGGTTCATCGGGATGGCCCTGCTCAAGGAAGGATGGGAACGGGAGTATTACGGGAACCCGCCGGTCTTCGAGGTTGGGTGCGTCGGACGGCTGGTGAATGTGCAGCGGCTGCCCGACGGTCGCTACAACGTGCTGCTCCAGGGCCTGCAGCGTTACGTCGTCCATGAGCAGTTCTACGACAAGCCCTACCGGCAGGCCCGGATCGTGGTCACGCCGGGGGAGCACACGGCGCTGGAGCCGGCCGTCCGGGCCCAGCTCCTGCGCCTGGTGGCGGAGCAACTCGGGCACGGCCGCCTGGACCGGCCGACGGCAGGCATGAACCGGCTGGACCTGCGCGATGACGTGCTGGTCAACAGCCTCTCGGCCGACTTGGACTTTTCCCCGCTGGAAAAACAATTCCTCTTGGAGGCGGAGACCCTGCTGCAGCAGGCCCGCCGCCTGATCGACCTGATGCAATTCAAGCGGTGCGAGCGGGACGGCCGGAACAAGCTGAGAGAAGTTTAAGAACAAGATCATGGACCGCGCGGTCGCCATAGAGACGTCGCAGTTGGCCAAGACCTATGGCGACGTCACGGCGATCCAGGACATCTCCTTCCAGGTGTCTTCCGGGGAGGTGTTCGGCCTGCTGGGCCCGAACGGGGCCGGCAAGACCACCACCCTGCGCATTCTGATCACGGTCCTGCCGCCCAGCTCCGGACGCGCCACCGTGCTCGGGTACGACGTCGTGCGCGACGCGGACCGCGTGCGGCAGCTCATCGGCTATGTGCCGCAGGAGCGGGCGGTCGATCGGTTTCTGACGGGCCGGGAGCATCTGCAACTCCTCGGCGCCCTCTACCATCTCTCCGCGGCGCAGATCTCCCGCCGCATCGGAGAGGTGCTCGCCTTGGTAGACCTCGAGCACAAGGCGGACCAGCCGGTCCGCACCTTCTCGGGCGGCATGAAGCGGAAGCTGGACCTCGCCTGCGGCCTGCTGGCGAACCCGCAAGTCCTGTTCCTGGACGAGCCCACCCTCGGTCTGGATGTGAAGAGCCGGCTCCGCATCTGGGACTACATCCGGCAGCTCAAGCAGCACGGCATCACGGTGGTCATGACGACCAACTACCTGGAGGAGGCCGACCAGCTCTGCGACCGCGTGGCCATCATTGACGGGGGCCGGATTCGGGCGCTCGGCTCGCCCACCGAATTGAAGGTGGGGCTGGGCGGAGACATCGTCGCGGTCACCGTCGAGCCCGCCGCCCGCGGCCGCCTGGAGTCGCTGGCCGCGTCCGTGAGCGCGCTCCCGGCCATCCGCGCGGTCACCAGCAGGGCCGATGGGCTGGACATCCGCGTCGATTCTCCGGAGAAGGCGCTGCCGTCGGTGCTGGACGCGGCGAACCGGCTCGGCTGCCGGCTGGAGTTCATCGAGTATCACCGGCCGCGCCTGGAGGACGTGTTCGTGACCTATACCGGCCACGCCATCCGCGAAGACTTTCCCCCAGGTGACGAATGAATGGCGTGAACCCGGGCAGTTGTCAGTCATCAGTCCTCAGTAAGCAGTTTGGAATGGACTGACCACTGAGAACTGACAACTCGTTTGCGGAGTTCGACCGATGCACGACTACTTGCAAGAGATCGGGGCGCTGACGATGCGCTGGGTGCGGCGGCTGAGCCGCGAAAAATTCAGCATGCTCTTTACCTTGGTCCAGCCGATGCTGTTCTGGCTGATCTTCTTCGGCAACCTGTTCCAGCGCGCGGCGGATACCCAGGTGGTGCAGGCCCCGAATTACATCAGCTTCCTGGCGGCCGGCGTGGTCGTGATGACCGTCCTGAACAACGGCCTGGCCGGCGGCGTGGACCTCTTGTTCGACAAGGAGAACGGCTTTCTGGAGCGGTTGCTGGCGACCCCTATCCATCGGACCTCCATCATTCTGAGCCGGTATCTGTTCGTGATCACGATCACGTCGGTGCAGATCTTGGTAATCCTGGGGGTGGCTGCCGCGTTCGGGGTGAGGCCGGCGACGGGCCTGCCGGGCGTCGCGGTCATCCTCTTCATCGGCATGCTCTTCGGCGTCGGCCTGACGGCTATCTCGATGGCCATGGCCTTTTCGGTCAAGAGTCATGGAGACTTTTTCTCCGTGCTCGGGTTTCTGTCCTTGCCGATGATCTTCCTGAGCTCCGCCCTGGTGCCGCTCGCGGCGATGCCTTTCTGGATGAGCGTCGTGGCTCGGTTCAACCCGATGACCTGGGCCATCGATGCGGTGCGCCCGCTCATTCTCTCTGGCTGGGCCGAGGCGGTGCCGCGCATCGCGATGGTGATCGCGGTCATGGCCGTCTTCGACGCGCTCTGCCTCTACGGAAGCGCCAGGGCCTTCCGGCGGGCCATCGGCTGAAAAGCCGTCAGGCGTGAGGCGTCAGGTGTAGGGGTGACGGAGCAAGAACGATCCTCAGAAAGCCTGCGCCTGACGTTTTACGAGGTTAAAGATGGTTGAAACTCAGATCAAGGCGTTGATCCGCCTCCTGTCCGACGAGAACGAGCGCATCGCCCGGGCGATCGGCGAGAAGCTGGTGGCCATCGGCGATCCGGCTGTGCCGCTGCTCCAGGAGGCCGAGATCGAGCAGCCGGAGATGGCGAAGCGCATCGAGGGCATCCTCGACGAGATCCGGGGGGTGCGGCTGGAGGGGGAGCTCCGCGACTTGATCAGGACGCCGGAGGACCCCGACTATCTCGAGTCCGGGGCCTTCCTGATCGCCCGCTATGCCTACCCCGGGTTGAGCGTGCGGGCGTACGTGGAGAAGCTCGATACGATGGCGGCGGAAGTCCGGAGCCGCCTCGGCCGCCGGGTCTCCGGGGAGGAAGCCGTCAAGACGATGAGCCGGTATCTGTTCACCGAGCAGGGCTTCCGGGGGAACAGCAAGAACTATTACGAGCCCGACAACAGCTATCTCAACCGGGTGCTGGAGCGGCGCTGCGGCATTCCGCTCAGCCTGTCGGTCCTCTATCTCTTGGTCGGGCAGCGTCTGGGGCTGCCGGTCTACGGCGTCGGGATGCCGGGGCACTTTCTCGTCAAGTATGAATCGGACCGCTACAAAGTGTTCGTGGACGCGTTCAACGGGGGCGCGTTGCTGACCGAGAAGGACTGCGCGCGCTTCCTCATGCAGGCGGGCTACGGGTTCGAGGAGCGGTACCTCTACAAGAGCCAGCCGCGGGCGATCCTGAGCCGGATGCTCAAGAACCTCGTGGCCATCTACAGCAAGCTGGACGAGCCGGTGAAGCAGGCCCGGTTCAGCCGGTTTCTCGAAATCCTGGAGGCAGACAAGCCGGGTGAGACGCTCAAAGAGGAGTAGCTACAGCACCACGCGCATCAAGTCCCGTCCCAGACTGACTCTGTCCTTAAAATGCCGCCCCGCCTGCCGCTTCACGTCGTACCGCTCGGCAATCGGATAAAAATGCGAGAGGATCACATGGCCGACCCCGGCCCGCCGGGCGATCTGCCCGCACTGGCCGGCGTGCATGTGCCCGGCGCCGGGACGATTCTCCGGGAAGGAGCAGTCCAGCACCGCCAGGTCCGCCCCGCGGCACAATTCCACCAGGCTGTCACACGCCTGAGCATCCCCCGAATAGGCCAGCGCCCTGCCGTTGTGCTCGATGCGGTAGCCGAGGCAGTGGAGCTGATCGCTGTGCACGACCGTCCGGGGCGTGATCCGCGTATCTCCGATCCGGAACGGGCGGTCCGAGACCTCCCGGATGCGGACCCGGAAGGTGCCGGCGCGAAAGCTCGGAAACGTGCGGAGGATCGTCCGAAACAGCCGTTTGGTCCCGCGCGGGCCGATCAGCGACAGGTCGGGGCGCCGTCCTCCGAACCTGGAATGGATCACCGCGTCGAAGAAGAACGTGATGAAGTCCGAAAAATGGTCGGCATGGTAGTGCGAAAACAGCAGATGCCGGATCGCGTGCCGATCGACGCCCGTCTTCAGCAAATTGGAGAGCGTGCGCGGGCCGAAATCCAGGATCAGCGTCTGGTCGGTCTCGACGAGATAGCCGGCGGCGGCGCGACGGGGATGCAGGTTGGTCCCGGAGCCGAGAATGGTGAGCTGCACACCGTACGCTAAGAGAATGCGTCTTTCGGTGTCAAGGCAGTCCACCGCGATGAGAGCTAACGCAGGCCAGGTCCGATTGACTTTGGTCCTGCTGCTGGTCGGGGTCGTGGTCGCCGGCGTGTGGGTCTGGAAACGGCTGCCGCTCGACACCCGGGACTACGTCGTGGAACAGGTGGCGCCCGCGGCGTTTCTGGCGGCCATCGTGGGAACCCTGGCGTGGACCGTCATCAGGCGCGTGAAGGTCCGGCGGGACCGGCGGGCCTCGGTGGCACGGCTGATCACGCGTTTTGAGCAGGAATCCTCACGCGAGAAGCGTCTGGATCTGGCTTTCGCGCTCGTGGAGCTGAATGACTACCGGCTCGAAGGACTGGAGCGCGTGGCCCCCGCCCTCTCCGACCTGTTCCTGGCCACGGTGCGCACCGCGGTGGGCGACCAGCAGCACCGGATCAGGGGCATGGCGGCCAGTCATCTGGGCGTGCTGCAGGATACGAAGGCCGTGCCGGTGCTGCTCAAGGCGCTCGAGGACGACCACGCCTACGTGCGCGGCTGCGCAGCGCTGGCCCTGGGCCGCATGCGGATCAGCGAAGCCAAAGCCAAGCTCACCGAGGTCATGACGGAGGATTGGGATCAGACGGTGCGGAGCCGGGCGCGGGAAGCGCTGGAACGGATCCCGTAAGGCATGAGGCGTTAGGCGTGAGGCGATAGCCAGTCGATGACGAGCATTTCGGGCGGGCATGCGATCCGGACCGGAAGGCACGACCAGCCGATGCCGCGGTTCACGTAGAGCCGGTGCCGGTTCCGCTCGTAGAGCCCGTGCGCCCGCCCGCCACAGCCATAGGGCAGCCAGAAGGGCCTGATGGCTTTGAAGAGCCACTGTCCTCCGTGGCTGTGCCCGCACAGCACCAGATCCACGGCGTGTGCGTCCTCGAGTTGATCGAGGATGTTCGGCGCATGCGCCAGCAGCACCGTGAACCGATCGGGCCGCGGACCGGGGATGCAGCGCAGATCGGCCCGGTGAAGCGATGGATCGTCCACCCCGACGATCCCCAGCTCGCCCCGGGGCAGCGTGATGAAGGCGACCTGGTTCACCAAGAGCGAAAGCTTGTGCCGGTCGGCCAGCTCGGCGAACCGGCCGACGGGCACCCCGCTGTAGTGGTCGTGATTGCCCAGCGTCAGGTACACGGGGGCGATCCCGCGCAGTCCCGTCAGGAATCGAAACAGGGGGCCGAGACCCTCCGGGACCGTGAGCAGGTCGCCGGTCACGAACACCCAATCGGGACGCACGGCGGCGATGCGTCCCAGCAGCATGTCGTGCCGCGGGTGATAGCGGTCCAGATGCAGGTCGGTGATGTGCACGGCCCGCCGGCCCGCCAGCGCCTCGGACCGGCATTCGATCCGCGAAAGCTCCGCCCGCTCGTGCCCGAGCTCATAGGGCGGGAGCAGGTTCACGGCCCGGTAGACGGGAACACCGAGGCGATTGGCGAGATGGATCTTGATCCGAAGAGACCAGCGCAGCGGATGGCTCATTGGGAGATCTTGTCCAGCTCCGCGCGGTCTTGAGGGCTAAACCGGTATCCGCGATCGTAGAGGGTGCTCAAGCCGGACATCAGCGGTTCGAGGCTCGCGGTCCGGTGGATGCCGTCGAACTTCGCGTTCAACTGCTCCAGGTAGGCCCGCGCGGCCAGCTCCGCCTCAAAGGAGAGGCCGAACGCCTCGAGCATGTCCTTGATCTCCACCGCGTTGTACTCTCCATCATCGTTCCGGTCGCCCACCAGGGCGAACTCGTAAAACGTCAGGCTCACCGATAAGGCCGACTGCGTGCGGCTGAACTCGCCGCGGGCGGTCTCCAGGTTCGGGAAACGGGCGGAGCACTCCGGGCCCGCCGCCGCGCGCCGCCGCGAGTACGAGGTCTTCTTGGCCTGCGGGGCCGGGGGCTGTTGCTGCTGCTTGTAAAACCAGATCGTGCAGCTCTCGGCGTCCACGAACTCCCTCTTGTCCGACTGGATCTGCCCGCCGATGTGGCCGGTGAATCCCCGGAATACCTCATCCGTGGCATGCGCCGGCAGGACGCTCAGCGCGATCACCGCGCCCGCGAGACCGGCGGCGAGCTGTATGGCGGTCGTCTTCATCAGGAGCCCAGTATATCACGGGAGGGCGTCCCGTATACCCCACCAGGGTCGGAAGTTGCGTTCCCTCTTGCGTGGTATCATGGAGCCATGCACCGCGAAACCATTCTCCTCGAAGGCCACATCATCGACTCGCTGATCCTGGCAAAAGTGCTCGATACGATCCTGATGCTGGGAGGCACGTTCGACCTGAGCGAAGTGCGGATCGGCCAGACGCGCGAAGAAATTTCGCGCGCGAAGATCGTGGTCCACGCAGGCTCGGCGGAACTGCTCGCCGACATCCTCAGAGCGGTGCAGCCGCACGGCGCGACGATCGAAGGGGACAAGAATTGCGCGATGGAGCCGGCGCCGGCCGACGGCGTCTTCCCGGACGCCTTCTACGCCACCACGCATCTGCCGACGCAGGTGCGCCTCAACGGGCGCTGGGTGGACGTGGAGGCCATCGAGATGGACCTGGGGATCGTGGTGGACGCGGCGCATGGGACGGCGCGGGCGCTCCCGATGAACGACGTGAGGCGCGGCGAGGCCGTCGTGACGGGCCGGCAGGGCGTGCGGGTGCTCCCGCTCGCACGGCCCCGCGAACGCGACGTCTTCGGGTTCATGGAGTCCAAGGTCTCGGCGGAGCGGCCGCACGGCCCGGTCATCACCGACATCGCCCGCCGGATGCGGGAGCTGCGGGACGCGCGGGGCAAGGTGCTGCTGGCCGGCGGGCCCGCCATCATCCATGCCGGCGGGCGGGAGCCCCTGACCTGGCTCATCGATTCCGGCTACATCCAGGTGCTGTTCTGCGGCAACGCGCTGGCGGCGCACGACATCGAAGCCGAAATGTTCGGGACCTCGCTCGGTTACCGCCTTTCCGCCGGCCGGCCGGTCCCGCACGGACATGAGCACCATCTGCGCACGATCAACCGGATCCGGGCGATCGGCGGCATCCGGCAGGCGGTGGAATCCGGGCTGGTGAAGGACGGGATCATGGCGGCCTGCGTCCGGCGCGGTGTGCGGGTGGTCATGGCGGGGACCATCCGGGACGACGGCCCGCTCCCCGACACGATCACCGATTCGGTTCGCGCGCAGGCCGCCATGCGGGCGGCGCTCCCGGGAGTGGGGCTGGCCTTGCTCGTCGCCTCCACGCTCCATGCGGTGGCCACGGGGAATCTGCTGCCGGCCACCGTGCCGACGGTGTGCGTCGATGTGAATCCGGCCGTGCCGACGAAGCTCGCCGACCGCGGCAGCTTTCAGGCGGTGGGGCTGGTGATGGATGCCGCGTCGTTCCTGCGCGAGCTCGGCAGGGAATTGGGGTGGAAGCCATGAGCCGCCTGCTGATCTGCCCGCCGGACTATTTCCGCATCGACTATGAGATCAATCCGTGGATGCGGCTCTCCAACGTCGTCGATCTCGAGCGAGCGCGCCGGCAGTGGCACGGCTTGATGGAGGTCCTGGAGAAGGACGCGGGCGCCGTGCTGGAACGGCTCGCGCCGGTTCCCGGCCTGCCGGACATGGTGTTTACCGCCAATGCCGGGGTCGTGAGGGGGACGCTCGCCGTCCCCAGCCGGTTCCGGCATCCGGAGCGCCAGCGCGAGGAACAGCATTTTGAGAGCTGGTTCCGCGAGCAGGGCTACGAGGTCGTGAGGCTGGAGCCGCACGTGTTTTTCGAGGGTGCCGGCGACCTGCTGGGGTTTCCGGATGCCGTGTTCGGGGGATACCGCCAGCGGAGCGATATCCGTGCCTATCCGATCCTCAGCAAAATCTTTGGCCGCGAAATCATTCCGCTCGAGCTCGTGGACAGCCGCTTCTACCATCTCGACACCTGCTTCTGTCCCTTGAGCGGGGGCGAGCTGCTCTACTATCCCCCGGCCTTCGACACCTATGCCCAGGCGGTCGTCAGGGAGCGGATCGGCAAGGACCGCCTCCTCGTGGTCCCGGAGCCCGACGCCTTGCGGTTCGCCTGCAATGCGGTCTGCGTCGGCAAGCACATCGTCCTGCCCTCGGGTTGTCCAGACACCGTGCGGTTGCTGACCGACGTCGGCTACACGGCCCATCCGGTCGCACTCGATGAATTCATGAAGTCGGGCGGGTCCGCGAAGTGTCTGACCTTGGCGTTAGATTGATCCCACCCCGCCAAGAGTGTCCGTTTCGTTCCCGTTTCGTTTGACAGCTTCTCGACGGGGTTCCTATAATCCGGCTCCTTTCACGCCGGCGTAAGCATGAGCCCGGAGAATCCATACAGAACAGTCGCGGTCATCGGGGCGGGAGCGTGGGGCACGACGCTGGCCCGCCTGCTGGCCG
>CAYJUM010000050.1:0-17539 GCA_964373355.1 uncultured Nitrospirales bacterium | reverse complement strand
GCGACCGCCGGCCAGAACTTGGACTCGCGGACCCAGGGGGCCGGAAAGGCGGCCTGCTCGCGGGTGTAGGGCCGCTTCCAGGCCGTGGCCGTCACGTCCTGCGCCGTATGGGGCGCATTTTTCAGAAGATTGTCCCCCCGCGGCTGACGGCCTTCTACGATCTCCTGAATCTCCCCCCGGATCCCGATCAATGCCTCGCAGAAGCGGTCGAGCTCGGCCTTGGACTCGCTTTCGGTGGGCTCGATCATCAGCGTGCCGGCCACGGGGAACGAGACGGTCGGCGCGTGGAATCCGTAGTCCATCAGCCGCTTGGCGACATCCGTCACTTCGACCCCGGCGCTCTCCTTGAAGCGGCGCATGTCCAGGATGAACTCGTGGGCCACGAACCCGTGCTTGCCGGCATAGAGCACGGGGAAATATTTCTCCAGCCGCTTGGCCATGTAGTTGGCGTTCAGGATCGCCACCTTGGTCGCCTTCGTCAGCCCTTCCGCCCCCATCAACGCGATGAATGCCCAGGAAATCGGTAGGATGCTCGCGCTCCCGTAGGGCGCCGCGGAGACCGGCCCGATGGCCTTGCCGTCCGGGTTCTGGACGGGATGGCCGGGCAGGAACGGCGCCAGATGCGGGGCCACGCCGATCGGCCCCATGCCGGGCCCGCCGCCGCCGTGCGGGATGCAGAAGGTCTTGTGCAGGTTGAGGTGGCAGACATCCGCCCCGATGTCGGCCGGACGGCATAACCCCACCTGCGCGTTCATGTTCGCGCCGTCCATGTAGACCTGCCCGCCGTGGGCGTGCACGATCTCGCAGATCTTCCGGATGTCCTCCTCGAAGACCCCGTGGGTGGAGGGATAGGTGACCATCAGGGCGGCGAGGCGCTCGCGGTGCTCGCGGGCCTTGGCCTCCAGGTCGCCGAGGTCAATGTTGCCGCGCCCGTTACAGGCCACGGCGACCACTTTGAGGCCGGCGACGACGGCGCTGGCGGGATTCGTCCCATGGGCCGACACCGGGATCAGACAGACATCGCGCCGGCTTTCGCCGCGATCCTTCTGGTAGGCGCGGATCACGAGCAGGCCCGCGTACTCGCCCTGGGAGCCGGCGTTCGGCTGCAGCGAGACGGCCGCGAAGCCGGTGATCTCCGCGAGCCAGGCTTCGAGCTGCCGGAACAGCTCGGCATATCCACGGGTCTGGTCCGCCGGCGCGAACGGGTGCAGGCGCGAGAATTCCGGCCAGGACACCGGCAGCATTTCGGTGGTGGCGTTCAGCTTCATGGTGCAGGAGCCCAGCGGAATCATCGAGTGCACCAGCGAGAGGTCCCTGGACTCCAGGCGGCGCATGTACCGCAGCATCTCGTGCTCGGAGTGGTACCGGTTGAAGACCTCGTGGGTGAGATACTTGCTCTGACGCGCCAGCGGCTCCGGGATCCGGTGCCGGCTCGATCCGGCGATCTCGGTGACGTCGGCCGGAACCAGGCGCCCGCCCGCGAAGATGTCGAGCAAGACCCGCAATTCCTCGATCCCCGTCAGCTCATCGAGTGAGACCCCGATCGATCCCTCGTCGAAGCGCCGCAGATTGACACGATGCTCCAGGGCGCGGGCGTGGACCTGATCGGCTGACTGCTTGTGGGGGCGCACCCGGAGGGTGTCGAACACCGGGCCGTCCGTCACCTCGTGGCCGAGGCGTCGCAGGCCTTCCGCCAGGGCCTGTGTCAGGCCCTGCACCCGCTCCGCGATCCGGCGCAGCCCGTCGGGGCCATGGTAGACCGCGTACATGCCGGCCATGACGGCCAGGAGCACCTGGGCCGTGCAGATGTTGCTCGTCGCGCGATCCCGCCGGATGTGCTGCTCCCTGGTCTGCAACGCCAGCCGGTAGGCCGGCCGGCCGGCCGCGTCGCGGGAGACGCCCACGATTCTGCCGGGCAGTTGGCGCTTGTAGTCATCCTTCGTGGCCATGAAGGCGGCATGCGGGCCGCCGAAGCCCAACGGGACGCCGAAGCGCTGGCTGGATCCCACGGCGATGTCCGCGCCGAGCTCCCCGGGCGGTCGCAACAGGGTCAGCGCGAGCAGGTCGGTGGCCATCACGACGAGCGCACCGGCGGCATGGGCGCGCTCGATCACGCCGCGGTCGTCGCGAATCAGGCCGTCCGTGGCGGGGTACTGCAACAGGATGCCGCACAGATTCAGTCGGGCGAAATCGGTCGTGCCTGGCGCGCCGACGTGGAGCGCGATCCCCAGCGGTTCGGCGCGGGTCCTGAGTACCGCGATCGTCTGCGGATGGCAGTCCTCGGCGACGAAAAACCCGTGCTTCGATTCCCCGTCCGTCCCGCGGCCCGCGATGGCCCGGCACATGGACATGGCCTCTCCGGCCGCGGTGGCCTCGTCCAGCAACGACGCGTTGGCCACGGGCAGCCCGGTCAAATCGGCGACCATGGTCTGGTAATTCAGGAGCGCTTCCAGCCGGCCCTGGGCGATCTCCGCCTGGTAGGGGGTGTACTGAGTGTACCAAGCGGGATTTTCTAAGATATTGCGCTGAATGACCGGCGGCGTGAGGCAGTCGTAGTAGCCCATCCCGATCAGCGAGCGGAACACCTGATTGCGGCCGGCGATCGCCCGCAGCTCGCTCAGCACCTCATGCTCGCCCTTCGACGGGCCGAGCGTGAGCGCGCGGCGGAGCCGGATGGTCTCCGGCACGGTCGCATCGGCGAGCGCGTCGAGCGACTGCAGCCCGAGCGTCGCCAGCATTTCCTGGATGTCGGCGTCGGTCGGGCCGAGATGCCGCGGGACGAAGAGGTCCGGCGGCCGGTCGAGCGGAGCCTTGTGGGGTGGCTGGTTGCCGGAAGTCATTCGGACACTCTGCCGTCAGAATATCGCGCCGGCACCGGAGATGCAATCCGAAGAGCGCTTTCGAGAATCAACGGACGGAGTTCCAATCACTCCTCACCGATGACCAATTACTGCCCAGAAAGGGCGTGAGAGTACCACGTCCGCGTCACGCTGGCTAGACCCAGAACCGTAAGGCAGGCCGTAAGGAGTGAAGGGTGAGGCGTGAGGGGTCGCTTGCCTTCGCTCGACGAGTCAGGTAATCCTCATTCGCGATGAAGCTCCATGACATTCTGGTCGTCGGCGCCGGCCTGGCCGGCATGAGGGCCGCTCTGGCCGCGCCCTCCGACCTCGACGTCGCGATCGTCTCCAAAGTCCATCCGGTCCGCAGTCATTCCGTCGCGGCGCAGGGCGGGATCAACGCGGCGCTCGGCGCGAACGATTCCTGGGAGGCCCACGCCTTCGATACCATCAAAGGCGGGCTCTACCTGGGGGATCAGGACGCCGTCGAGGCGATGTGCCGGGAGGCTCCCGGCGAGATCTTCGAGCTCGAGCGGATGGGCGTGATCTTCAGCCGCGACGACCAGGGACGGATCGCCCAGCGGCCGTTCGGCGGCGCCGGCGCCGTGCGGACCTGCTATGCCGCCGACCGCACCGGCCATGCCATCCTCCACGCCATGTACGAACAGCTCCTCAAGCGGCGCGTGACTGTCTATGAAGAGTGGTACGTCACGTCGCTGATCGTGGAGGACGGCGTCTGCCGCGGCGTGATTGCCTGGGATCTGCTGCGCGGCGGGCTGCACAGCCTCGCCGCCAAGGCCGTGATCCTCGCCACCGGCGGCAGCGGCCGGGTGTTCCTCACCAGCACCAACGCGGTGATCAATACGGGCGACGGCATGGCGCTGGCGTACCGCGCGGGCGTGCCCCTTCAGGACATGGAGTTCGTCCAGTTCCATCCGACCACGCTGAAGGACACGGGCATCCTGATCACGGAGGGGGCGCGCGGCGAAGGCGCGTACCTGCTCAACACGCTGGGCGAGCGGTTCATGAAACGCTATGCCCCGGACTTGATGGAGCTGGCCACCCGGTCCACGGTCTCGCTGGCGCTGGGCCGCGAAATTCTGGAGGGCCGCGGGGTGGACGGCTGCGTGCTCCTGGACCTCCGGCATCTGGGCCGCGCCCGGATCATGGAGCGCCTGCCGCAGATCCGCGAGCTGGCCATGGAGTTCGCCGGAGTGGATCCGGTGGAGAGCCCGATTCCTGTGCGGCCGGGGGCCCATTACCAGATGGGCGGGGTGCGCACGAACCAGTGGGGCGAGACGGAGATGCGCGGTCTGTACGCGGCGGGCGAGTGCGCCTGCGTCAGCGTGCACGGCGCCAACCGCCTGGGCGGGAATTCCCTGCTGGAGACCGTCGTGTTCGGGCGGCGGGCCGGCGCCCGCGCCGGCGCCTATGTGCGGGACGTCCCGCCGCGTGCCGTGTCGGGCGCCGCGCTGCGGGCGGAGCAGGACCGGATCGCGCGGCTGCTGAAGAGCCGGGGGCCGGTCCGCGCCTGGCAATTGCGGGAAGAGCTGGGCCGGACCATGAGCCAGAACCTCGGGATCTTTCGGACGCAGGCCTCCATGACCGACGCCCTCAAGATGATCCAGCACCTCAAGACCCGGCTGCCGCTGCTCGCGCTCCATGACCGCGGGCAGGTCTTCAATACGGACCTGATCGGCGCCCTCGAGCTGCAGTCCCTGCTGGAGATCGCCGAGACGATCGTGGCCGGCGCGCTGGCGCGCGAAGAGAGCCGCGGGGCGCACTATCGCTCGGATTTTCCGGAGCGGGATGATGTCCGTTGGCTCACGCACACGCTGGCGCGGCGGACGCCGCAAGGCCCGTCGCTGAGCCAGGCGCCTGTGACCATCACGCGGTATCCTCCCAAGTAACGGGGAGGAGTGAAGGGCGAGGAGTGAGGGGTAAATTCTATGGCCCCGGCTTTCGGAACTTTGAAGCTTCCTCATTATCTCTCAGACCCCTTACCCCTTACGCCTCACCCCTAACGGCTTATGAGAATCTTAGTCGTTGAAGACGAGACCAAGGTCGCCTCCTTTATCAGGCGGGCGTTGGAAGAAGAAAGCTACGCCGTGGATGTCCGGGCCGACGGGCCCTCGGGACTTGAGGCGGCGACCAGCAATGCGTACGATGCGATCATCCTGGATGTCATGCTTCCCGGCCTGTCCGGACTCGAGCTGCTGAAGGCCCTGCGCCGGCGGCAGAGCCGCGTGCCCGTCCTCATCCTCACCGCGCGGAGCGCGACCGATGAGAAAGTCAGGGGGCTGGATGCGGGCGCCGACGACTATCTGACCAAACCCTTCGCGATCGAAGAACTCCTGGCGCGCGTCCGGGCGCTGCTCCGGCGGGGAAGCGGCGAGGCGACCGGGCTCCTGCAGATAGATGACCTCGTGCTGAATCCCGCCACCCGCGAGGTCACCCGCGGTGGGCAGAAGATCGAGCTGACGGCCAAGGAGTACGCGCTGCTCGAGTATCTGATGCGGAACGCCGGCCGGGTCTTGACCCGTGCGATGATTGCCGAGCACGTGTGGGACCTGGACTTCGACACCTTCACCAACGTCATCGACGTGTACGTCAATTACCTCCGCAACAAGATCGACCGCGGACAGGGGCGCAAGCTCATCCACACCGTGCGCGGCAGCGGCTACGTCTTGAGAGCGGAAGGTTCAGGTTCGGGTTAAGGCTGCGTCAATGTCCACTTCAGATCGACCTCACCCTGAGCCTCAACCTCAACCTTTTGTGCTCTCGCTGCGGCTTCGCCTCACGCTCTGGTACGGGACCGTGCTGGCGGTGATCTTCGTGATCTTCGCCGGGGTGTTGTACACGGTGCTCTCGCGCGGGCTGAAGGCACAGGTCGATCGCGGGCTCCACGACGCTGCGGGCGCGGCGGTCTGGGCGATCGAGCAGCGCCGCTTCGGCCCCTTCCTGCTGTTCGAGGACCTCTCCCGCGACTTCCCGGAATTGGCCGTCCTCGACAAGTTCTTCCAGATCTTCGGGCCCTCCGGCAAGGTCACGATCCGGTCTCCCAACCTCAGCCGGCGGGACATCCCGCTGAGCCGCACGGCGCTGGAAGCGTCGCTGGCCGGAAAGACCACCTATGAGTCGGCCCGATTCCCGGAAGGCCCGCCGCTGCGCCTGATCTCCGTGCCCATCGTCCACGGCGGCGTGCTCGTGAACATCGTGCAGGTGGGAACGTCGCTCGAGCCGCTCGAGGAGACGATGCATGAGGTGCTGCTCATCCTGCTGGTGACGGTCCCGGCGGGGCTCCTCGTCTCGCTGGCGGGCGGCTGGTTTCTGGCCGGCCGGGCCCTGCGGCCGGTGGAGACGATCACGCAGGCGGCGAGAAGGATCGCCGCGGGGGATCTGACTCAGCGGCTGGCCGGACCGGTCTCCTCCGATGAGATCGGGCGGTTGGCCGCGACCTTCAACGAGATGATCGCGCGCCTCGAGCAGTCCTTCCGGCAGGTGCGGCAGTTCAGCACCGACGCGTCGCACGAATTGCGCACGCCGTTGACGGTGCTGAAAGGCGAGACCGAGCTGGCCCTGCGACGTCCCCGTTCCGTGGAGGAGTATCGCGCCGTGCTCGAGAGCAGCCTGGAGGAGATCGACCGGATGGCACGGATCGTGGAGGAGCTGCTCTTCCTGTCGCGCGCCGATCAGGGCCAGATCACGATGGCCATGGCTCCGGTGCGGCTAGAAGCCGTGCTGGAGGAGATTCACCGGCAGGCGGAGGTGCTCGGACAATCCAATGAGGTGCGGGTCACGCTCGAGAAGCTGGAGGAGGCGACGGTGCTCGGCGATGAGCTGCGCTTGCGGGAGCTGCTGCTGAACCTCGTGGACAACGCGGTGAAGTATTCCCATCGCGGCGGGACGGTCGGGCTCGCGCTTGTGCGTGAGCATGCAACCGCGCGTGTGACCGTGCGGGACCCCGGCATCGGGATTTCTGAGGCCGAGCAGGCCCGGATCTTCGACCGGTTCTACCGGACCGAGGCCGCCCGCGCCCATCACCGCTCCGGCACGGGCCTGGGCCTGGCCATCTGCCAATGGATCGCCGAGGCCCATGGCGGCGCCATCGAGGTTCACAGTTCTCCTGGCCAGGGCAGTACTTTTACTGTTATGCTGCCCGTGCGGACATCCTGACGACAACCATCGAGCAGATCGAATCACGTGGGCGGCAGCCTCGGAGGGCCGGAGTCATGGAGCATCTCAACGCGGGTCGGGGGGCACCACGAGGGTTTACGCTCATCGAGCTGATGATCGTCGTCGCGATCGTCGGCATTCTGGCCTCGATCGCCATTCCCAACTTCATGCGGTATCAGGCCAAGTCACGGCAGGCCGAAGTGAAGCTCAATCTGGGCGGGATCTTCATCGCTGAGACGTCCTACATGGGCGAGAGCTCGATCTTCGGCAGCTTTCAGGACATCGGCTTCGGGCTGGCCGGGAGCTCGAACCGGTACAGCTACCGGAGCCCGGCCAACGGGGGGAACGCGGTGTGCGCCTCCTACGGCTCGACGCTCTCCTCGTGCTACATCGCGGCCGGGACCGGCACGGTGACCGGCGAGAACTCGGTGGTGGCTTCGCAGGCCAGCACCAATCCCGTCGGGTTTACCGCGACCGGCACGGCGAACCTGGACAACGATGTCACGATCGACATGTGGCACGTCAACGACATCAAGCAGAATCTGCAGAACGCCGATACGAACGACGTGACGGGGTAGTCCCGCGGAAAAGACATCTTCGCCCCGCGACCTTCGAAGCACTTCCCGGCCGCTGGATTCTTAGAACCTTTTAATCCTGCCTTAATCTCCTGCTAAGGTTCCGCTGCTAGCATCCTCCCATCCGCCGAAGAATTCGGCTGGGCGCACAATCCATTCACCAGGAGGATGTATGCGAAGCAAAGTCTCTCGTCAGCGAGGAGTCACATCCCTCGGTGTCATCACCGCGCTGCTCTTGCTCGGCTCGACGGCTATGTTCTCAGCGCAGGACATCGGATCGTCTCACTCTGCCGTGGCGGCGATGGCCGCGCCGACCACCGTAGCGCCCACCCAGCCGCCTGTGGCCGGATTCGCCGATGTGGCCAAGGCGGTGCGGCCTGCGGTCGTCAATATCACGTCCATGCAGAAACTGGTCCGGGGGCGGGAGCAGGGCCCGCGCCTCCCCTTCGATCTGCCGGACGAATTCTTTAACTTCCCGCGGCGGCCGCACGGCCCGCACAGCCCATTCGACCGCGAGCCGCGTGGCATGGGAATGGGGTCGGGCGTGATCGTGTCGCCGGACGGCCACATCATCACCAACAACCACGTCGTGGACGGGGCCAAGGAGGTGCAGGTGACGCTCCCGGACAAGCGCGAGTATACGGGGAAGATCGTCGGCGCCGATCCGCGGACCGATCTGGCGGTGGTCAAGATTGAGGACCGGAACCTGCCGTCCGTGCCGTGGGGCGATTCTTCGACGCTGCAGGTGGGCGACTACGTCCTGGCGGTGGGCAACCCCTTCGGCCTGAATTCCACGGTGACGCTCGGGATCGTGAGCGCGCTGGGACGGGGCCGGATGGGCATCACGCAGTACGAAGATTTCATCCAGACCGACGCCGCGATCAATCCGGGCAATTCCGGCGGCGCGTTGGTGAATACTCGCGGCGAGCTGGTGGGCATCAATACGGCGATCTTTTCGCAGACCGGCGGCTACCAAGGCGTGGGGTTCGCCGTGCCGGCCAGCATGGCCAGGCCCGTCGCCGAGAGCCTCGTGAAGAGCGGGAAGGTGGTCCGAGGCTATCTCGGGGTCGGCATCCAGGAGTTGACGCCGGAGCTGGCCGCCTCTTTCGGGGCCACGCATCCCAAAGGCGCGCTGGTCAGCGACGTCACCGAGGACAGTCCGGCCGAGCAGGGCGGGCTGAAGCAGGGTGATGTCATCGTGGCATACCACGGTCTGCCGGTGGAGGACCCGGCAGCCTTGCAGCGCGCAGTCACCGCGACGCCGATCGGCACCAAGGCCAAGCTGAAGGTCCTGCGGGACGGGCACGCGCACGAGGTGACGGTCGTGGTCGGCGAGCAGCCCGCGATGCGCACCGCTCGAGCGGAGGACGCGGATTCAGCCGATCACGCGCTGGCCGGCATCGAGGTCCAGCCGTTGGATCGCGAGACCACCCGCGCGCTGGGACTCAACGAGAAGACCAAGGGCGTCGTGGTCACGCAGGTGGAGCCGGGCAGCACCGCCGACCGCGCCGGGCTGGCGGCAGGCGATGTGATCCAGGAGGTGAACCGCCAGCCGGTGCGATCGCTGAAGGATTACGAGCGGGTGACGGCGGAGCTCAAGAAGGATCAGCGGGTGCTGCTGCGGATCAACCGCCGAGGCGCCTCGCTCTTCTTGGCGGTGAAAGCCTCGCGGTTTTTGAGCTGAGTCAGGAGCGTCCGGGAGTCCTTCGGGGTCAGCGCCCAGAAGCCGGGCTGCAGGGGATGACCAGATAGATCAGGAATTCTCCACCTACGATTTGCGTCTTCGCGGCGGGATATCAAGGCGTCCACGGAGTTTGCTGCGATCCGTGAAGCACTGCGATGACATCTATCTGATCGGGGTTGATGTGGTAAATAATGCGATACGGTCCCTCAAGAACTTCACGTATCTGGGGGAGGTCGGCTTCAGGAACGGTGCGACCAGATTGCGGGAAGTCGCCGATCTGCTGAGAACGTCTGGTCAGACGATCAACGATTCTCTGAGCGTATTCCGGAGAGCTTTGCGCGATGTAGGCGTGAAGTCGTCGGATGTGACCTATTGCGGTGTCGGTCCAGTGTACCCTCACTTCGGCAGTCCGAATGAGGAGCGTACTTGCTCCACATCCGTGGTGCGACCGGCCTTGCTATCGGATAACCCCGCTTCAATGGCTTGGCGAACATAGATCTCATGCATCAGGTCTTCCCACGTCGAATTATCCGGAAGCCGATCCACCAGCCGTCGGGCTTCTTCTTTGATGTTTGGAGTCGCCATGCATGACCTCCTGCGGCTTTGAGATACCGTTAGCATACGACAGGCAAAGGAGAGAATCAATGCGCCACGGCGGGTCCTATACCCAGTTACTGAATCAGTGATTCCGATGCTTTGATCTGGTCCAGCAACGCTTGATAGTCCTTCGGGGTCAGCGCCCAGAAGCCGGGCTGCAGGGGATTGTCCAGGTCCTCGATGACGAGGTAGATCAGGCAGGCCAGGCCGGCGATCCCGGCCGTAAAGAGATAGTCGATCCAGACATTCGGCGCGCCGATCAGCAGCGCCTGAGACCAGAGCAGCACGCAGGCGCCGAGCATCATCGCCCGCAACACGGGCGGGATATGGTTGGCGCTATGGTGCAGCCGGTTCCGCCGTTGGGTGTTCAGGTCGGCATACAACTTGATCTCGGTCGCAATCGCCACCCCTCGTTGCGAGGCCCCCGAGATCGCCGCGTGGAGCGACGCCAGCGCCTTCTCCTCCAGCATGCTCCCACCGGCGCCGCTCCGCTCGAGTCCTTCATCCACGATCGCCTGCGCAAAGTCGTGGATCGCTGCGGTGATTCCCGCGCCGACCTCGCGGGGCAGGAACCTCGCGTGCATGGCCAGCGCCTCCAGGATCGACACTTCCGTCCGGATCGTGTCAATGAGGGTGTTCCACCGTATCCAGCGGTTTTGAATGATGAACCCGCCGATGATGCTGAACATGGTGCCGATCGCGGTAAAGAGATGGGGGGTCCCGCCGAGCTCCGCCTCGGAATCCATGAGGATGTGCGCGTTGAACGCGGCATCCGAGCGGAGAAAGAAGAAGATCGCCGAGTACACGGCCAGAAACCCCAGCATCTTGCGCGTCAGCCGCATCATATGCCCACCCTGTAATCAGCGCGCCGCTTAAAATCTCGCCGTGAAACCGACCGTGAGGCCGTAATCCGGAGCGCCGTCCGAGAGGCCGATAAGGGTGGACGCGTTGGCCCGGATCGCCTGGCTAAAGGCATAGTTCAACGTGAACAGCAGATCCTGGGGGTTCTGAAAACCGGCCACGACCGTCCGCCACTCTTCGTAGTAGAGACTGCCGACCAGGTCCTTGGTGAAGAAATAGCCCAGTCCCACATCGTAGTACCACTGATTGTGCAACGGCACGCCGGGCGGCTTCCCGATGAAGATGTAGCCTCCGTCGAGGTACGCGACCCAGCGGTCGGTGAGGCTCTTGGCCATCTCGAGGCCCCCGCCCTCATCCCATTCGCCTGTTCCCAATCCCCGGCTCTCATCGGCGGTGGGAATCTTGATGCGGCCGATCAGCGCCACTTCCGGGGTCCATTCCTTCTCATCGAAGAGATAGTAGCGTCCCCGCACCACGATGTCGCCCAGGCCCTGCTCGGTCACGCGCGGGTCTCCACGGGAGGGACAGCCCTGGCCGGTGCGGTTGGGCACGCCGCTCAGCAAGGTGACCGAGCAGTCCCCGGTGATCCGCACGGCGGGGATCACCAGTGACACATCGCCCTCGCTGAAGAGGCGCTGGATGCTCAGGGGCACATACGTGATATCGGTCGTGGACCCCTGGCCGTAGTCGCCGCTGAGAAAGGAGGGGGTGAGCCCGATCTGCCAGTGGTGCTCCGCTTGCGGGGCGGCCTGGGCGCCCGCTGTTTCCTGGGCTCCGGCCGAGGTCGTCCACAGAACCGAGCAGAGCAGCAGTGCGCGCGACACCCATACGAGCGGTCTCACCGGCATTATTTGTGAAAGCGTTCCGGGCGCGGAGGCCGCTCATGGCGCATGGACCGCTCAGGACGGACGGCCCTGTTCTGTTGAATGCTCTGCCGCTCGTGGTTTTGGGAGTCGGTTGCGGCGTTCTGCGGCTTCGCCTCCGTCGGTGCGGGCTGGCCTCGGCCCTGCGCCTGGCCTTGTTTGTCCTGCCCGAGCGACGGGCCGTCTTCAGTGTTGGCGTCCGGATCATCGGCGGCGGCGAGGGCCGGCACAGGCGTCACGACGAACACGACCAGGAACAGGATCGCGATGCTACCGTGGGCGCGGGAGATGATCCGCATAAGGCTCCTGTGGTTATCGGTAGTTCACGAACTGGAGATCGATCCCGAAATCCTTCCCCTTCAAGAACGCGATGACCGCCTGCAGCTCATCCTTGCTCTTGCTTTGCACACGGATCTGCTCGCCCTGGATCTGGGCCTGGACCTTGAACTTCCCGTCCCGGATCTCTTTGCTGATCGCCTTGGCCTTGTCGTCGGCGAGCCCGCTCTGGATCGTGATCATCTGCCGGACGGTGCCGCCGAGCGCCGGCTCCAGAGCGCCGTAGCTCAGCGCCCGTAACGACACGCCGCGCTTGACGAACTTCCCCTTGAGGATGTCCAGGACCGCCTTGAGCTTGTACTCGTCGTCGGCGAGGATGGCCAGCTTGTTGTCTTTCTCGTCGAGCGTCAGATCGGTCTTGGATCCCTTGAAATCGAACCGCTGCCGGATCTCCTTCATGGTCTGATCCAGCGCATTCTTGACCTCCTGCATGTCCACCCGGGACACGACATCGAAGGAACTCAGGTCAGCCATGCGTCACCTCTCGGAGCCTATGGCAGATGGCATATGGCGTATAGCCAGAAGTTTGGGTTCGGCCATAAGCCATTTGCTATCAGCTATACGCTCCTGTCCGTCAGCAGCAGCCCCCGCCGGGAAACTTCAGGCCCTCGGCCGTGGCCGGCGTCTCGGAACTGGTGAAAGGGCGACCCTGCACGACATAGGCATACCACCGTCGCAGGCTGTCTGTCAGCACGATAATCGCGAGCAGCGCGACGATGCTCACGAGGGCGGCATCCAGGTAGAGCGCGACGGCCTCATCCGTGCCGGCCGCCCCGGCCTGGTCCAGAAACCACCGGAGCAGCTCATAGGCCCCGGTCAGCGTGATCGCCCCCACGAAGACCATCGGCCCCGCCGTCACCCAAAGGTACCTCGTCTTGCCCATCTTGATCAGCACGGTGGTCCCGACACAGAGCGCGAGCGTGCCCAGCAGCTGGTTGGCGGCCCCGAACATCGGCCAGATCGTGGAGATGCTGCCCGTGCCGATCAGGTAGCCCCAGGCGCCCACCACCAGGGCGCTGCTCGCGAGCACGCCGGGCCACCAGGTCAGGCGGCCCAGGGGCTCATAGAGCCGCCCGCCGATTTCCTGGAGCAGATAGCGCACGATCCGCGTGCCCGTGTCGATCGTCGTCAGGATGAACAGCGCTTCGAACAGCAGCGCAAACTGATACCAGTAGGCCATGAGGCCGGCCATGCCCGGCAGTGCGCTGAAGATGGCGGCCATGCCGACGGCCAGGGAGACCGCGCCGCCGGGCCGGCCCGAGACATCCACTTCGACCAGGCGCGACAGCTCGTGGATCTTCTCCACGGGGAATCCCATGGCCGCCAGCGCCTGCGACGACAGCGTGGTGTTGATGGCCAGATAGTCGCCCGGGACCAGCACGGACGCGGCGATGAGCGCCATCACGC
The DNA here is from genome assembly GCA_964373355.1 of uncultured Nitrospirales bacterium. Taxonomy (GTDB): domain Bacteria; phylum Nitrospirota; class Nitrospiria; order Nitrospirales; family Nitrospiraceae; genus CAYJUM01. Next base: position 4,203 of record CAYJUM010000050.1, on the reverse strand, counting down.
CGACAAAGCTCTCGAGCAGCATCGCGCCGTAGCCCACGATCGCGTGCGACTCCTGCTCGATCATCTTCGGCGTGGTGCCCGACGACACCAGCGAATGAAAACCGGAGATCGCGCCGCAGGCGATGGTGATGAACAGGAACGGGAACAGGGTCCCCGGGATGATCGGTCCCCCGCCGCCCGCGAATGCGGTCATGCGCGGCATCTCGATCACGGGCGCCAGGAGCACCACTCCCAGGCCGAGCAGCACGACGACGCCGAGCTTCATGAAGGTGGAGAGATAGCCCCGCGGCACGAGCAGCATCCAGCCGGGCAGGACCGAGGCGACGAAGCCGTACCCGGCCAGCAGCCACACCAGCGCCGGACGGTCAAACTCGAACCAGCCGCCCCAGGGCGACTGCGCCACCTCCCGGCCGCCGAGCACCGCTGCGATCAGCAGCACCACGCCAAGCGCGGAGACCGCGCCGATCCTGGCCGGGAACTTCTGGAGGGCGAAACCCATCACGACCCCGATCGGGATCGTCATCCCGATCGTGAACGTGCCCCACGCATTGCGGTACAGGGCATTGACCACCGCCAGCCCGAGCCCGGCCAGGGCCACGACCACGATGAAGAGCACGGCCGCGGCCGTCGCGGCGCCGGTGATGGCGCCGATCTCGTCCCGGGCGATCTGGGGCAACGACCGTCCGTTGCGCCGCATCGAGGCCACGAGGATGACGAAGTCCTGCACCGCCCCGGCGACGACGGCCCCGATCACGAGCCAGAGAAAGCCGGGCAGGTAGCCGAACTGCGCCGCGAGGACCGGCCCGACGAGGGGCCCGGCGCCGGCGATCGCCGCAAAATGATGGCCGAAGAGAATGTACCGGTTCGCGGGGTAGAAATTGGTGCCGTCATGGAGCCGATGGGCCGGCGTCACCCGCCGGTCGTTCAGCTCCAGCACGCGCCGGGCCAGGAACCGGCCGTAGAAGCGGTACGCCAGGACGTAGAAACAGCTCGCGGCGACGACCAGCCAGAGGCCGTTCACTGGTTCCCGGGGATTGACGAGGCCGGCCGCAAAGGCGAACGCCACGGCGCACAGCCCGGCCACTGCAGCCCAGAGAAGCTTCCCCCCGGCCGTCATGGGCGGCTATCCTAACATGAACCGTCAGCGTCAGACCGTGAGGCGTGAGGCGTGAAGCGTCGTTCGTGAAGCGTGACGCGCCGGCGAGATACGAGCGACGAGAGACGAAGGACGCAAGACTCCAGAAGGATAGCAAGATAGCGTGTAGCGGCAGCGGCCTTCTTCCCGACGCGCCCGACTTCCCCATTAGAATGGCCATCCTTTGCGGGAGATACGGAAAAGTACGGCCCGGATCGAGGCATTGCCGTTGTAGAAAATTGACCGGGCCGTGGGTGTCTGTTAGACTCCTTGCACATGGACGCCGCAGCCAAGACCCAGGCCATTCAGGGAAACATCGAGCGGGTCATCAAGGGGAAGTCCCAGGTGATCGAGCTGGCCGTCCTCTCGCTCCTGGCCCGCGGGCATCTGTTGATCGAAGACGTTCCGGGCGTGGGGAAGACGACGCTCGCGCACAGTCTGGCGCGCTCGCTGGACTGCTCCTTCCGCCGCATTCAGTTCACGAGCGACCTCTTGCCCTCCGACATCCTGGGCGTGTCGGTCTTTCACCAGCAGAAGCAGGTCTTTGAATTCCGGCATGGGCCGATCTTCGCGCACATTGTGCTGGCCGATGAGATCAACCGGACGACTCCCAAGACGCAGAGCAGCCTGTTGGAGGCCATGAACGATGCGCAGGTGTCGGTGGACAGCCAGACGCATCCGCTTCCCCGGCCGTTCATGGTCATCGCCACGCAGAATCCGATGGAATACCACGGGACGTTTCCCCTGCCCGAGTCGCAGCTCGACCGGTTTCTCATGCGCATCCGGATCGGCTACCCCGACGTGGCGAACGAAAAGGAGATCCTGGACCGTCAGTGGCTCCCGCATCCGGCCGAGGAGCTGGAGCCGGTGGTCGCCCTGGATGAAGTCCGGGAGCTGCAGAATGCCGTGGAGAAGATCCGGGTGGACGACAGCCTCATGGATTATCTGCTGACGATCGTCGCGGCCACCCGGCAGAGCCCGCTGATGACGCTCGGGGTCAGCACCCGCGGGGCCATGGCCCTGCACAAGGCCGCCAAGGCCCTGGCCCTCGTCCGGGGACGCGACTACTGTCTGCCGGATGACATCAAATATCTCGCGCCGGCGGTCCTGTCCCATCGCGTGATTCTCAGCATGAGCAGCGCGGCGACGTCGGGCTCCTCCGACCGGCGCTCGGAAGAGGCCGAGCGCATCATCCAGGACATCGTCGACTCGGTCCCGGTCCCTCTTTAAAGACTCGTCACGCGTCACGCGTGACGCGAAGCCCCTCAGCATTATGCATTCCGGTTTTCTTCACGCCTCACGCCTCACGGCTCAACCCCCTGACTCCTCACCCCTCACTCGCTTTCGCGAGTTCATCCGCTGGCTCTCCCGCTATCGTTCCATCAAACTCACCGCCGAGGGTGCCCTGTTCGTCCTGCTGACGCTGGCGGTGGGGATCGCCGCCATCAATACCGGGAAGAACCTCCTCTATCTGCTGCTCGCCATGATGCTGAGCCTGATCGTCATGTCCGGCATCCTGTCCGAGCAGTGCCTGCGGCATCTCGTGCTCCGCCGGTGGCTGCCGGAGCACATCTTCGCCAATCGGCCCGTGATCGGCACGCTGTCCATCGCCAACCAGAAACGGCGCTTCCCCACGTTCTCGCTCTGCGTCCTGGACGTGATCAGCGGGGTGCCGGTCGAGCGCGGCATCTATCTCCTGCACCTCGTGGCGCGGGGCTCGACCCTCGAGTCTTATCCCTTGCTGTTCGCCCGGCGGGGCCGGCACCGCGTCGACGGCGTCAAGCTCGTCACCCGGTTCCCCTTCGGGCTGTTCCTCAAAGCGGCCACGGTGCCGCTGGTCTCCGACATCGTCGTCTATCCGGAGCTCCGGCCGGTGCCGCCGCTCCTGCTGGAGGAGCTGGCGGCGCTGGGATTCGACGAGCAGATGCCCCGTCGCGGGCCGGGGGTCGCGCTGTACAACCTCCGGGACTACCGCTCGGGCGACGACTCACGGGCAATTCATTGGAAGGTCTCGGCCCGGCAGGCGCGGTTGATCGTGCGGGAAACCGAGGCCGAGGATACGCGGCGAGTCATGCTGGTGCTGCCCACCGCTCCCCCCGTTCCGGGCGGACCGACCGATGCGCCGGCCGAGGAGGCGCTGGAGCACGCCGTCGGCATCACGGCATCGCTGGCCGCGTATTTTCATGAGCGGGGCTTCGCGCTCGCGGCCCACATCGGGCCGAGCGCGGTCCCCTACGGCGCGGGCACGAGCCACCTGTACCGGATCCTGCACGCGCTCGCGGTCTGCCAGGCCTCCCCGGCCGGGGAGATGGCTTCGGGACTCCTGCAGACGCTCCAGGTCGAGGCCGACGCGGGCGAGCTGACCGTCATGGTCCTGCCGTGGGCGGATGAGCGGTTCATCCAGCGACGCGAAACGACCCGGATCGTGAAGGCCTGGGAGCTGGCTCACTGATGCACCTGGAACCGGCGCTCCGGTTGAGCTCCATCCTGCTGGCGGCGGTCGGATTTTGCGGCCTGGCCATCACCGGCGAGCTGCCCCTCGGGCTGATCTTCCTCGGGTCGTGGGCCATCGTCGTGAGCCTCGTCCAACTGCGGCGCGGCCACGCGCAGTGGCTCTTCTTCCGCCTCTCGCCGATGGTCTGGAACTTCCTCATCCTGGTCGCGTTCGTCTTCTTCGCCATCGACCTGTTCTGGATCTCCCAGGACATCCTCCAGGCCAACGTCCACTTCCTCGTCGTGTTGATGGTCAACAAGCTGCTCACGCTGCGATACCGCAAGGACTTCCTGCAGCTCTACGTGATCAGCCTGCTCGAGCTGCTGGCGTCCGCCGCCATGACCGTGGAGCTGGGCTACGGGGCGGTGTTCCTGGCCTATCTGCTCGTCGCGACCTGGACGATGCTGCTCTACCATTTGCGGACCGAGGCCGGCCAGCAGGAGGCGTCCGGTGAGGCCCGCGAGCAGTGGCGGGGGATGCCCTCGGCGCCGGGTGGGTCCGGGCCGATCACCGGCTCGTTCTTCTGGACCACGAACGGGATCGCGGTCAGCGCGTTCTGCCTGACGGTCGTCAT
>CAYJUM010000049.1:0-17928 GCA_964373355.1 uncultured Nitrospirales bacterium | reverse complement strand
CCATTATGGGAAACGCCTGCCGACCGAAGCCGAATGGGAGAAAGCGGCACGGGGGACCGATGGGCGGATGTTCCCTTCGGGGAATGAGGAGCCGACCTGCCTCCATGCGAACTTCGGGTCAGCCTGGATCGGGTACGAGACGCTGTTGCCGGGGGGAGTCTGGAAGCGGGCAAGAGTCCTTACGGGCTCTACGAACTGGCGGGCAATGCGTGGGAGTGGATGGCGGACTGGTATGACATGCTGTATGATCTGCGATCCACGAACCGGAACTACGTCGGGCCGGCGAGCAGGCACTTTAACGCCGGCTTTCGGTGTGTCCAGGACATCCCGAAGTAACGCGTCCTTTGAGAAGTTCGTCACAACCCAAAGAAACCGGGCAAACCGGGTCACCTAGATGCAACTGGCTCCCTCTCTCTTTCAACGGCTGTCCGACCTTGGCGCCGCCCATGCGTTCGGCATCCCTGGCGATCTCATCCTGCCGCTCTATGAAGCGCTTGGCGAGAGCCCGGTCCTCCCTATCCTGACGACTCACGAACCATCCGCTGGCTTCGCGGCCGACGCCTATGCTCGCCTGAAGGGCATCGGCGTGGCGGTGGGAACCTATGACGCCGGCGTGCTGAACATGGTCAACCCGATCGCGCAGGCCTATGCGGAGATGTCTCCGGTCGTGGTCGTCAGCGGCGCCCCCGACATTGCCGACCGCCATCCGGACCAATTGGTCCATCATAAGGTGAAGGGCTTTGATACCCAACTGCGTATCTACGAGCAGATCACCGTCGCCACCGCGGCGCTGGAGGACCCGGGAACCGCCTACCACGACATCAATCGGGTGGTCGAAGCCGTGCAACGCGAAAAGCGACCGGGGTACCTGGAAATCCCGCGCGACATGGTGTGGGCCGAGATCCCCGACGTCGCGGCCCGCCGCCCCTTCGCGCCGGAGCGGGATACCGTGGCGCTGGCGGAGGCCATGCAGGAGATCATGGCTCGCGTTCACCAGAGCCGCTCTCCAGTGATTCTAGCCGGTGTCGAGATCATGCGGCTGGGGCTCCGGGATCAGCTCATCCAACTTGCGGAGCGCTCCAACCTGCCGGTGGCTACCTCGTTTATGGGGAAGGCCGTGTTCCCGGAGCATCACCCAAACTTCATCGGAACCTACATGGGGGCGGCGGGCCATTCGTACGCTCGCCGAATGATTGAGGGATCGGACTGTCTCCTGATGCTGGGAGCCTGGCTGACCGACACCGAGACCGGCCTGTTTCCCAGCGCGATCCCGCGCGACACGCTGATCCAGGTCTCGGCCAACGCGGTGACCGTTAGTCGCCATCGGTACGGGCAGGTGGGCCTGGTGGAGATCATGGAGACGTTGCTGGAAAACTGTGCAATCGTGCGGCGGGAGTTCCGGAACGAGTATGTACTGGAGCAGGCTGGCCCACCAGCCCGGTCCCTGATTGCGGCGGTCTTCTCGGAGCTGAGCCGACTGGATGACCGGCGCCATGTGTTCACCACCGATTCGGGAGATTGCCTGTTCGGCTCCGTCGAGTTGAACGCAGAGATCATCCTCAACCCCGGCTATTACGCCAGCATGGGCTTCGGTGTGCCGGCCGCGTTGGGCGCCGGACTGGCGCTGCCCGAGCGCCGGCCCATTGCGCTGGTGGGGGACGGCGGCTTCCAGATGACCGGCATGGAGATCGGCACGCTGGTCCGGTACGGGGTGGATGCGGTGGTGATTGTGCTGAATAACGGCGGGTACCGAAGTCTCGAGGCCCTGGGCGCGTCGCGCCAGTTCTGTGACATTCAGCCATGGGATTACGTGGCCATCGCCGAGGCGCTGGGCGCAACGGGCGTGCGCGTCGAGACGCGGGAGGGGTTCCGGAGCGCCTTGCGGGCGGCCTGCGAACGGGCTGGCGCGACGCTCATCGAGGTGGTGCTCGACCCGAAGGACATGTCGAAGACCCTTCGTATGCTGCAAGCGACCGTCACCTCTTCCCGAGCGACAAAGCAGTGAAATTGAGGCGGAGACCTACTTGACGGGAGCAGCATTCTTCTCATAGCATGGCCGTCGGCGGCTGTGCACTCTGCAGACTGCTGAAAATCCTGGGAGGCTCCGGTGGGCAGGGGATCGCCGGAAGGCTGGCTGTGTAGCTGTCAGGCCTGTCCCTCTCGGGCCACGAGCCTCGTGTGCCAGGCTATGGAGTCGCACCCGGCGGCTTTCCGGCAACTCCTCCACCAGTTCCAGTATCAACCACGCCAGATCGTCTTTTATGAGGGGCATCCCTGCTTGGGGCTTTATGTCTTATGCGCCGGCAAGGTCAAGCTCACGTCCTCGTCCCCGACCGGCCACCGGCGGATCGTCCGGCTCGCTGCTGCCGGGGAGTTGATCGAACGGTCCGGGTTTTGTGAAGGAATGGCGCACGGGGCGACCTGTGAAACTCTCGAGCCGTCACAGGTCTGCTTGATCAACCGGCAGGGGTACCTCGGCCTGCTGGAAAAGAATCCGAAGCTCACGATCGAACTGCTCCAATTGGCGAGCCGGGAGCCTCACCCCGCAAAGTTCGCGAGCGAGCGCTCCTCCTTCAACAAGACGCCCGAGCGATTCGCGGCGCTCTTGTTGGATCTCGGGAGACGATTCGGGCGCCGAGCTCCGGATGGAACCGTGATCGGGATCCACCTGAGTCGTGAGGAACTGGCGGAACTGATCGGGGCCGCACCCGAAACGGTGATCCGGCTTCTCAGCCGCTTCAAGCGGGAACGACTGGTGTCCACGAACGCCGGCGAGATCACCCTGCTCAAGCCTGAACGCCTCGGCAAGATCACCGGTTCTCACCTGTAAGGTACTCCGCGCTCGCCCCACCCCGCACGCTCCGCGTAGCTGACAGCGGTCATGCCGTTGACTGACGGCCGTCATAGACGCGCCTTCCTTCCATCCGCCAAAATGCGCCTCGTATCTGCTCCTGTAACCGTGACAACGTGTTGGAGCGTGCGCCCTCACAAGCATGGTCCCAGTCAAGCTCATCATGACCCCGCTGGAGAAACTCCGGACGATCGATCGGGACGACACCATCCGGCGGGCATCCCAGCTCATGCGCGATCACAAAATTGGGTGCTTATTGGTCACGAAAGATGACGTGCTGGGAATTGTGACTGAAACGGACCTCACCCGGCGGGTGATGGCGGAGGGCATGAATCCTGAGCAGACATCAATCGGGCGAGTCATGACGTCGCCGATTCTGAACATCGGAGCCGAAGCCACCTTACTCGATGCAAATGACCTGATGGCCAAGAAAGGGATACGGCATCTGGGTGTCGAAAGGGATGGACAACTTATTGGGTTGGTCTCCGTTCGTGATTTGTTGAATTTTTTGACCAAGTATCCGCGCAGCTAAGATCGTGACGCGTGACGCGTCCCCCCCTCCAGCCTCCCCCTTGCTAGGGGGAGGCGGGGTGGGGAGCACGAGAGACGAGATACATGAAGATTTGCCTTGACGCCGGAACCGAGCACGCCTTCCTCCAGCAAGTCGAACGGGAGAGCGGCGAGGATCTCTCCCGGTGTTACCAGTGTGGAAACTGCTCCGGCTCCTGTCCGGTGTCCGATGCCATGGACATCCCGGTGTCGCAGATCATCCGTTTCGTGCAACTCGGTCAGGAGAAGACCGTCCTCCAATCCAATTCCATGTGGCTGTGCGTCTCCTGCTTTCAGTGCCAAGGCCGATGCCCCAAGTGCTTGGATCCCTCCAAGATCATGGAGGGCTTACGACGACTGAGTCTCAGAAAGGGGCGGAGTCCGCTTGAACTGTCACAAGTGACGGGGGAGTTCATCGAGCGATCCCCGCAGCAAGCGATCGTAGCGGGTTTCCGAAAGCTGTTTCCTTAAGAACTATGGCTTCAATTCCCTACTATCCCGGCTGTACCTTGAACACCGTCGCCAAGGACTTCGATCTGTCGGCAAGAGACGCATTTCGGCTGCTTGGAGTCGACCTTGCCGAACTGTCCGCATGGAATTGCTGTGGATCGTCTTTCCCGTTAACACCCAACAATGTGATCGGCCTCACCGGACCCGCCAATGTGCTTGTCCAGGCTCAGAAGGAGGGGGGAACAGTCTCCACTCTCTGTTCCTTTTGTTACAGCTCCCTGAAGCGGACGAACCTGACCATGAAGGAAAACAAAGACCGGCGGCTGGTGGTCAATGAATTCTTGGGAACGAATTACAACGGGGAGGTGAAAGTCGTCCACCTGTTGGAGGTGCTGCGGGACCAATTGGGTTATGGAGAGCTCAAGAAACGAGTGAAGCGGGATCTCAAGAAGCTCAAAGTGGCCGCGTACTATGGGTGCACCCTCGTGCGCCCCCGTTCGGTGGCGATTGATGATTCCGAGAATCCGCGCATTTTCGAAGATTTCCTAGAGGCCATCGGGTGCGTGCCGGTTGATTTTCCCAACAAGGGTGAATGCTGTGGGTCGCATCTGGCCATGTCCAGAGAGGATATCGTGGTCAAACTCTCCGGGCACGTCATTGACTCGGCCCTCTCCTTCGGCGCCGAGCTGATGACGACCACGTGTCCCCTCTGCTTTTATAATGTCGAGCGAAGCCAGAAACACCGGCTGGAAGCCAGTGGAAACGCCACGACGCTGCCCATGCTGTACTTTACCCAATTGCTCGGGCTGGCGCTCGGCATCGCCGAGGAAGCGCTCAACTTGCCGAAAAACTTTTGCGATCCGCGCCCAGTGCTTCGGGCCAGGGGAGTGATTGAGGAACGTCAGTTGTCATTCGTCAATGGATAATGAATTGAGGGATAAGGAGAGGCCACATCCCTCTACCGAATGACGGCTGACGAATAACGAATAACGGGGTTTGCCATGTCGCGCATCGGGGTGTTTGTCTGTCAGTGCGGAAATAATATCAAGGACACCGTTGATACCGCGAAGGTGGCCGAAGAAGCGAAGCAGATCCCGGGGGTGGTGCGCACCGAGAACTGCGGGTTTCTGTGCTCCAGCCCCGGCCAGCAATTGATCAAGGAGATTATCAGGACCAACAAGCTGGACAAGGTGGTGATCGCCGCCTGCTCGCCCCACATGCATGAAAAGACCTTCCGCAAGGCCTCGGAGGCGGTCGGCCTGAACCCGTTCGAGGTGGAGATCGCCAACATTCGCGAGCATTGTTCCTGGGTGCACCAGGATCCCACCAAGCAGATCGGCACCGAAAAATCCTTGGACATTACCCGAATGACCGTGGAACGGGTTCGGAAGAATGCTCCGTTGGAAAAAGTCAAAGTGGCTGTCACCAAAAGGGCCCTGATCATCGGTGGAGGAGTCGCCGGCATCCAGGCGGCCCTGGATATCGCGGAGGGCGGCCATGAGGTCGTCCTCGTCGAAAAGGAACCCTCCATCGGCGGACAGATGTCCAAACTGTCTGAAACCTTTCCGACGATGGACTGCTCCCAATGTATTCTCACGCCCAAAATGGTGGAGTGCGCGCAGCATCCGAATATCACGCTCTACACCTATTCGGAAGTGGAATCGGTCGATGGCTATGTCGGAAATTTCACCGTGACCATCCGCAAGAAAGCGAAATCGGTGATCGAGGACAAATGCACCGAATGCGGCGAATGCACGCTGAAATGTCCGTTTTTCGCGCCCAACGATTTCGACTCCGGGATGGCCAAGAGGAAGCTGATCGATATTCCCTTCCCGCAGGCGGTCCCGGCGATCCCCGTGCTGGACCGCAGCCGCTGCCCCAAGTACACGAAAGGCAAGATGAAATGCGGGGTCTGCATGGATGTGTGTGGGCCGGATTGTATTGATTTTGATCAGGAAGATGAATTCGTCACGGAAAAGTTCGGGGCCATCGTGGTCGCCACAGGTTACGAAGTGATGGGCGTGGACCGGTTCCCGGAATTCGGCGGAGGCAAGTACAAGGATGTGATCACGGGCCTGGACTTCGAGCGGCTCGCCAGCGCTTCCGGCCCGACCGGCGGGGCGATGAAGCGACCGTCTGACGGGAAGATACCGCGCCGGGTGGTGTTCATTGAGTGCTCCGGGTCTCGGGACGAAAGCAAGGGGATCCCCTATTGCTCCAATATTTGCTGCATGTATACCGCCAAGCACGCCATGCTCTACAAGCACAAGGTGCATGACGGGCAGGCCTATGTGTTTTATATGGACATCCGGTGCGGCGGGAAACGCTACGAGGAATTTCACCGCCGGGCGGTGGAACATGAAGGGGCCATTTATCTCAGGGGACGGGTGTCGCGGGTCTATGAGCGCAATGGAACCTTGGTCGTGCAGGGGGCTGACACCTTAAGCGGAAGCCAAGTCGAGATGGAAGTGGACTTAGTCGTGCTGGCGACCGCCGTGTTACCCAGAGTCGGCGCCAAAGATCTTGGGAAGCGGTTAGGAATCAGCTACGACGAATATGGCTTTTACAACGAAGGCCATCCCAAGCTCCGCCCCGTCGAGACGGCGACCGCGGGCATTTTCTTGGCGGGAGCCTGCATCGGACCCGTGGATATCCCTACCTCGGTCTCTCAGGGATTGGCGACGGCGAGTAAAGTGCTGTCGCTCTTTTCTTCGGACGAGTTGACCCGTGAGCCGATTGTGGCCGAGGTCAATCCGGCGACGTGCAACGCCTGCTGGGATTGTGAAGTGGCCTGTCCGGTGCGCGCGATTGATCGCGAGGACATCAAGGACCGGGCCGGGCCTATGATCCGTCAGGTGGCGAAGGTGAATCCTGGCGTGTGCATCGGCTGCGGAATCTGCGTGGCGGCCTGCCATTCCAAGACGATCGATTTGGCAGGGTACACCGACGCGCAGATTTACGCCGCGATCTGCGCCGTCTGACAACGGGAGGCTAGGGGTGCGAGGCTAGAGGCAATGGGCGAAGGGAAGGGTATGAGACGGGATGCTCTCAACCTAGAGCCCCTCGCCTCTCGCCTCTAGCCTGCTGCGAAGGTTATGCGCAGCTGGGAGCCGAAAATCGTCGGGTTTGTCTGCAACTGGTGCACGTACGCCGGAGCGGACTTGGCCGGCGTGACTCGGACCCAATACAAGCCGAACATGCGCCTTGTGCGAGTCCCCTGCACCGGGCGCGTGGATCCACTGTTTCTTATTAAAGCATTTGAGAACGGCGCGGATGGTGTCGTGGTGTCCGGCTGCCATCCGGGGGACTGCCATTATGTGACGGGGAATTTCCATGCGAGACGTCGCTGGATCTTTTTTAAAGGCCTGATGGATCAAATGGGGATCGAGCCGGAGCGGCTCCAATTCTCGTGGGTGTCGGCCTCGGAGGCGAACAAGTGGGCCAAGATGGTGGACGAGATGACGGAGACCGTCCGGCGAGTCGGGCCGTTTACCAGGTACCATGCGCTCAAACAACCGGCTTCTGCCCAGGATCAACGGACCCCGATCTGGAACGAGGCTTGGCAGCCGGGAATTTCTGAGGGTGTTCCCTTGCCGGAAGACGCCCCGTTTGTCCCGGAGCTGCGGCAGAAAGCCCGCGAATTGCTGGAGTCCGGCGAAGTGGGAGTGGTAATCGGCTATGGCTGGGCGAAGCGCCAACGGCGGACAATCCCGGTCTTTATTACCGATCCCAACGAGGTCTCCCGTCTCACCTTTAATTCCCTCTGTGTGAACAACCTTGCCGTGTTTCTCCCCAAAAAACAAAAGGACATTGTGAACATGGGGAAGCCCGCCATTGTGGCAAAGGGTTGTGATGTCAAGACCATTGTGGTGTTGCTTCAGGAGGAACAGATTGCTCGCGATGGCGTGGTGATTCTCGGGGTCTCCTGCTCGGGCGTGGTGTACCGTCAGGAATTATGGCCGGGCACGCTCAAGCCGGACCTCCTGTCACCGAAATGCATCGACTGCGATGTTCAACTCCCCCGCCTTGCGGACCATATGTTCGGCGCGCCGGTCCCGGTTCCGTCGAATGGGAAGGGACCGTCAGAGGTGGATCGGCAAATCGAAGCGCTCGACCACAAGAGCCCGGTCGAACGGTGGGATTTCTGGAAGCAGCATTTTGACCGCTGCATCAAGTGCTACGCTTGCAGCCAAGTCTGCCCCCTCTGCTACTGTGACCGCTGCATCTACGAGAAGAATGATCCGCAGTGGATCGAGACCAGCGCGCACCCGGAAGGAAACTTTTCCTGGAACATTGTTCGAGCGATCCACTTAGCCGGCCGCTGCACCTATTGCGGGGAGTGTGATCGGGCCTGTCCCGCGAACATTCCGCTGAATTTGATCAACCGGAAATTGTCCAAGGTCTCGGAGGAGAGCTTCGAATACCGCTCCGGGTACGATGAGAAAGTCCATCCGCCCATGATCGTCTTTTCCCCGGATGATAAGGAGAATTTCATCCGGTGACCGGTGACGCGCTTCGTATCTCGTGAAGCGTATCTCGTGTTTCGGAAGACGAGAGGAGCGCGGCAGGCGAGAAAAGCAAGTCAGAAGCAGAAACGTGCCGGGCTCGTGTTTCGCCCTATCGAAACCTTCCGAGATACGAACGACGCTTCACGAACGACGCGAGACGAGAAATGATACTGACACGACACAATCTCGACAAGTGGGTGGCGGCGCAGGTGGCCGCGAAAATCCAGGTCGTGGCCCCGGTGATCCAAGCGGGGCAACCCGTGATGGCGCCGGTGCAAGGGCCGGCAGGCGCCGATTTCAGTTCCGTGATCGCGCGCAACTCGTTCAAGGATTTCCTCTTTCCTCAGACCGAAACCGTCATGATCTACACCATCAAGAAAAACGGGGTGGACGTTCAACCGGCCGGTATGGAGTTTCCCGAAACGGTGGTGCTCGGGTCCCGGCCCTGCGATGCCGCCGGTGTGGCTGCCATGAAGCCAGTCTTTACGTGGCAAGGGGAAGATGATGCCTTGTTTCTGAACCGGATGGAACGGACCACAGTCGTGTCCTTGGCCTGTGTCCGAGGGGATTCCTGTTGTTTCTGCACCAGCGTCGGGCTCGCGCCGGATACGAGAGAAGGAAGCGATGTGCTTCTTCGAGAGACGGTGAATGGAAATTTCAGTGTTGAACCGGTCACGGACAAGGGGGCAGCCCTCGTCGAGCGATGGGCGGAATGTTTCGAAGACCGCTCGGAAGCCCTCAAACCCATTGTGCCACCGCCGGTCATGGAGCAGAGTGATGTGGAAAAGATCCTGACGTGGCTTTCTGATCCTTCGAATTACGACGACAAGGCGTGGGTTGAGCATACGGCCAAATGCGTGGGCTGTGGCGCCTGTACCTATGTCTGTCCGACCTGTCATTGTTTTGACCTCACGGATGAGGGGAATGACCGAGGGGGCCAACGGCGGAAAAATTGGGATGCCTGCCAGTTCGATCACTTCACCGCACATGCCGGGGGGCACAATCCACGCGAGTTGCAATCGCAACGATGGCGCAATCGGTTCATGTGCAAATTTCACTTCTATCCGACCAAATTTTCTTCCAAAGGATGTGTGGGGTGCGGGCGCTGCATCCGGGTCTGTTATGTAGGCCTGGACATCACCGAGATGATGGAAAAGGTTACGGTGTATGCCAACGCACATGCAGAACGGGCGGAAGGGTAATCTCTACCTTCCCCACATGGTGACCATTAAGACTCTCGTCGAGGAGAGTCACGATACCCTTACCTTCGAGCTGGAGTTCCAAGACGAAAGCCTGCGGCAGAATTTCTCGTTCGAGGCGGGCCAGTTTGCCTTGATCGGGGCATTCGGCGCCGGCGAGAGCGCCCTCACCCTGGCCTCCGGAGCCACCCGGAAAGGTTCGGTGGATGTGACCTTTCGAAAAATCGGGCGTGTCACCGGGGCCCTGGGGCGGCTGAACCAAGGGGATACGGTTGGATTCCGGGGACCATACGGCAACCGGTTTCCTATGGAGCGGTACAAGGGGAAAAACTTGCTCTTTATCGCCGGGGGGATCGGCCTGCCGGCCGTGACGTCGGTGTTGTTCGACTGCCTGGAAGCGAGAGCAGACTACGGCGCCATCACCATCCTGTACGGGGCGCGGAGCACGAAGGACCTGATCTACAAGCACCACATTGCGGAGTGGGAACGTCGCCCTGATGTGAACATGGTCAAAACCGTGGATCCTTGGGGCATGGCCGATGGGTGGGATGGGAAGGTTGGTCTTATTCCCGTCGTGTTGGAACAGATCAATCCGTCCGCTGAGAATACCTTGGTCATTATGTGTGGGCCGCCGATCATGATCAAGTTCACGATGCAATCGTTGGAAAAGCTGGGATTCACCCCTGAACAGGTCTACCTGACGGTGGAGAACAAAATGAAATGCGGTCTGGGGAAGTGCGGTCGCTGCAACATCGGGGACATGTACATTTGCAAAGAGGGGCCGGTGTACACCGCAGCCCAGATGAAACGCATGTATCCGGATTTTTGACCCCCACCCTCCCTCCCCCTTTGAGGGGGAGGGCAAGGGAGGGGGAGGAGCTTGAGATGGGCAACGACACCCGTAGCAACGGCGAGCGACACATCCCGATTCAGATCATGGGGCGGACCTATGATGTGCCCGACTCGCTGACCATCATGAAAGCGGTCGAGTATGCCGGGCACCACTATATCCGAGGGTGCGGCTGTCGGGGCGGAATTTGCGGCGCCTGCGGCACATTCTATCGGCTGCCCGGGGACTACCAATTGCAGACCGCGCTTGCCTGCCAGACCGTCGTGCAGCCCGGCATGATGATCATGCAGTTGCCCTACTTCCCCGCCAACCGACCGGACTACGACCTCGACACATTGAATGGAACGCTTGATGGGGATGGTTCCCAATCGCCTTCACGAGAGGCTCTTCACGAGTCCGTGCGGCACTTGTATCCGGAGGTATACCGGTGCGTGGGTTGTGCCACTTGCTCGCGGACCTGTCCCATGGACATTGACGTGATGGATTATGTAGCCCTGATCGGCCGGGGTGATCTGGAGAAGGCGACAGAGGTGTCGTTTTCGTGCATTATGTGCGGGCTCTGTGCGATTCGGTGCCCCGCTCAAATTTCCCAATATACGGCTGCGATGTACGTGCGCCGTCTGACGGGCCGGTATTTGACGCCAAAGGCCGAGCACGTGAAAAAGCGAGTCGCCCAGGTGCAAGCCGGCCAATACGACGACAAATTGGCCCAGTTACGATCCATGGGGAAGAAAGAGTTGGCCGCTCTCTACGCAGCTCGCGATCGGGAGCCCGATTTGACCAAACCGGGTGAATGGAAACCAAAGGATACGGTGTGGCTATGAGTTATCCGCCAGAATTACAAGCACTCATTCGGTTAGTGGAACAAACCAGGCCAGAGCGGGTCGAGCGGGCACGGCGCGGGGAGTCCTACCAAGCGCTCACACCGGCCGAGCGGGAGGAACGGCTCAAGCGTTTCCACCCCGATTACCGTTCTGATGCCAAACGAGCGCTGGCTGTGGGCCCCAATAAGGGAGACCTCGTGCCGGTTGAACTAGCCGACCTTCTTGAATCCCACAGTCGACTCGACGTCGCCGCGGTTCGCTTGGACCGAATCGACCTCGAGACCGATATCCTGATTATCGGGGCAGGAGGAGCAGGCACCGCTGCGGCCCTTGAGGCGGTGCAAAAAGGTGTGAGCGTCACGATGGCCACGAAGTTGCGCCACGGCGACGCAAACACCGTCATGGCTGAAGGGGGCATCCAGGCAGCCACCGCGGAGACGGATTCTCCCTGCTACCACTACATCGATGCGATGGGCGGGGGGCATTTCTCGAATGTTCCAGAGTTGGCCTCGACCCTTGTCCGTGATGCGCCCGAGGCGCTCGAGTGGCTCGAGCGCCTCGGTGTGCTGTTTGATAAATACCCCGATGGACACATGAAAGTGCGCCATGGCGGCGGAACCTCCCGAAAGCGGTTGCATTCCGCCGGGGATATGACCGGCGCCGAAATCATGCGGGTGTTGCGGGATGAGGCCCGGAACCACCGGGCGATTCGGGTGCTGGAGTTCACACCCGCGATTGAGCTGTTGTTGGATGACCAAGGCCGGTGCGCAGGAGCGGTCCTCCTGAACCTCGACACCAGGGAGCAGTATGTCGCCCGCGCCAAGGCGGTCATCCTGGCCACCGGAGGACTCGGGCGACTCCACATTCAGGGCTTCCCTTGCACGAATCATTATGGCGCCACCGCCGATGGTCTCGTGATGGCTTATCGGGCGGGCGTGAAGACCTGCTTCCTGGAGGCCACGCAATTCCATCCCACCGGTGCGATTTTTCCCGAGCAGAATGCGGGGCTGCTGATCACCGAAAAGGTCCGTGGGCTCGGGGCGCATTTGTTGAACCGGGAGGGCGAAGAGTTTCTCTTTGCGCTGGAGCCCCGCGATGTGGCCTCGGCCTGTATCATCCGGGAATGCAACGAAGCGGGAAAGGGAGTGACGACGTCGGCCGGCCGTTGCGGGGTCTGGCTGGACTCGCCGATGATCGACCTGCTGCATGGCGAGGGCACGGTCAAGCGGGAGCTCGGCGCCAAGTATCTCCAGTTCAAGCGATTCGGCATCGACATCAGACAGGAACCGATGCTCGTATACCCCACGCTCCATTATCAGAACGGCGGGCTGGTGATCGGGGTCCACAGCGACACCTCGATCCCGGGATTGTTCGCGGCCGGCGAAGTATCGGGCGGAGTCCACGGCAAGAACCGGCTCATGGGAAATTCTTTACTGGACGTCATTGTGTTCGGTCGGCGGGCAGGTCGGGCGGCGGCGGACTTTTCGCGCCAAGTGAACGGCTTGGCGCCACTGTCGCTGGATCACGTGCGAAAAACCGAGCGGGCGCTGGCTAAGGCCAACGTGCCAGAGGGACGAGTCGGCCCGATGCTGTTGCCGAACTACGCGCCGGAGCATGTCCGCGATCGGCGCGTCGCAATGGAGATCGCACCATCGTGAAGCGTATCTCGTCGTGACTGAAGTGGTCAGTGTCCAGTTTTCAGTGAGAACTGATAACTGACAACTGCCTCATTCGCGCTTCACGAGCGACGCTTCACGAGATACGAGGGACAACATGGCTGGCTCCGACGAGACCGTGACCATCGAGTTCATGGGGAAACCGTATCGGGTTTCCAGAGACGTCACGCTCCTCCACGCGTTGCTGGAAACGGGCTGGCATTCCGTCAAGGAGCTGGGCTGTCTGGGCGGATGTTGTGGGGCTTGCGGCATCCTCTATCGTCCTCCCGGCGAGACCCATGTCAGGACAGGTCTGGCCTGCCGTATTGCGGTCCAGGACGGCCTCTCGTTCTCACTCGTCGGCCCGTACCCCTCGCGCAGGGCGGCATACAACCTGTCCGAGATCTCGGATCCCACACAAGCTCTCTTTGATCTGTTCCCGGAAATCACCACCTGTCGGAGCTGCGGGCTGTGTGTGCAGGCCTGCCCGGAGGGAATCGACGTCCAGCGGGCAATGTGGTGCGCCGTCTTCGGGGATTTCGCCGAGGTCGCGGATCTCTTTAAAAGCTGTGTCCAGTGCGGGTTCTGTGCTCGCGTCTGTTCGGTCGGGATTTGCGCGTTCCACATCGCCGTATACGCCAGCCGTGCCCAAGGAGCATGCCTCGCAGAACCGCCGCCGACACTTCTAAGCCGTGTGACCCAGATTGAGTCCGGGTCCTATGAGAAGGAGTGGAAGGCGGTGCTGGAAAGAGAGGCGCCTCCCGCCGACCAAGAAGTTTGCCAACAGCGTATCGACCGGATGGGATGACGTCCATGCCCACGTTGAGTATCAGAACGCTGACTCCTGCGAACAACAAAGCGAAAGTCGCGGCAGATGAACGATCCTTTTTTTTCCGTGAACAATATCGAAATCATTCGTTAGGCCTTGCCGGGAACAAGAATGCGTCTGGTTGGGAATATACAAAAGTTGAAGGGGGGAACCACGCGAGTCGTAAAGCACTAAAAGCGGCGCTGGAGCGATTGGCCGAATCACCAACCTCCTTACAAGACACCGATATTGTCCTCATCGTGGACTATGCCTTCATGAATAATGGATCGGAAGAAGAACGAAAGATCGTCAAAGAGGGCGAGAAGGACAAAATCGTCAAAGAGGACATCGAACGGGAGGGGGTCCAAAAGTTAATCGAAACGTTCAGGAGTCAGTTTCGAACAATCAGCGTGTTGGTTGAGAAGTCGCCGGAAGGTCCTCAAGATGGAAGAGAGATCGATAAACAGATACAGTCCCTCCGAAGCGTCGATGGGAACGCCAAAGATCATACCGTTCGTGTCCTGCATTCCCGGACTGAAGTGACCCCTGATCAGTATTCCCGTTTCGTCAAATCTTCTGCCGGCATGGCGCCATGACGGCCGATTTCCAGTTTGCCTCTTCCGGGGCCCTATCGCCGGGTCGAGTCAATGGATCGTAGCAACAGTAGTGACCATGGCGCCGTGGTCAGTTCCGCCTGCCTGCCGGCAGCGCGGGTGCGTGTTTTTCGAGCATGAACAGGGTCAGCGCGGCCTTCAGGCGGGTCCGAGGATGCAACCGCAGATGTTCGGTCAGTAGGGGCAGCCTGGCAAGGTCGCTCACCCGCGCCACATCCACTGTCCGTAAGTTCTCCCACGCGCAAGCGCGCCAGAGTTGATACGGTCCGATGACGCAGGCGATCCCTCCTTCGATCAGGGCGTTCGAAACAGCTGAGATCGTTCGAGCGCAGCGGCCGAGGTCCTCGTAGTCCGCAAATGGGATCCAACGGTAGAGGAGATCATACTCCTTCTCATAGGCCTGCTCACGATTCGTTTCGGCGGGGACAAATAGTGTGTCCTTCACGGCATGCAGCCTTCCCGCCTGCGCCGCTCGATCCCAGAGAGCTTGCGCCTGTTTCTGAGCCCATTCTGGAGAGCGATAGAGCACGGTGTGGCTTCGCGTGTAGTCGTGGTCAATGCAGCCAGTCGCGACCGCATCGAAGCCGTCGATCAGAACACGCGTCATTCCTGAAAGCCTCGTCGGGAGGTTGCCCAGTTTGTTCAGCGAGACGTAGAGCTGCTCCAGGACAAAGGGTTGGGTGGAAAGTTCGGTGACTTCGGTCTCGTCATCCGGATAGAACAGCGCCAGCGCATGCACCCGGACAGGATCAAGGTGCGGTGGGTGGTCGTCAAAGAAGGCGCGCCAACCGAAGGGATACGTTGCGACCTGGTGCGGGCCCGTGTCGCTGGTGACGCCCCACGAGGGATCCAGCGCAAGCTGGCGAATGCGCCTGCCGTCTCTCAGTTGCAGGCGGTTCTCTGCCACGACGGCTGTCCGCTCGCACGAGGCAAAGCCGCCCCGCGTGCCGGGCGCGACGTAGGGGACGCCGACCGGATCGTTCGCCACCGTCACCTTCTGGACCACGCCATTCTGGACCGTGACGGTGAGGTGCTGAGCCCGATCAAAGTACCGCAGCGGCGGGTCGTGCCGCGGCCACCAGGCGATCTGGTTCGCCCGGTTTGGGTCCATGAACAGCTCATGCGGGTCCGCTCCCTGGTCCGCTTCCGGCCTGAAGAAGGCGGAGAACAGCCCGTAGGCCGGCTCCGAGGGGTAGGTCGGCAACCCGCGATACCGGAGCGGGACAGGTCCGTCGGTCCGGCGTTGGTCATCGCAGAGGCCCCAGATCAGCTCCAGGACAGCGCTCCCGGTTCCAGGGAGGGTGGACTGAAACAGCTCGACCACATTGAGCAGGTCGATTCTGGCCCAGGGAATCGCGCCCATGTAGCTGATGAACGTCGGGTGGGAAAAGGTGCCGTCTTCGAGCAGAAAGAGCCCGTCCTTCTTGAGGCGAATCTGGACAGAGTCCGGCCCGCTCCACTCAAAGCTGCTGTTCGGGAAGAAATACCGGACGTCCTCAAGCGGAATCCTCCAAGCGTGGGCGGCCATCCGGCGCAGGTCATCGATTGGCATCGCATGACGGTCCGCTCGATGAGCAAGGTTGAGGACAGTCGTGTGCGTGGTGGCCTCAGGAATCAGCCCGATCCACAGGAGCGAGTCCAGGCGGACGCGAGCACGGGCGAGCCTGACCGCTCCGTCCCCATCCTGTGTCCAGTCACACTCGTGCAGGACGGCACCGGAGGGATCAGCGCACAAGACCCGCCGTCCATGCGAGCCGTAGTAGATCGTGTGCCCGGTAGGCGTCATGAGCAGACGAGTGCCGGCGGGAGGGCTCCGGTCGCGCCAGTGCCAGGTCACTCCTTCCTCCCTCAACCTCTCCGCCGCGCTTCACTAGCACAGAAGGGGCAAGCAGAAAATTGACGTAGATCAACTCATCGGTTGACTTTTGATCCCTCATCCGGCTGAGGAACAAGCTAGGCTACGCAGGTTAAGGCAAACGGACGGGCAGAATACGGTGGCGCAGAGCTGGACCGGCTTTCCGGACGAAGGGTACGTCGGACTCTTCCCGTGGGCGTGGGTGGAGTTCGAGAGCGCTGATCCTCCCGGGCCGTTTCCTTTTTTAGGCGGGGTTGATCCCGCGGTGGTCGCCAGCCTGTACCAGGTTCATCAGCACCTGTCCGGCGCGATTGATATCGCGATCAGCGATGTGTTTGCCGGTCGTGCGTCGGTGAAGGAGCCGGCGCTGCAGCGACGGCTGGAGAATGCTTATATCGAGGTGGTCCACTCGCGTCCTCATTTGCGCGAGCAGATCCGTTGCGGCCGGGATGCCGGCGGCGTCTTTTACTGGGAGTTTCCGCTGGACCCGAGCAAATCCGCTGTTGTCCGTTATGTAACCCTGCGCGTGTGCAATACCAGAAGCCGGCAGGCCGTTCCGCTCAGCTTGGATCGAGAATTGGCGCCGGCGGTCGGGAGATTTATTGGGAGTTTGGATGGAACCTGGAGGGCCGCCGAGATCCGTGCGGAGATCCAAAGACTGGGAATGGCTTTCGGCGCGGGCCTTGCAGAATACCTCGGGCAATTTCTGGACCTGCTCATCACCCATGACTGCATAGCGGTATCGGCGCGCTCCTCGGTCCGCGAACATTGGCTCCGTGTGACCCGCGATCGCGACATAGTCCATCTCGGCCATGCTGCCCTGATGTATCGCCAGAAAGCCGATTTCTTTCTGTTCGACCCCTGGCTGATGCCGTGGTTTGCCGAGGCTCCTCTTCCGTCTCCATGGACGTCCTTATTGCCACGGCCGGCGGCGATTTTCCTCACCCACGATCATGATGATCATGTGGATCCCCGGACGCTGCTGTCGTTTCCCAAGGAGACGCCCGTGATCGTGCCAAGCCGGAAGAACCGCCGCGCGCTCTATTATGATTACAGGGCACTGCTCGGTGGGCTGGGGTTTACCCAGATCATTGAACTCGCGCACGGAGAGACGTGGCCCTTCGACACGGCTCAGGGCGCGCCCGTCGAGGGGCGCGGCGGCGTGATCGCTGTCCCGTTCTACGGCGAATGCTCCTGCGAGCTCGGCATGCCTCGCAACTGTTATCTGATCGCGGACCGCGGCCGCAACATCCTGATTCATGTGGACAGCGGGCCTACCAACACGGGCGAGAACGCCGTGAAGGACGGCGTGGTTGACGAGCTGGTCCGGCGGTACGGGCCCCTCGATACGATCTACGCCCAGCCTGGCCAACTCCTCGAGTTGCGGACGTTTGCGGCGTATGCGTGTCTCTCCCATCCGGGGCGCTGGCTCGAGGTCGGCGAAAACTGCTGCGTGACCAGCGAGTATCTCGCCCAGCTTGCCGCAAGCGCAAGGGCACGGCTATTTGTCACGTATGCAAACGGGGGAGCCGACTGGCTGCCGGATCATCCGGTGTTTACGTTTAGCGGAAGAAACCAGGCTCTCCGGGAGATGATCACCGCTCACTGGTGGCCGTTGGAGGAGCTCGAAGCGAAGCTGGCGTTGCAGGGGTGCCGTTGCCACCACAGCCGCGCGCTCGATATGGTCCGCCAGAGGCCGGACGGGAGGATGGAAGTTCTGGTTGCCGGCGGGCCCTCGCCTGAGCAACTCTACGGCCTGGATCAC
>CAYJUM010000048.1:0-18727 GCA_964373355.1 uncultured Nitrospirales bacterium | reverse complement strand
GCGTCAGACCGAGACACCGGCGGTCCAGGATCCGGGCCTCCAGAACCAGCAGACCTACTACTACAAGATCTCCGCCTTTGATCGGGCGGGGAATGAAAGCGCGCTCTCGGAGGCGGTCCCGGGCACGGCCGTGGCTCCCGGTCCCACGCCGGTCCGCGGCACCATCACGCTCGACACCACCTGGTGTGCCGGCGCGAGCCCGTACGTGCTGGAGAGCGACATCGTCGTGGCGCAGGGCGCGGTGTTGCGTGTCGAGCCGGGCACCGTCGTTACATCGAAGGGCGGGGCGCTGATCGTGCGTGGCCGCCTGTTGGCTGAAGGGACCGGTGAGCAACGGATCGTGTTCACCGCCGAGCGGGAGCAGCCTGAAAGCCGCTGGAGGGGCATCCAGTTCGATCAGACCGGCGAGCAGCAGAGCGTGCTGCAGCACGTCCGCGTGGCCTGGGCGACCGTGGGAGTGACCACCGCCTCGTCTTCCCCGAAGATTGCGGCCAGCGAGCTCACCGAGAACCAGACCGGCGTGCTGATTCGCCAGGCCTCCGCGCGCCCGGTCCTCGAGCGCAATCAGATCGTGCTCAACCGCGAGGACGGGGTCTCCGTGCAGGACGCCGCGGCGCCGGTCCTGAACGGCAACCGGATCGCCCAGAACGGACGGCACGGCGTGGCGGTGACCAAAGCTCCGGGCCTGGCGCTCCGGGGGAACGAGCTGCTGGACAACGCAGGCTTTCAAGTGCGGGTGGCCGCCGGCGCCGAGCCGGTGGACGCCGGTGGAAATTGGTGGGGCACGGCCGACGGTCCCTCGGTGCTGGCCAAGGTGGACGGTCCGGTGATGATCGCCGATTACCTGGATGGGCCGGCGCCGGCCGGGAAACTCAAGAGTCTCCAGGCGCTCGACTCGGAGCTCGGCGGAACCCTGGCGACCTCATCCTTTCTGGTGCTGGCCAAGAGCCCCTACCTCGTCACGCGGCCGCTCATCATCGAAGGCGGGGCTGTGCTGACGGTCCAGGCGGGCGTGGTGGTGCGGTTCAAATCTGGCGACAGCGCGCTGATCGTCCGGCAGGGCGCGATCCAGGCCTTGGGCACCCGGGAGCGGCCCATTCTCTTCACGTCGGCCAATGGCGCGCCGCGGCCGGGCGATTACGCGGCCGCCATCCGGTTCGAGGGCGCCGGGCAGCACCCCAGCATCCTGCGGCACGTCCGGATCGAATACGCGGGGACGGCCGTGCACGTGAAGGAGGGCAACCCGGAGATCTCCCATGCCTTCATCGCGCATAATCTTCAGAGCGCCGTGGAGTGCGGCGGCAAATCCTCGCCCAAGATCTCCTATTCGACCCTGACCGAGCATCCCGCGAGCGCCGCGGTGGTGTGCGGCGAGCGGGCCCAGCCGATCCTGTACCGGAACAACATCGTGAAGAACGGGTGGGGAGTGATCAATCACTCCACCCTCCCGCTCGAGGCCCGGGAGAATTGGTGGGGGACCGCCCAGCCCGATGACGCCCTGTTCCTCGGGGCGGTGGAGTTCAAGCCGGCGCTCAAGCAGCCGGAGCCGGACGCGGAGCAGCGATGAGCGTCGTCACAGTCAAGGCGCTGGCGAAGTGGGCGCAGAAGCAGAGTCAGCGCGATCCGGTGATCCGTGTGGCCCTGGGCGGCGGGGTCACGCTCCTGACCATCGTGATGTTCCTGTTCGGGAGCTTCGAGTATCCGGAAACCCGGTCCTACGACATGCGCTACGGGCTCCTGCCGCTCCACCCCGTCCAGACGCCTATCCTGCTGGTCCGGATCGACGAAGAAAGCGAAGCCAAGTTGGATGTCCGGGCGACCGACATCTCGCGGAGCATGTACGCGGCCGCGGTGCGCAATCTGGCCGGCGCCGGCGCGGCCGTCATCGGCTTTGACGTCATTTTCTCGCGCCTCCGGGGTCCCGAGGAGGACTCCGAGTTCGCCCAGGCGATCGGCGACGCCGGCAACGTGATCCTGGCCCGCTACATCGGCGAGAAGGGCCACAAGACCCCGCATCCCTTGTTCCGCGACCGGGAGATGGGGGAGGCGCTGATCAACGTCGCGCTGGACAACGACGGGGTGCTCCGGCACATGCCGCTCGTCGGCTTCGACTACTCCGGCGACGCGCCGGAGCCCGTGCTGGCCTTGAGCGTGGAAGTGGCCCGGCACTATCTCGACCCCGGCGGCGAGCACGAGTTGGACTTGAGCCAGCCGACCGAGCTGGCGATCGGCCCTTTGCGCATTCCCTATCAGGACGGCCGGATGCGGATCAATTTCTACGGGCCCCCCGCCACGTTTCCCCGGGTCCCGTTCTGGCGGGCGGTGCGGGGCGAGCTGACGCCGGAAGAGGTGCGTGGAAAGATCGTGCTGATCGGTGCGTCGGCCCCCTCCCTCCATGACTACTATCAGACGCCCTACACCGAACGGGTGGTCATGGCCCTGAGCGGCCAGACGGAGAAGATGCGCGGGATCCGGATGGACGGGTTCGAGATCCACGCCAACGCGATCCAGACCATCCTCGACCGGAGCTTCGTCCACCGGAGCAAAGATGAGCCGGGGCTGGTGACGGGTCTGCTGGTGGGGCTGGGGGCGCTGGGCACCGTGCTGATGATCCAGAGCCGCCGCAGCTCGATCGTGGTCGCGATCCTCCGCGTGGCGCTGCTGGTGGGCATCGGGGCGGTGGGGTTCGGCCTGTTCTGGTGGTCGCGGTACTGGCTCGACATCGTCCCCCTGTACTCGCTCGTCGCCTTCCAGTATTCGGCCGCCATCTCCTACCAGCGCTACGTCGAGCGGCAGAAGCGGCGCCAGGTGCAGGCGATGTTCGGGCGCTACGTGTCGCCGCGGGTCGTGGATCAGCTGGTGCAGAACCCGGCCCTGGCGAACCCCAGCGGCCGCAAGGAGCGGCTCACCGTGTTCTTCTCCGACATCCGGGGGTTCACGAGCATGTCCGAGAAGATGGAGCCGCAGGAGGTGCAGCGGCTCCTGAGCGAATATTTCTCGGCCATGACCCACATCCTCTTCACGCACGGCGGCACGCTGGACAAATTCATGGGCGACGCGGTCATGGCGTTCTTCGGCAATCCCGAGCCGCAACCGGATCACGCGGTCCGCGCCGTGCGGATGGCCCTGGAGATGCAGGAAGCCGTCAATCGGCTGAACCAGCGATGGGCGGAAGAAGGCCGCACGGCCATCGGGGTGGGGATGGGGATCAATACCGGGGATGTGACCGTGGGGAACCTGGGCTCCCCGGAGTTTCTGGACTACACCGTGATCGGCGACACGGTGAATCTGGCCTGCCGGCTGGAGCAGAACGCCAAGGCGGGGCACATTCTCATCACCCAGGCCACGTACGACGAGGTCAAGGACCTGGTGGACGTCGAGCGGATGGAGCCGATCAAGGTCAAGGGCAAGAGCGAGCCGGTGCCGGTCTACCGGGTGGTGGGCGGGCGGCAGTCCGGTACGGCATGACGCACCGGAATCGGAGGCACTATGCATAGCACGGGGATGACAGTAATGGCAGCGCTCCTGGTCGCGCTCCTGGCGGGTGCGCCGGCGTTCGCCGAGACACAGAGCGTGACGGTGGACGGCATGGCCGGCATTCTACAGGGAGACCAGGGGCTGGCGCGGGACGCCGCCCTGCGGGATGCACTGCGCAAAGCGGTCGAGCAGGCGGTCGGGCAGATGGTGGCGGCCGAGACCCTCGCCGAGAATTTCCAGATCGTGCGCGACAACATCTACACCAAGGCCCAGGGCTACGTGAAGGACTACAAGATCGTCAAGGAGGGCCCGCAGAAGGACCTGTATGTCATCACGATCACCGCGACCGTGGGGGCGGACCAGATCAAGAACGACCTCAACGCGCTCGGACTCCTCATGGCCCGCGTCGGGAAGCCCCGCGTGCTGTTCATGATCGCCGAGCAGAACATCGGGCAGGAATACCTCATCTACTGGTGGGGCTGGTGGGGCAAGGGCGCCGCCGAATTCAAGGGGCAGTCCGTGGACATGGCGGCGTCCGAGACGGCGTTGAAGGAGGAGTTTCTCAGCAAGGGCTTCAACGTCGTGGACATCTCGAATGCCACCGGGAAGTTCGAGATCTCCAACGCGTACCGCATCGCCGACCTGACCAATGACGGCGCCCGCGAGTTCGGCAGGAAATTGAACGCCGAGGTGGTGATCAAGGGCAAATCGCTGGCGAAAGAAGGCCCGCGCACGCCGGGCAGCAGCGTGGGGTCCTATCTGGCGGACATCACGGTCAGTGCCATCCGCGTGGACAACGGCCAGGTGCTGGCCTCGGCGCGCGGTCAGGGCGTGGCGCGTCATGTCGCCCAGCACACCGGCGGGAATGAGGCCCTGGAACGCGCCGGCCGGGACGTGGCTGCGAAGCTCGTGGATCAGATCGTCGCGAAATGGACCGGCGAGACGTCCGGGACCCAGCTCGTGCAGATCACCGTCAAAGGCGCGCGCATGAAGGACCTCGTGAAGCTCAAGGAATTTCTCCAGTCCCAGATCAGGGGCGTGCAGGGCGTCATCCAGCGGAGTTTCGAGGGCGGCGTGGCGGTCCTGGAGGTGGATGCCAAAGTCACGGCCCAGCAGATCGGAGATGAGCTGGCCAAGAAGGAGTTCGACGGATTCGACCTGGACGTCACCGGCGCCACGGCCAATACGCTGGAGGTGGCCGCTTCGACGAAAGGCGCCGCGGCGCCGGCCAGGCGATAGAGAGGGAAGCAGACACTCGCTCCGCTGCGAGGCCCAGCCGGGGTTCGGACCGGCACGCGCGCGGACCTACAGGAGGACCCATGAGCATCCGAACTCTGTCCCGGCGCGCGGGATGGCTGGCGGCCCCCTTGCTGCTCGCCGGGTGCGTGCCGCTGCAGCCCGTGCCGGCCGACCCGTCCAATCCCATCAAGACCATCGCGGTGCTGCCGCTGGTGAACAATACGAACGATGTGGGGGCGCCGGGCTACGTGCGGGAGCAGTTCACCCGTGAGCTGCAGCGCCACCAGTATGTGATCAAGCCGCTGCCCGAGGTGGATCAGGCCTTGAAGGATCAGTTGGGGATCACCCTGGGGTCTCAGCTCGATCTCGCCGACGCCAAGCAGCTCGGCGAGGCGCTCGGCGTCGACGGCGTCTTCTACGGCTCGCTGGATGAGTTCAATCACAAGATCACCGGCGTATACAACGTGAAGCGCGTGCGGATCAGGACGAAGCTGGTCAACTGCAAGACCGGCCAGACGGTCTGGAAGAACGGGATCGGCGTGAAGACGATCCTGAGCACGACCAGCGCCGGGGCGGCCGCGTCCGTGGCCTCCACCTTCCAGGATGCCAAGGAGACCGGCGAGGAGCTCAAGCCCCTGTTCGGCGACACCATCCTGGCGCCGTGGTTTGAGCTGCCCAAACAGCAATTGCCGCAAGGCGACTCGGCCGGACAGGACGTGGGGGTCGCCTTTGCCGCGGCGCTGGGCGAGAAGCTCGTGACGACCGCGTTCAAGATCCCGCTGGCGGTCGAGACCGCGGCGGCCGTGAATATTCTGCTCAATGGCTCGTATCAGCCTGACTATCTGACACCGGCGGTGCGGGTGGGGGCCGGTGGCGTGCCGGCGGGCCCAGGCGGCGCACCGCCCCAACGCTGAAGTGCCAATGAATGCCCGAGTGACTCATTCCGCATCGAAGAAGGAGGACGTTATGAAGCATCAGGTACGGTCGGGTCTGCTGGTGTGTCTGGCGCTGTCGGTGGCCGCGTGCGGCGGCCCCACCATCAGCGGGCAGGTGAAGGACGACGTCAGCGTCACCGGGCAGACCCAGCGGATGGAAGCGGCCGGCGCGCAGTATTCCGGGCCGCAGTACACGATCGCCATCATCAAGTTTGCGAACAAGACCCCGTCGAAGAGCACGGCGTTGGGGGAGGCGGCCACGGACATTCTGCGGACGCTCGTGAAGAACGCCGGCTTAGAGCCGATTGACGTGAGCCAGGAGGCCATGCAGCAGCAGGAGGAGCTAATCAAGCTCCAGCAGACCGGCGCCGTCAAGGCCGGGAAGAAGAGCGCGGCCGAGGGGTTTGACTCGGTGGACTACCGGATCCAGGGCGCCATCACGGCCTACTCCGAAGTGGAGGAAGGCTCGGACATGCTGCTGACCCAGAAGAAGGTCCAGATCGCCCGCGTGCAGGTGGACTACTCGCTCGTGGACGTCGCGTCGGGCAAGAGCCTCCTGGCCGAGTCCGGGATGGGCGAGTACCGCAAGGAGACCGGGGGCGTGCTGGGCATGGGCTCGAAATCCACGGCCGACACCGGCTTGCGGGACGGCGCGCTGCGGGACGCCTTCTCCAAGGTGATGGAGAAGATGATCGTGAAATTGAACACCCAGCCCTTCACGGGGCGGATTCTCCTCATGGACGGCCAGACGGCGGTGATCCGGGCCGGGGAGAAATCCAAGCTGGCGCCCGGCGCCAAGCTCGGCGTCTATCGGCCGGGGCAGGACCTGATCGATCCGGAGACCGGCCGATCACTCGGCAAGCGGGAGAAGCAGGTCGGCGAATTGATGCTGACCGGGCACCAGAACGACCGGGTTTCCGAGGCGAAGATCTCGTCCGGCGCGGGATTCCAGGCCGGCGACATCGTGCGGGCGATCAAATAAGGGATCAGGCGGAGGACGGGCACAACCACGGGCGGGCCTTCGGGCCCGCCCTTCGTGTTTACGCGGG
This sequence comes from uncultured Nitrospirales bacterium, assembly GCA_964373355.1. Taxonomy (GTDB): domain Bacteria; phylum Nitrospirota; class Nitrospiria; order Nitrospirales; family Nitrospiraceae; genus CAYJUM01. Next base: position 12,027 of record CAYJUM010000048.1, on the reverse strand, counting down.
CAGAAACAGGCTGGCGAGTTCCTTGACCACGGCCGATGGGGCGAGCTTGGTCACCTGGCCGGTCCGGCGCTCCTTGATTTCCACCTGGTCCTGGGCCAGCCCCTTGTCGCCGATTACGAGCTGGTAGGGGATCCCGATCAGGTCCGCATCGTTGAACTTCACCCCGGCCCGTTCATCGCGATCGTCCCAGAGCACCTCCATCCCGGCGGTTCCCAAGGCGTCGTAGAGATTCTGCGCCGTCCCCGTCACCTTCTCGGACTGGCTCAAGGTCAGGAGATGCACCTGGAAGGGCGCGATCGGCGCCGGCCAGATGATCCCCTTGGCGTCGTGATTCTGCTCGATCGCGGCCGCGGCGGTGCGGCCCACCCCGATGCCGTAGCAGCCCATGACCGCGAGGCGTTCCTTCCCCTGGGGGTCCAGAAACTTGGCCCCCATGGCCTCGCTGTATTTCGTGCCCAGCATGAAGACGTGCCCGACTTCGATCCCCCTGGCGATCTTGAGCTTGCCGCCGCCGCGCGGTGACGGATCGCCGGCGCGGGCGTTGCGGAGGTCGGCGAACCGCTCCACCGTGAAGTCCCGATCGCGGTTGGCGTCCACGTAATGGGTGTCGGGCTCGTTCCCGCCCACGACGACGTTGGCCATGCCCTTGACCGCATGATCAGCCACGATACGTGCGCGCAGGCCGATCGGGCCGGCAAAGCCGACGGGGGCGCCGGTCACCGTGACGACCGTCGCGGCATCGGCCAGCTCGAGCTCCGTGACCTCCAGCAGCTTCTTGATCTTGACCTCGTTGGCCTCGTGATCGCCGCGGATCAGGACCGCGACGATGTCTTTGGGCGTCTTGTACAGGAGGGTCTTGATGAGCTTGTCGGGGGTCGTCTTGAGCAGCGCCGTGACTTCCTCCACCGTGCGGGCGCCGGGCGTGGGGGTCTTGCGCAGGGGCCGCGGGGCCTCCATGGCGGTCTCCGCCGCCGCCGGCAAGTCGGCCCGCTCCACATTCGCCGCGTACGAGCCGTCCTCCGTGTAGACGATCGCCTCTTCGCCGGTATCCGCCAGGACCATGAACTCGTGCGAAGACGTCCCGCCGATGAGGCCCGTATCCGCCTCCACGGCCCGGAAGGTGAGGCCGCAGCGGGTGAAGATCCGCTGGTACGCGTCATACATCTTCCGGTAGCTGGCCGTGGCGCCGGCCTCGTCCTGGTCGAAGCTGTAGGCGTCCTTCATGATGAATTCGCGGCCGCGCATCAGCCCGAACCGCGGCCTGATCTCGTCCCGGAACTTCGTCTGGATCTGGTAGCAGTTGAGCGGGAGCTGGCGGTAGGAGCGGACTTCCCGGCGGATCAGATCGGTGATGACTTCCTCATGGGTCGGCCCGAGGCAGAAGTCGCGCTCGTGCCGGTCCTTGAAGCGGATGAGCTCCTTGCCGTAGAAGTCCCAGCGGCCGGTTTCCTTCCACAGCTCGCCGGGCGAGGCGATGGGCATGAGCAGCTCCTGGGCGCCCGCCCGGTTCATCTCTTCCCGGATGATCGTCTCGATCTTGCGCACGACCCGCAGCCCCAAAGGCAGGTAGGTATAGACGCCCGCCGCGACCTTGCGGATCATGCCGGCCCGCACCATGAGGCGGTGACTGACGATCTCCGCTTCGCCGGGATCTTCACGGAGGGTGGGGATCAGGAGGTGGGAGGTGCGCATAGAGAAGTCGTCACGTCCAAAAGTCTTCAAGTCTAACAGTCACGGCTCTCAGGACTCGGCGTATCATGCGACTTGAAGACTTTCGACTGTCAGACTTTGAGACTGCCGGATCAGTGGTGGAGCAGCCGGTCAATGTCGTTCCAGAAGGCGAACACCATGATGCAGAGCAACAGCACCAGCCCGACCTGCTGGGCCAGCTCGCGCTGCCGCTCGCCGAGCGGGCGGCGCAAGATCCCCTCCACCGCGAAGAAGGCCAGGTGGCCTCCGTCCAGGATGGGGATGGGAAGCAGGTTCAGCACCCCCAGGTTGATGCTGAGAATGGCGATCAGGCTCACGATGCTGAACGCGCCTTGCGAGGCCGCCTCGCCTGAGATATTGGCGATGGTGAGCGGCCCGCCGATGTTGGACGCGGAGATTTCCCCGGCGATCATCTTGTAGAGGCCGACGGCGGTCAGCTCGGTCCAGCCCCACGTGGCGCGCAGGCCCTCGTACAGCGCGTTCAGGGGATTGGAGGCCTTGATGACCGACCGGCCCGGCCCGGAAATGCCGATCTTGCCGATCTCGGCCGGCTTGCCGTCCACCACCACTTTTTCGGCGCCGGGCGTGACGGTCAGGGTCAGCACGCGGCTTCCCCGCTGGACCTCGACGCGCAGCGGCGTGTTGGGGTTGTCCCGGACCAGCTTCGTCATCTGTCCCCAGGTCGAGATGGATTGGCCCTCGATGCTCACGACCCGGTCGCCGTTCTCGAAGCCGGCGGCCATGGCCGGAGAGCCGCCCATGACCGCGGTGATGACCGGCGCCGTCTCTTCGACCCCGATCTGATAGACCGTCGTCTCCTCTCCGTCTTTGCCGCCGCCGGGGACCGTCGTGCCGGTCGGCGTCACGAGGAGGGTCCTGACCTGATCCCCGCGCCGGACGTCGATCGTCAGTTGTTTGCCGTGGCTGTGCGCGATGGCCTCCAGCAGCTCGCTGCGCGTCGAGATCTCCTTCTCGTTGACCCGGATGATGCGGTCGCCCACCTTGATGCCGGCAAGCTCCGCCGGGGAGCCCGGCCGGAGGGCCTCCACGTCCGGGGAGAGATCGCGGAAGGTCGGGACGAACAGCGGGGTGCCGGTCGCGAGGGACCCCGAAAAGATGAGATAGGCCAGCAGGAAATTGAAGCCCGGCCCCGCCGCGACGATCAGGGAGCGGGCCCACAGGCTCTGGTGCGCGAACGAGCGCCGCTGCTCTTCCGGCGTCAACGTGTCGATCTCTTCCTCGCCGAACAGCTTGACGTAGCCGCCGAGGGGGACCGCCGAGATGAGATATTCGGTCTCCCCGATCTGCCGGCCCGTGAGCTTGGGGCCGAAGCCCAGGGAGAATTTCAGCACCTTCACGCCGACCCACCGGGCCGCCAGAAAGTGGCCGAGCTCATGGAACGAGACCAGCACGCCCAGGACGATGAGGAACCAGACGAGCTTCTGGGTCATGAGCCAGATGGCGTCCGGCGACCAGAGGAACAAGGACAGCGTGACAGCAGCCAACATGGTGAAACTCCTCTTACGTAAGCAGTGATCGAGTAAATAGAACGACCATATTTTTAATTCAAAATTTTAAATTTGAAATTATTGACGCAGCCTTCTCCCGCGCCCAGCGGTCCGCCTCCAGAGCGTCCTCCAGCGACGCGATCTCGCGCGCCCGATGCGCGTCCATCGTGGACCGGATCACCGCCGCGATGTCCAGAAATCCGATCGTCTCGTTGAGATAAGCCGCCACGGCGATCTCATTGGCGGCGTTCAACGCGGCCGGCATCGTCCCGCCGGTCTTCAGGGCGTCATAGCCGAGGCGCAGGCAGGGGAAGCGGCCATGGTCCGGTTCGTGAAACGTGAGCTTCCCCATCTTGCCGAGGTTCAAGGGCGGCGGCTCCAGCGGGAGGCGCTCGGGATAATTGAGGGCGTACGAAATCGGCGTGCGCATGTCCGGCAGGCCGAGCTGGGCGATGACCGACCCATCGCGGTATTCTACCAGAGAGTGAATGATACTTTCGCGGTGCACCAGCACCTGGATCTGCTCCGCGTGGATGTCGAAGAGCCAGTGCGCCTCGACCACCTCCAGGCCCTTGTTCATCAAGGTCGCTGAGTCGATGGTGATCTTGTCGCCCATCTTCCAGTTGGGATGCTGCAGGGCCTGCGCGGGCTTGACGTGCCGCATCTCCTCCAGCGTGAGGTCCCAGAGCGGCCCCCCTGAGGCGGTCAGGATGAGGAACCGGACGTCCTCGCGGCGGTGGCCCTCCATGGACTGGAAGATCGCGCTGTGCTCGCTGTCCACGGGGAAGACCCGGACGCCGTGCTTCCGCGCCTCCTGCCGGATCAGGTGCCCCGCCATGACCATGGGCTCCTTGTTGGCGAGGGCGACGTCGCGGCCGGCCCGCACGGCCGCCAGGGTGGGCACCAGCCCCGCCCCACCCACGATGGCGGAGAGGACCAGATCGGCGCCGGCCAGGGTCGCCACCTCCGTCAGGCCCGGCTCGCCGGACAGAATCCGGACGCCGGTGTCGCGGCAGCGGGACCGGAGCCGGTCCGCGGCAGCCGGATCCGAGAGAGCCACCACCTGCGGCTTGAATGCCCGAATCTGCTCCTCGAGCCTGGCATCGTTGCTCCCCGCGGTCAGGCCGATGGCGCGGAAGCGGTCGGGAAACTTGGAGACGATGTCCAAGGTGCTGGTGCCGATCGAGCCGGTGGAACCCAATATGACGATAGACTTCATGAAAACCCCGTTAGGCGTCAGGCGTCAGTGGTGATGAGTATGAAACTCCTGGGGGTCCCCTCTCCCCGTACGCCTCACGCTTCACAATCCTTTGATGACGACCATGTAATAGTAGAAGGCCGGAGCGGTAAAGAGCAGGCTGTCGAGCCGGTCCAGCATGCCGCCGTGGCCGGGAATCAAGCTCCCGGAATCTTTCACGCCCGCCCCGCGCTTGAGCACCGACTCCGAGAGGTCCCCGAGCAGCCCGGCCGCCGTCAGGAGCAGGCCGAGCGCCAGACAATCCACGATGCTGAGAGCCGGCAAAAACCAGGCTCGGGCCAGCAGGGCTCCCACCATTGCGAGCGCCAGCCCCCCGAACAGTCCTTCGACGGTCTTCTTCGGGCTGATGGCGGGCGCCAACGGCCGCCGGCCGAAGCTCACTCCGACGTAATAGGCGCCCGTGTCGCCTGCCCAGGTCACGAGGAACACGAAGAAGATCAGGTATTCACCCTGGGGCAGCGCGCGGGTCAGCACGAGATGCCCGAGCGTGAGGGCCACATACGCGACCCCGAAGAGCAGCACCGCGGAGTCCACGAGCGCTTGCTGGAGCCCGCGCGACACTCCGAACGCGACGGCGGCCACCTGATAGGCGAAGAGCCCCACCACGAACATGCCGAGGAGCGCCCGGTCCGAGAGGAACGCGGGCCATTGCAGCGAGGTCAGCCACAGGGTCGCGGCCGCCAACCCGAGCAGCATCGCCCCGACCGGCCGATCGTCCCGAAAGTGAAGGCAGTACAGCTCCGTGAGCGCCGTCAACGCGGCGGCGAGCACCAGCAGAAACAATCCGACCGGCGGAGCGTGCCGGACCAGCAGATAGAAAAGCGGCAGGAAGACCAGCGCGGCATAGAGGCGTCGGAGGTTCAGGGCGCGGCTCGGGTCGCGGGCGCCCGGCTCGGCCTGTAGGTCGCCTCCCCTCCAGCCAATGGCTCGTTGGATCACAACCTGCCCTGGGGGGCGACGGCACCGGAGACCCGGCCGAACCGGCGTTCCCGTTTTTGATAATCGAGCAGCGCGAGCAGGGTCTCGCGCCTCCGGAAGTCCGGCCAGAGCGTCTTGGTGAAGTACATCTCGGTGTAGGCCATCTGCCACAGGAGGAAGTTGCTGATGCGTGCTTCGCCGCTCGTGCGGATGAGGAGATCGGGGTCCGGGAGGCCGAAGGTGTACAGATACTGCTCGAACACCGCCTCGTTGAGCTGGTCGGGCGAGAGCTTGCCCCGCAGCGCGTCGGCGATGGCCTGCTTGGCGGCGTCCACGATCTCGGTCCGGCCGCCGTAGCTCAGCGCGACCGTCAGGGTCATTTTATCGAGGTGCGCGGTCTCGTGCTCGACACGCTCCACCCAGTCGAGGACCGACTTGGGCAGCATTTCGCGACGCCCGATGCCCTGGAATCGAATGCGCTGCTCCCGGAGCGCGGCCAGCTCCCGGGCCAGGAATTCCTCCAGGAGTTTCATCAAGAGCGCGATCTCGGCCTCGGGCCGATTCCAGTTTTCCTGGGAGAAGGCGTAGATGGTCAGGGCCGAGACGCCGAGGTCCGAACAGGCCGTGACGACCTCCTTGACCGAGGCGATGCCCTCGCGATGCCCGGCGATCCGCGGCAGGCCCCGCAGCTCCGCCCAGCGGCCGTTGCCGTCCATGATGATGGCGACGTGCCGCGGGAGCAGCTCGGGGTCGAGCATCGCGGTCAGTTCGGCCTCGGAGAGCTGTTCGAGACTCGGGCTTCCTTTGTCCATACGACGAAGGAGTGGACGTTCTCACCGCGTTGGAGGCGAGATGTGAGTCTAAACAGCGGGTCCCGAAATGTCAAACGTTATTGCCCCCAGATCGGCAAGGATTTCAGCGCGGTACGCTCATTGCGTGCGTGAAAAAGGATCGGCTATACTGACCCGTCCGACGTCACCCACTTCTCCACGAGGGGTCAGAATGCCCAACGATGAGGCAGTCGAATTGGCCAGGTTTGGCCTCACCGAGCGCGAGATCCAGCATGCCCTGGGGAAGGTCAAGGTCCGGGACGTGGACTATGCCGACCTCTATTTCGAATCCCGTGTGTCCGAGTCGGCCTCCCTCGAGGAAGGGATCGTCAAGCGCGCGATCAAGAGCGTGGAGCAGGGGGTCGGGGTGCGGGCCACGGCCGGGGAAAAGACCGGCTTTGCCTATTCCGACGAGCTGACGAGGCGCGATCTGGAGCTCGCGGCGGACACCGCCCGCTATATCGCCCAGTCGCCGCAGGGCTCCGATCCGGTGCCGGCGCCCAGGCGATCTCAGCCAAGCCGGAATCTCTACCCGCTCGAGACGGCGGTGCTCGAAGCGGCCACGCCCGAGCGGGTGGACCTGCTGAACCGCATCGATCGGGAAGCCCGCCGGTACGACCCACGGATCAAGAACGTCCTGGCCTCCTTCAACACCGAGTATAAGGTCGTGGTGGTGGCCACCTCCGAGGGGCTGCTGGTCGGCGACGTGCAACCGCTGTCCCGCCTCCAAGTCACGTGCATTGCCGAAGAGGACGGCAACCGACAGGTCGGCACGTTCGGCGGCGGGGGGCGGATCGGGTTTGCCTGGTATTTTGAGGAAGAACGGTACCTCCGGTATGCGCGCGAGGCGGCCCGGCAGGCCATCCTGAACTTGAGCGCCGTGGAGGCGCCGGCCGGCGTGATGCCGGTCGTGCTGGCGGGCGGGTGGCCGGGCATCCTCCTGCACGAGGCCATCGGCCACGGCCTGGAGGCGGACTTCAACCGGCGCAAGACCTCGGCGTTCTCCGACCTCATCGGCCAGCGCGTGGCCTCGGACGTGTGCACCATCGTGGACGACGGGACGCTGCCGTTCCGGCGGGGCTCGCTGAACATGGACGATGAAGGCACGCCGACCAGCCGCACGGTGTTGATCGAACGCGGGATCCTCCGCGGGTACATCACCGACCGGCTCAATGCGCGGCTCATGGGGATCCCCCTGACCGGCAACGGACGCCGGGAGGATTTCCAGAGCGTCCCGCTGCCGCGGATGACCAACACGTTCATGCTGGCCGGGGAGTCGGACCCCCAGGACATCATCCGCTCGGTGAAGCGCGGGCTGTACGCGGTGTCCTTCGGCGGCGGGCAGGTGGACATCACGAACGGCAAATTCGTCTTCTCGGCCAGCGAAGCCTACCTGATCGAGGATGGGGCCGTGACCCGGCCGGTGAAGGGCGCCACCCTGATCGGGAACGGCCCGGACATCCTGAGAAAGGTGTCCATGGTCGGGCACGATCTGCGACTGGACGAGGGAATCGGGACATGCGGGAAGGACGGGCAGTCGGTGCCGGTGGGCGTCGGGCTGCCGACGATCCGGGTGGACGAGATCACGGTGGGGGGCACCCGCGCGTGAGCGCGGCATTGAATGAGTTGTCGAGTTGGTGATTTGTTGAATTGAGGATACAGGGCGAATCAATCATGCAATCACCAGATCAACAAATCACGCAATTTTCCGAGCTGGTCGCCGATCTGCTGCAACAGGCCAAGAAATGCGGCGCCACGGATGCCGACGTCGTGGTCGCGGACGGGGCGACCTGTTCGGTCCAGGTCCGGCTCTCGGCCGTGGACCGGCTCACCAAGGCCCGGGAGAAGCGGCTGGGTCTGCGAGTCTTCCTGGGGACGCGGTCGGCGAGCGCTTCGACGTCCGATTTCTCCAAGGAATCGCTGGACCGTTTGGTGAAAGACACGTGCGCGCTGGCGGCGGCGGTGGCCGCGGATGAGCATTCCGGCCTGCCGGCGCCAGGCGACCTCGCCGGGCGCGACCTCCCCGCGCTGGACCTGTACGACCCGGTCGAGCTTGAGACCGAGGCCCAGATCGGGCTCGCGCGTCGCGCGGAAGCCGCCGCCATGGCGGTCGATCCCCGCATTACGAATTCCGAGGGGGCGGACTTTAATGCCTCCTCGGGCCGCGTCATCCTCGGGAACAGCCGCGGCTTTCTCGGGGAGTACAGCAGCTCGAGCTTTTCGGTCTCGGTGTCGCCGATCGCAGTCGGTGCGAACGGGCAGGGGATGCAGCGCGATTCGTGGTATGCGGTCGGCCGGAAATACGCGGGGCTGGAGAGTCCCGAGGCGGTGGGCCGCGAGGCGGCGCGACGCACCATCCGCCGGCTGGGAGCCAGAAAGGTCCCCACGCAGCGGGTGCCGATCGTCTTCGATCCGGAGACTGCCGCGAGCCTGCTGTCGAACTTGTGCAGCGCCGTGTCCGGCTATGCCGTCTACAAGGGCACCTCGTTTTTGATCGGCCAGTTGGGCAAGCGCATCGCGCCGGGGTGGATCACGGTCTACGACGATGCGCTGCGCGTCGGCGGCCTGGGATCGCGGCCGTTCGACGGCGAAGGCCTTCCGTCGCGGACGACGACGGTCGTGCGGGACGGCGTCTTGCAGACCTATCTGCTCGACACCTACTCGGCGCGGAAGCTCGGCCTCGCCTCCACCGCCAGCGCCTCCCGCGGGATCGGCGACAGTCCCTCCGTGGGGCCGACCAATTTCTATCTGAAAGCCGGCGACCGGGGCCCGGACGACATCATCGCCTCCGTGAAGCAGGGACTCTACGTGACGGAGCTGATCGGGTTCGGCATCAATATGGCCACGGGCGACTATTCCCGCGGCGCGGCCGGCCTCTGGATCGAGAATGGGGAATTGACCTATCCGGTCGAGGAGATCACCATCGCCGGGAATCTCAAACAGATGTTCATGGACATTGACATGGTGGGCAACGATCTGGTCTTTCGCGGCCGGATCGCCAGCCCCACGATCAAGGTCGGCGGCATGATGATCGCTGGCAACTGAAAATAATTTGGTGAGTGGTTGATTTGACGATTGGTCGAAGTGTCGTAATGCCTTCCTTGACCAAATCACCAGATCACCAATTCACCAGATCATGAAATCCTTGTGGAGGTGAATATGGCGGACCTGAGAGAGACGATGGTGAAGTATCCGGGCGACGGCGTCACCCTACAGGCCTACGTGGTCGGCCCGGCCGGAAAGGGACCGCGGCCGGCGATCATCGTCGTGCAGGAATGGTGGGGGCTGAATGACCATATCAAGGACGTCGCCCGCCGCTATGCGAACGAGGGATACGTGGCGATCGCGCCGGACCTCTATTCGCGGCTCGGGCACAAGGTCACCAAGGATCCCAACGAGGCCGGGCAGTTGATGAACGAGCTGCGGCAGGAAGACGGCGTCAAGGATCTCAACGCGACGGTGACCTACCTCAGGGCGGTCGATGGCGTGGACCCCGCGCGGATCGGGGTGACGGGGTTTTGCATGGGCGGGTCCTATGCCTTGCTGCTGCCGTGCCACAACGCGGCGATCAAGGCGGCCGTCTCGTTCTACGGGCAGGTGCCCAACCCCGACACGCCGCTCAAGAACCTGTCGGGGCCGGTCCTCTACATCTACGGCGAGGATGATGGCTGGATCACCAAAGCCGACGTCCAGCGCCTGTCCGCCGCGCTGAAGAAGTACAACAAGCCCGGCGAGATCAAGACCTATCCCGGGTGTCCCCATGCCTTCTTCAACGACACGCGCAAGGACGTGTACAAGCCGGTCGAGGCGAAGGACGCGTGGAGTCGCGCCGTGGCCTTCTTCAGGCAACACCTCTCATAACGGCAATGATGAACGATGAGCGATGAGTTCTGAACTTCCTCGAGCAGGGGTGTTCATTCATCACCCATCACTCTGCACTCATCGCTGAGCGTGATGCGCCGCACGGCCGAAGAAATGCGTGACGTCACCCTGGAGTTGGTCTATATTGCGGGGAACCTGTCGGAGGCGCAGGCGGCCGAACGTGAGCTCACCAGGCGAGGGATCGACTATACCCTGAGCCTCGATCAGTTCAAGACGACGTCCCTGCTGGGCGGGGAACACACCGGCCTGTTTTTCTACGTGGACGTCAGCCGGCACGGCGAATCTGTGCGGCTCCTCGAAGCAGCCGGATTGCGCGATACAGTCTCTCAGGACTTCTGACCTCGATCGCCTCACGCCTTACGCCTAACGGAGAAAGAATGGCTCTTGACGCGGAAGCCGGAAAGCGCATGTTGCAGTTGGTCACCAGCCGGTATGGCGACCGGCACTGGCGGAAGAAGATCGAAAAAACACTGAGCCTCCCGCAGAGCGGGGTGAGTGACGAGACCCAGCGGCAGATTTTTGTCTATCTGAAGCATGGTCTCAAGGCCTACAAGTCCCGGCGGGCCGATCCGGATTCCTGGATCGTGGCCGGCTTCCACACGAGCGAAGTCATCCACCGGGCGAAGTACGACCCCACCGTGGTGGGCCCGACCATCACGAAGGCCGACGTGGACTATCTGGCCACGGATCCGGGCCCGGAGGTGGATGAAGCCTGGTGGGACGACATGCTGGTGATGTGGTTCGAAGGACCGGAGGAGGAAACGCCTGACGGGGAGCCCGACGCCGAGAAAGCCGGAGCACCTACTGCGGAATCGCCACCCGGCGAGGATAAGACATCTCAGAAATCACTTTAACTCACACTCCTAACTTGACGCTTTTAGTAGACTTAAAAGAGATCCATCTGCTGCTGTGTGCGCGGGCTGCCGACGGCCTGCGCCGGAACCGGCGCCGGGCCCTTCGCTATCTCATCCAGGTAAGCCTTTAATTTTCTAAAATCCTCCCGCAAGGGCTCCAGCAGGTTTCCCTGATGCAAAGCCGCGGCCGGGTGCAGCAGCGGAAAGATCATCAGGCCGTTCGCCGGAAACACCCGCCCCCGGACTTTGGTGATTCCCACCTTTTTTTCAAGCAACGTCTGCGTGGCCCAATTGCCGAGCGTGCAGATGATCTTCGGGTTGATCATCTGGATCTGCTGCAGCAGAAACGGCTTGCAGGTGTCCACTTCGTCCTGCTCCGGGTCCCGGTTGTTCGGGGGCCGGCACTTGATGACGTTGGCGATATAGACCTCTGAGCGCGACAGCCCGGCGGACTGCAGCAGCTCATTCAGGAGTTTGCCCGCCGCGCCGACGAACGGCTCGCCCTGTTTGTCCTCATAAAACCCCGGCGCTTCCCCGACGAACATGATGCCGGCGTTCGGATTGCCGGTGCCGAAGACGACTTGGGAGCGGCCGAGGGTGGAGAGTTTGCAGCGGGTGCAGTCGTGGAGGGAGGCGCCGAGCTCGGCGAGGGTCATAACGGAAAGGCATGATAGTCGGAACTGCGTAACGTGTCAACGGAGGAAGGACGGCGATGGCTGGCGCTGCCTGCTCAGACGCTCCGGTTTGACCGCGCCAAGCCTCGCGACTGCTCGCCGGCGGAAACTCGCTGGCATTTCTGCGGCCGCAAAAGCCGGCTCAAACATCCGCCGCCGTCCGCCCCGCGGACCGCATCTCTTCGGCAGGTGCGGTGAAGACCCGGCCGCCTCACTGACTCGGCGGCACGCACAGACGTGGCGCTCTTTATCCATCGCGCCGTGCGCCCCAAACCTCCGGGATTCGCGACGCAGGACCGGGGCTCCCCCGCCACCAGCGCGACTCTTCTAGGCGTTGCATTGTGCGGCAAGCCGGCGTAGGCTGTTCCCCCAGAGGAACGGGAGGTGTCCCAT
>CAYJUM010000047.1:0-18731 GCA_964373355.1 uncultured Nitrospirales bacterium | reverse complement strand
ACCCGCGACCCTCGCCTTGGCAAGGCGATGCTCTACCACTGAGCTATTCCCGCTCGAATGTCGATGCCGATTCTACCAGAACCCCCGCTGCCGCGACAACACACGCGCACGGGCGGCTTCGTGCCGGGCCCGACATGGGCTGAAACTGGACGGTGCCGGCTTGGCTTGACGCTTTCCTAGCCGCTTGGGTAGAGTGTCTCAGCATGTCGCACCCCGGCCCGACGCCATTCGCCGCACAGGCGGTCCCCTTTCACGAATACCTGGAATCCGGCACGCTCCCGGAAGGTCTTCTGACCAGCGATTACGTCGCGGAACAATTCGTCGAACGGCTGGTGCACTATGTGCTCAGCGTGCCGGCTGGCAGCTACACGATGGCCGCCCTGGGGAAGCTCCTGGAGCAGCTCGATCCACGGCATCAGGTGTTCTTCTTCAAACGCCTCAAGGAGAACAGCCCCGAAAGCCTTAAGGATTTCGCCCCTCTGTACTACGGCTTCATGAACGAGTTTCACGCCCTGCTCTTTACGTAGGCTCCTCAAAAACTCTTGTGACACCGGGTGTTTCTCTCATGTATAATGAGCTGCCTGTGAGAAATTTTCACGAGGAAAACCCATGAATTCTACGCTACAGCGCGCGGTCTCGAGCTTTTACAACCTGGTCTACGAGGCCCAGACCTTCGCCACCACCATGGCGCGGATCGATGCGGCGGACCAGGAGCACTACGCCGGCAGGATCGAGGGGCTGAACTGGGTGCTGGACCGGTGCCAGGAGCTCGAAGATGTGGATGCGAATCTTTCGCCTTCATCGTTGCAACGGGTTCTCACCGACGTCAAGTCCGATCTGGATCATGAGCTCTCGGTGCAACGCCGCGAGAAGGGCCGGCGGGCGGACGGCCGTGAGGAAGCCCTGATCTTCGTGTCCGATTACCTGGCCAGCCTGATCACCGCCACCGAGATCGAGTCCGCCAAAAGCCCCGTCTGACCTCATCCGCGCCGAATCCAGCTTTTTCCGAGTCGGGGCCCTCCTCTGACGGGAAAATGGCCGGCCACGTGATGTCAACGAGCAGAAGCACCATTCTCAGGGAGTGGATCATCTTCGCCGTGTCGATGGGGCTCGGCGGCCACATCGCGCTCGGCATCATCCTGCACGCTCCCGAGACATGGCCCTGGTCCCGCGCCGGCACCGTCGGCCTGCTGCTCGGCCTGGGGGTCTACCTCACGGTCCAGGTCTGCCGCTCGGTCTGGTGGTGGTGGAGAGACGGCCGGGAGCACTCCCCGCGCTGAGCCTGCATGCCGCTCTCGGACTTTCATCCCGTCATCGCCCGCTGGTTCTCGCGGCGGTTCGGGGCGCCCACCGATGTGCAGACCCGGAGCTGGCCGGTCATCGCCGCGGGCGATCATACGCTGATCTCGGCGCCCACCGGCTCAGGGAAGACCCTCGCCGCCTTCCTCTGGTGCATTGACCGTCTCTTCAAGCAGGGCATCGCGGGTGAGCTCGAGAACCGCACCGAGGTCCTTTATATCTCCCCGCTCAAGGCGCTGAGCAACGACGTCCAGAAAAATCTCCAGCAGCCCCTCGCGGAGATCGGCGGGGCGGCGTTGGAGGCCGGGTTGCTCATGCCGGAGATCCGGGTGTCGGTCCGGACCGGCGACACGCCGCCCGCCGAGCGCCAGCGGATGCTCCGGCGGCCGCCGCACATCCTGATCACCACGCCGGAATCCCTCTTCCTGCTGCTCACCGCCGAGAAAAGCCGCGCGATCCTCGCGGACGTGCGGACCGTGATCGTGGACGAGATCCACGCGCTGGCCCCGAACAAGCGCGGCGCGCACTTGGCGCTGTCGCTGGAGCGGCTGGAGGCGGGCCTACGCGTCGCGCCGGCGCGGATCGGCCTGTCGGCGACCCAGCGGCCGATCGAGACGATCGCCAGTTTTCTTGTCGGCGCAAAACCGTCTCTCGTGAAGCGTGAAGCGTATCTCGCGAACGACGAGAGACGAGGGACGAACGACGTGACGATCGTCGACGTCGGCCACCGCCGCGAGCTCGATCTGGCCGTGGAGGTGCCCAAGGACGAGCTGGGGGCGGTCGCCACCAACGCGATCTGGGCCGACATCGACGATCGTCTGGCCGAGCTCGTGCGCGAGCACAGGAGCACGCTGGTCTTCGTCAATACGCGCCGTCTCGCCGAGCGGATCGCGCATCACCTCAATGAGCGGCTCGGCGCCGGGGTCGTCGCGGCCCACCACGGCAGTCTCTCCAAGCAGCTCCGTCTCTCGGCCGAAGAGCGCCTGAAGGGCGGGCAGACCCGTGTGGTCGTGGCGACCGCGTCGCTGGAGCTGGGGATCGACGTCGGGACGGTGGACCTCGTGTGCCAGATCGGCTCGCCGCGGGCGATCGCGGTGGCCCTGCAGCGGGTCGGCCGGTCCGGGCACTGGCTGGGGGCCGTGCCCAAGGGCCGCCTCTTCGTCACCACCCGCGACGAGTTGCTGGAGTGCGCGGCACTGGTCCGCGCCGTCCGGGCCGGCTCGCTGGATTGCGTAGAGGTGCCGGCGGAGCCGTTGGATATCCTGGCCCAGCAGATCGTGGCGGCCGCGGCGACCCGGGAATGGCGGGAGGACGAGCTGTTCGCGACGTGCCGCCGGGCGTACCCCTACCGGGCGCTGGCCCGCCGGGATTTTGACGCGGTGGTCCGCATGCTGGCCGATGGCGTGGCCACCCGCCGGGGCCGGCAAGGCGCCCTCCTGCATCACGACCGGATCAACAAGAAGCTTCGGGCCCGGCGGGGGGCCCGCCTGGCGGCGCTGACATCGGGCGGGGCGATCCCGGACACGGCCAATTATGCGGTGATTGCGGAGCCGGAGGGGACCGTCGTGGGGTCGCTCGATGAAGACTTCGCCGTGGAGAGCCTGGCCGGCGACATCATCCTGCTCGGGAACGCCTCCTGGCGGATCCGTGGAGTCGAGACCGGCAGGGTCCGCGTCGAGGATGCGCATGGCGCGCCACCGACGATCCCCTTCTGGCGGGGCGAGGCGCCGTCGCGCACGGTGGAATTGTCGGCCGCGGTGGCGGACGTGCGGGCGGAATTGGAGCGCCTCCTCCGCTGCGCCCTCCATGAAGAGGCGGTTTCCTGGCTCATCAAGGACTGCGGGCTCGACCGGCGGGGCGCCGAGCAGGCCGTCGGCTACATCGAGGCGGGTCGTGCGGTCCTGGGGACGGTGCCGACGCAGCGGACCATCGTGGCCGAGCGGTTCTTCGACGAGGGAGGGGGCATGCAGCTTGTGATCCATGCGCCGTTCGGCGGCCGCGTGAACCGGGCGTGGGGCCTGGCGCTGCGCAAGCGGTTCTGCATCACGTTCGATTTCGAGCTGCAGGCCGCCGCGACCGACGAAGGCCTGGTCCTCTCCCTGAGCGAACAGCACAGCTTTCCGCTGGAGTCCGTATTCGGCTTTCTGCGGGCGGACCGCGTGCGGGAGGTGCTCAAGCAGGCGGTGCTGGCCGCGCCGATGTTCGCCACGCGCTGGCGGTGGAACGCGACCCGCGCCCTGGCCCTGCTGCGGTTCGCGCGCGGGCGGCGGGTGCCGCCCCAGATCCAGCGCATGCGGGCCGAGGACCTGCTGGCCGCGGTCTTCCCCGCGGCCGTGGCGTGCCAGGACAACCGGCCGGGCGGCGACATCCCGCTGCCTGATCATCCCTTGATCCGCGAGACGTTGCGGGATTGCCTGACTGAGGCCATGGACCTGCAAGGACTTACCGCGATCCTGCGGCAGATCGAGGAGGGCGCGATCCGGTGTGTGGCGGTGGAGACGCCGATGCCGTCCCCGTTCTGCCATGAGATCCTCAACGCCAACCCCTATGCCTATCTCGATGATGCGCCGTTGGAAGAGCGCCGGGCCCGTGCCGTGGAGATGCGCCGGACGTTGCCGGCGGAGCTCGTGGGAGAGATCGGGTCTCTGTCCCCGGCGGCGATTCGGGAAGTGGCCGAGGAAGCCTGGCCGGTGGTCCGCGATGCCGACGAGCTGCATGACGCGCTCCTCACCCTGGCCTGGGTCCCGGCCGCTCACGACCGCGTGCAGCGCAGCGACTGGTCGCAGTACCTGCCGGCCTTGACCGCCCAGGGACGCGCCACAGTCGTGACGCTGCGCACAACGGACCCATCCGTGTCCGGCTGGGGCTGGGTCGCCGCGGAGCGGCTGCCGGCCGTCCGGGCCGTGTTCCCCGATGCCTCCTTCGCCCCTGCACTTGACGCCGGCACTCAGGACCCCCCGCCTGATCCCGAAGAGGCGGCGCGCCTGATCGTCCAGGGCTGGCTCGAGAGCACGGGCCCGACGACGGCCGCAGAGCTCGCCCGCACGCTCTACCTGCCCGTCGACGCGGTCACAAATTCCCTCTTGGCGCTGGAGACGCAAGGACAAATCCTGCGAGGCCGGTTCCGGCCCCAGACCATTTCTCACCCTTCACCCTTCACCCCTCACCCCTCACCAGATTCGGTCGAATGGTGCGACCGCCGGTTGCTCGCGCGCATTCATCGGCTGACGATCGGCGTCCTGCGCAAGGACATCGAGCCCGTCACGGCCGCCGACTTCATGCGGTTTCTCCTCCAGTGGCAGCACCTGGTCCCCGGAGCCCGCCTGCACGGGGAAGCGGGCCTGCAGGAGATCGTCGGGCAGCTTGCGGGGTTCGAAGCCGCCGCCTCGGCATGGGAGCGGCATCTCCTGCCCGCGCGGATGGCGAAATACGACCCCGAGTCTCTGGATCGGCTCTGCCTCGGCGGCGTGGTCGCGTGGGGGCGCCTGACGCCGCATCCGCGTCTGGAGCTCGAAGGCGAGCCGGGCCACCCGCGACGGATCGTCCCGACGAGCCTTGCGCCGATCAGTCTGTTTCCCCGGGAAGACGCCGCATGGCTCCTGGAGGCGGCCGATCCCACCGGCCCTCCGGGAGCCGCGCCGGCCCTCAGCGCGGTCGCAGAGGACATCCGGCGTGCGCTCGCGCAGCATGGGGCCAGTTTTTTCAGCGACCTCGTCCGGGAGACCGGACATCTGGCGTCGCAGGTCGAGAACGGCCTCTGGGAGCTCGTCGCGGCAGGCCTGGTCACCGCGGACGGGTTCGACAGCTTGCGGGCCTTGCTGGACCCGCAACGCCGGCGCGGAGAAGGCGGACAGCGGAGCAGACGCCCGCGGCACGGCGCGGGACGCTGGGCGCTGCTGCAGCGCACTCGAGCGCAGGCGGGCGGCTCGGTCGAGCTGAGGGCGCGGCAACTGCTGCGCCGGTATGGCGTCGTGTTCCGGGATCTGCTGGGGAGGGACTCGCTGGCGCCGGCGTGGCGGGAACTGCTGCTGCAGTACCGGCGGCTGGAGCTGCGGGGGGAGGTGCGGGGCGGCCGGTTCGTGAACGGGTTTACCGGCGAGCAGTTCGCCCTGCCGGAGGCGGTGGAATCACTGCGCCTGCTGCGACGCGCTCCTGCCGGCGGGCGGACCCCTCACGAGATCAAGATCTGCGGCGCAGACCCGCTGAATCTCCTCGGCCTTCTCCTGCCCGGTCCCCGCGTCCCGGCCACGCCCTCCACGTACATCATCTTCCGCGATGGGCTGCCGGTCCGGACCGGTACCGCCCGCGACCTCGATCATCCGGTCCCGGCGCCGGTCGCAGATACCGCCGAGGCGACTCCGCACTTGCCGGCTTGACCGTTTCCGAACGCGTTGGCTACAATCCGGCCATGTTTCGCGCCCCCAGCCGTCCCCAAGGCCCCAACGCCCCGCGGCCGAAGCGTCCCGGCTTTGGCATCCGGCCGTCGCCGGGGGCGCCACCGTCCCGCCAACCCTCCCAATACGGCTCCTTCAGCGCCTCCATGCTCTACTGCCCAAAATGCGGGCGGGCCACGCAGGCGCGGGAACGGCTGCTGCTCGTCCTACCGAGCGGCAACCTCTACGAGTACCTCTGCATGGAGTGCGGGACCTCGACAGGGTCCAAGACCGAGAAGGACCAGCAGGACGCCCGGCTCTTCCTCCCCTGACGAGTCGTGAAGCGTGGAGCGTATCTCGCGAACGATGAGAGACGAGCTAAGACCATAAGAAGGTTGGCTGCGACCTTTGTGCGGCGTGCAACATCGCCGGCATGTCTGCAGGGCTAGCGAGCGTCGGTGGCGAGATCGTTACGGCCCTGAAGACGAGCTAAGAACCTTCGAGCGGGATGGCTTCGTCGATCAGCATGACGGGAATGTCTTCCCGGACGGGATACAGCACCTTCTTATCGGCCCGGATCAACCCGCCATCCAGCTTCTCGCTGACCGGCTGCCCGCCCTTGTTCTTGAGCTCCCCTCTGGCGATCCGCTCGTTCAGGTTGGCGATGAGGGAGGGATCGGCCAGCGCGACGTCCTGCTTGGTTTCAGGACAACAGAGGATCGCCAGCAGTTCCTTGTCGATGTGCACGTGACCGGTCTCTTTGGTTTCAGCCATAGTCTCCTCGTGAAAGGACCGCGCGAACGCACGTAGCCTAGACGAATCCCGCCTGGAGATCAAGCTCGGCCGCCGGCCTGTGGGCGAAAGCGGCCTCCACCAGGATGAACAGACCGCTCGAATCTGCTAGACTGCGGGCCATGCGGGGGCTTACTCGGATCAGACGATATTTCCTCACGGGCCTGCTGGTGCTCGTGCCGGCATGGGGCACGTTTCTGATCCTGTACGCGCTCTTCGCGACCATGGATGAGTTTGCGATGACCTTGCTGGGACCGGCGTTGCGGTTCGACACGCCGGGGCTCGGAGCTATCCTCATGGTCATGCTCATTCTGGTCGCGGGGGTGTTCGGGACGCACGTCGTCGGGCAGCGCCTGGTCCGGTCGGCGGAACAGAGACTGGAGCGGGTGCCCGTGGTGCGGAGCATCTATCTCACGCTGAAGGGCATGGCGGATCTCTTCAATTTCCGCGAGCGGTTCGGCCGGAGCACGGTCGTCGTGTTTCCCTTCCCACGGGAGGGCTTATGGGCGCTCGGCTTCGTGATGGGGCCGGCTCCCGCCGCTATCGAGCGGCTCGGCCCGTTGCTCATGGTCTTCGTGCCGACGGCGATCCACCCGTTCACCGGCTACCTGGCCTTCGTGCCGTCCGCCAGGGCGGTCCCGGTCAACCTGGCGGCGGAGGATGCCATCAAGATGGAATTTACCGCTGGGCTCTTCAAGCCGGCCCCCGGATGGCTGTCCAGACTCCCTCCTGCACCGACGCACTAACCTCACGATGACCGCAGTGGATCGGATCAGTGTACGCCCCGCCGTGCCGGCCGACGTCGAAGTGCTCGTCGGGTTCAACGCCGCGCTGGCCCTCGAGACGGAGGGGCGGCGCCTGGACCGCGAGCGCCTGCGACAGGGCACGCGGGCCGTGTTCGACACGCCGGCCCGCGGCCGGTATTTCGTCGCCGAGGCCCGGCCCCGGGGGGAGCCGCTCGTGGTCGGGCAGTTGCTCGTCACCTTCGAATGGAGCGACTGGCGCAACGCCACGTTCTGGTGGCTGCAGAGCGTGTACGTGGACCCGGCCTGGCGCCGGCGGGGCGTCTTTCGGCACCTGCACCAGGAGATCGCCAGGCTGGCGCGGGCCGAGGGGGCCTGCGGCATCCGGCTGTATGTGGAGCGCAAGAACGACGCGGCCCAGGCGGTCTACCGGAGCCTCGGCATGGTGTCGGACTATCTCGTGTTCGAAGACGATTTCGTGATGCATCGGAAAGACGGGAAACCCGGAGGTTCATGACATGGGGATCGTGCGACCGCATCGCTTTCCGGTCTTGGTCGGCGGACTCTTGCTGGTTCTGATGGCGGCCGGTTGCTCCTTCAGCAGAGGGAGCGTCGGCGACGAATTCAAGGATGACGCCGTGGCCGGCATCAAGAAGGGAACCACCCGGGCTGAGGTGGTGAAGGCGCTGGGGGCGCCCGACCGCCTCATCGAGGTCAACGGCCGCGAGGTCTTGCAGTACTACCGCTACGACATCAAGGCCGGAAGCCTGCTGCTGATCATCGTGAACTTCTCGCGGCTGAAGATCAAAAGCGACGACCTGTACGTCTTTCTCACACGCGACGGGGTCGTGGATGATGTGGTCTTCGGGAAACGGACCAATCGCATGAATTTTCAATTCTGGCCGTTCGGGCGGAGCAAGGATGAACCAGAGGAACCATCTGAATAGGGTTAAGTGTATTCCGCCAACTGAGAATTGAAAACTGAGAACTCACAACTGACGGTATGAGGCGCCTGTCAGCCATGGCCGTCGTCCTGCTCCTGGTGCAGGGCTGCGGGTTCGTGACCTTCACGCGGCTGACCGTCAACGACCCCATCGGGCCGGAGGACGTCACGTTCATCCAAGCCGACACGACCACGTTCGCCGAGGTCGTGCAGAAGCTGGGCGTGCCGGACGAGATCAACGGCGCGGATCATGGCGCGGTGGCGGTCTACCATTTTCGGGATGCGCGGTACTCCCGGCTGAACCTCGGCTGGCCGCTGCGGTTCCTGACCCCCGTGACCCCGGACCTGGTCCTGGGGGCCGGCGGGCTGGGCAGCGATCACTTCCTCGTCTGGTTCAACGAACAGTGGGTCGCCACAGGCCATGCCTTCGCGTTCCACACCGCGGAGATCCGCTCCAGCCCCTGGCCGTTCTAATCCGATGCCGATGTCCTCCAACTGGATCATTGCCACCGGCCAAGCCTGGAAGCTGTACCTGGCCATCGCCGGCTTCGCCGTCTCCCTGCTCGCGCTGACGGCTGCGTGTTTTCTCCTGGCGACCGGCACCGGGGCATTTCTCACCGTGGCCGGCTGGGGAGTCCTGATCGGCATCCTGACATTTCTCTGGTTCGGGCAGGCGATCCTGTGCCCGCAGTGCCGCAGCCGGCTGGTCTGGAGGATGGTCGCCAGCCGGCCGCAGAGTTCCTGGCTTATCGAGCTGGCGGCCTTGGATGAGTGTCCCGTGTGCCGGCGCCCGCTGGTCGGAGCCGTCCGGGGCGGGCGGCTGGGACTCCTGCTCCTGGTCGGTGTCCTGGCGGCGCTCCCGGCCTGGGGAGCCGCCGAGGATCCGGAACCGCGTCTCCGCGCCCGGGACTTGGGGATCGTCGTGGGACGCTATGAGCCCGGTCCGCTCAATGCCATCACCGATGTCGCCGGCGTCAAGGTCGGCCACACCACGCTCATCCGCGGCGAGGGCACGCTGAAGCCTGGCGACGGCCCGGTCCGGACGGGCGTCACCGTGGTCCTCCCGCGCGACGATGTCTGGCACAAGAAAGTCCCGGCCGGGGCCTTCGTGCTGAACGGCACGGGCGAGATGACCGGTCTCGCCTGGGTGGCCGAGTCCGGCTTTCTCGAGTATCCGGTCGCGCTCACGAGCACGCTGAACCTCCCGCGGGTCGCCAACGGCGTCATGAGCTGGATGATCGCGCGCTATCCCGGGATCGGCATCAGCGACGACACGCTGACTCCCGTCGTGGCGGAATGCGACGACAGCCGCCTGAACGACAGCCAGGGCCGGCACGTGAGCGAGGCGGACGTCGTCAGGGCGCTGGATGGTGCGGCGGCGGGACCGGTGGCCGAAGGCAGTGTCGGGGCCGGCACCGGCATGGTGTCCTATGGCTTCAAGGGCGGCATCGGCACCGCGTCGCGCCGCCTGCCCGCGGACGACGGCGGGTACACGGTCGGAGTCCTCGTCAATGCCAATCACGGCCGGCGGGATGAATTGATCGTGGCCGGCGTCCCGGTGGGACGGCTGTACGACAAGAAGGCTTCCGCCGCTTTTCCTCCCGGCCCTTCCACGGCCGAAGGCTCCATCATCGTGATCATCGCGACCGACGCCCCGCTGGACGGCCGCCAGCTTGCCCGCGTCGCCAAGCGCGCCGCGATGGGACTGGCGAGGACGGGCTCGACCGTCCGGCACGGCAGCGGCGATTTCATGCTGGCGTTCTCCACCGGCAATACGATTCCGCACGCCCCTCAAGACCGGACGTTTCAGATGCTCCACCTCGCCGACACCTTCCTCAATCCCCTGTTCACCGCCACGGTCGAGGCCACCGAGGAGGCGATCCTCAACGCCTTGACCACCGCGACCACGATGGTGGGACGGGACGGCCGGCGCGTCGAGGCTATCTCCCTGACGCGGCTGCGCGCCCTGCTGGCCGGGACGCGCTGACGGCCGGCATCGCCGGTTGCATAATGACGACCGGGCGACTATCCTAGCCGGACACGATCGCATCTTCGCGCGAGGTCCCATGAAAGACTATCAGATCGGCGGCGGGTTGAAGCTGATGACGGCGCTCGACAAGACGCAGACCTTTGCGGAGTTTCTCCAGACGCGGTTCCTGCGGGCGCTCGAGACCGAAGACCCCACGGAGTTGCACTACCTCCTGGCGCAGCTCGACGATTATCATTCGTACATGTGGCGGTACTACCAGAAGCTGAAGGACGACCGGGGAGAGCGCGATGGACAGGGCTGAAGGCGCAGTGACCGCCTCCAGGCACGGCGCCAGGCGCCAGGCCATGAAGTTCGCCGTGGCAGTCTCCAGGGAACGCGACCCCGCCGAGGCCGGGCGGCTCGCCGCCCGGGAGATCAAGAAGGGGCTGTCGGACCAGGCCGACCTCGCCTGCCTGTTCCTGTCCTCCCATTATGCCGAGCACGCCGAGCGCGTAAGCGCCGCGGTGCACGACGAGCTGAACCCCGGGCTGCTGCTCGGCTGCACCGGCGAGGGTGTGATCGGGGGGTCCGAGGAGATCGAGGGCGAGCCGGCGGTCGCGCTCTGGGCGGCCCGGCTCCCCGCGGTCCGGTTGGCGCCGGTCCGCCTCTCGGTGATCCCCCGGGAAGACGGCTACACCGTGAGCGGGTGGCCCGACGGGTTGGACGCCTCTGATGGGCCGACGTTCGTGGTGTTTGCCGATCCCTTTTCGACCCCCGCGGATGAGGTCCTGGCGCTCCTCGCGGACCGCTATCCGGGCTCCACGGTGATCGGCGGGCTGGCGGGAGGCGGCAATGACCTGGGCGAAAATCGGGTCATGCTGAACGAGGAGGTCCATGAAAGCGGGTTGGTGGGTGTGGCGCTGTCCGGGCCGGTCCAGATCAGGACGGTGATCTCCCAGGGATGCCGGCCCATCGGCGAGCGCTTCGTCGTGACGAAGGCCGAGAAGACCGTCATTCAAGAGCTGGGAGGCGAGCCGGCGCTCGTGCGGCTGCAGCAGACCCTGGAGGCGCTCAGCGAGCCCGAACGGCGCCTGGCGCACCGGGCCCTGCACATCGGAGTGCTGATGGACGAGCAACGCAACCGGTTCGAGCGCGGCGATTTTCTCGTCCGGAACCTGATCGGCGCAGACCGGAACACCGGGAGCATTGCGATCGGCGATATCGTCCGCGAGGGGCAGACCCTGCAGTTCCAGGTCCGGGACGCGGGCTCCGCCAGCGAGGACCTGAAGCTCATGCTCGCCGCCGAACGGAGCCGCTCGATCAAGCCTGCCCTCGGCGGGCTGGTCTTCAGTTGCTGCGGCCGGGGCCGCGGCCTGTTCGGCCGCCCCCATCACGATGCGATGGCCATCCAGGGCGGGCTCGGTGAAATTCCCCTCGGCGGCTTCTTCGCGCAGGGCGAGATCGGGCCGGTCGGGGGCGTGAATTTTCTGCATGGGTATACGGCCAGCATCGCCCTGTTTTCCGAACCGGAGTAGTCACCCACTCACGATGGGGCGCGCCATGTCAGCGTTCCGCATCGCAGGACCCGTCCTCGCCATCGTGCTGGCGCTCTCCATCTTGGCGGCGGACGCCGCGGAGCAAGACAGCAAAGGAGCAGGCGCCATGATCACGACGGAATCGGGTCTTCAGTACCTGGACCTCGTGGTGGGGACCGGCCGGCCGGCGGCGCCGGGCGACACCGCCACCGTGCACTACACGGGCTGGCTCGCGGACGGGAAGAAATTCGACAGCTCCCGGGACCGCAACGAGCCGTTCTCGTTCCGTGTCGGCGCCGGGCAGGTGATCAAGGGCTGGGATGAAGGGGTCGGCACGATGAAGATCGGCGGAAAACGCAAGCTGATGATTCCGCCGCAATTGGGCTATGGTGCGCGCGGCGCGGGCGGCGTGATCCCGCCCAACGCGACCCTGACGTTTGAAGTCGAGCTCCTGGACCTGAGATGAGCCACCTTTCCAGCCACCGATCTTGAGCGCCGGTCACCCCAACCCTTCCCTGCACCGGACCCCTCTGTACGACGCCCATAAGGCGCTCGGGGCGAAACTCGTTGATTTTGCAGGATGGGAGATGCCCATCCAGTACACGGGCGTCGTGGACGAATACCACGCGGTCCGGAAGGCGGCCGGCCTGTTCGACGTCAGCCACATGGGGCGGATTCTGGTCGAGGGCGAGGATGCGCTGGCGTTTCTCCAGCGCGTCACCACGAACACTGTCTCGAAGCTGGCCGTCGGGGACTCGCACTATTCCATGGTCTGCAATCTCGCCGGGGGCATCCTCGACGATGTGTTCCTCTACCGTCTGGGCTCGGTGGAATTCTGTCTCTGCGTCAACGCCTCGAACCGGGAGAAGATCGTGGCCTGGCTGGACAGCCAGCAGGCCAAGGGGCGCGTGGTCATCCGGGACCGCTCCGAAGAGCTCGCGCAACTGGCCTTGCAGGGCCCCGCCTCGCGCTCGATCCTGGCCCATCTCGAAGTTCCCGGCCTCGAGGCGCTGGGACTGCGGCAGTGCATGGTGTTGCCACGGTTCGGGAGGCGTGCCTTTATTTCACGCACGGGCTACACGGGCGAACTGGGGTATGAGCTCTACGTCGCCGCCGAGCACGCCGCCGGGCTCTGGGACCTCCTCCTGGGGAAGGGGCAGCCCGTGGGGCTGAAGCCGGTCGGTCTCGGCGCCCGCGACCTGCTCCGGCTGGACATGGCCTATCTCCTCTACGGCAACGACATCACGGAAGAGACCACCCCCCTCGAAGCCGGAGCGGACTGGGTGGTGGATTTCGCAAAAGGCCCCTTCGTCGGTGATGAGGCGCTAAGCCGTCAACGGGAGGCCGGCGTCACGCGCCGGCTGGTGGCATTCGAGCTGCTGGAGAAAGCGGTGCCCCGTCACGGATTTCCCATCCTGCAGCGCGACGGAGCCGCGGCAGGCGCGTCCATCGGGCAGGTCACCAGCGGGAATCTGTCTCCGATCCTCCAGAAAGGCATCGGGCTGGGGTACGTGCCGCGCACGGCGGCCGCGGTCGGCTCCTCGATCGCCGTCGACATTCGCGGCCGGGTCGTCCCGGCTGTGGTGGTCAAGCCGCCGTTCTATAGACGCGGCAAACCGTGAGGCGTGAGGCGAGTGGAACGCCTCAGGAATTCTTCATGAAGAGAACGGTTTACAAGGGTCGGATCGTGGAGCTGAGCGTGGAAACCGTGACGTTTCCCAATGGGGCGAGCGCGGAGATGGAATTGATCCGTCATCCTGGCGCAGCGGCGGTGGTGCCGCTCAAGGATGACCAGACGGTTGTCTTGATCCGGCAATACCGTCACGCCATCGGCGGCTATCTCTATGAAATACCGGCCGGGAAGCTCCATCCCGGGGAAGATCCCCGCGAGTGCGCGGCCCGCGAGCTCGAGGAGGAAATCGGCTACCGCGCCTCGAAACTGGACCCGCTGATCAGTTTCTTCACCACCCCGGGGTTTACCAACGAAGTGATCCATGTGTACGTCGGGACCGGGCTGACCCCCGGCACTCAAAACCTGGGGCCCGACGAAATCCTCGAAATCATGGAGATGCCGCTGGAGCGGGCGCTCGGCTTGATCCGCGACGGCACGATCCGGGATGCCAAGACCATGGTCGGACTGCAAGCCCTGTATCTTTCCCGCTACAGGAAGTGATTCGTGAGGGAGTGATTCAGAATCCTCTCAACCGCGAGTCCCTCATTTACTCCATCACTTCTGTCCATCATCCTCACCGGGTGCGCGCAGACGCGGCATACGGGAAGAGCAATATGCTCTCGCAGGGCCAGATGTTCTGTGAGTCGGGCGACAATTATTATGACGCGGGACGCGTCGACTATCAGATCGCCGACTGCACGGGGGATCTCAAATGGAATCGCTGCGTCGAAACGGCGATTCGCACCTCTGGAGGGTACGTGTCTAGCGCCCAACGACTATCGAGCCCAGGGCCATGAGATATGTCCCCACGGCCTGCTCATGCATTTCCAGTGCACCGGCGATGAGCACAGCAAGACGGCCTTGGTCGGCCTGGCGAGCAAGGCGGCGTTCGGTCGGCATGAGCCCACGGAGCGGATGGTCGGGCAGGAGATGAGCCGCGAAGTCGCACACAATTCTATGATGGCTCTTCATGATGACCGGAGAGGAAACCTGCCGGCAGCGCGGCGATCAGATCCTTGAAGGCGGCATGTGGGCGACGGTGTTCACGGCTCCGAAGCAATTCAAACTACCGCTGGAGCTTTCAAGACATGGCATGGCGGGTGCCATCACCACGGTCCGGCCCCCGCACCCCTACATCTTGGATGGGAAGTCCTGAACGTCACAAGACCGCTCAACGTGTTGCAATCCCGACGGTTTCTCAGCCTAAAAATTGAGCAGTCTGCTCGCGCGCGCGCTGTCGCTCTCTCGGCAAAAGCTCATTCACAAGGTTATGCACACGTCTTCCACACTTTTTGTGGACAGAAATGCACGGGACGAAACGGTCACGATTCGCCGTTGCGCGATGAATCGCGACGATGCGCGTTCGTCTCGCGACGAAGCCTCGTCAGGAGCCGATTTGACGATGATGGCACGCGCGCGGCGTGATCTGACCGCGCGAATCGCATGCGGCCGTCACCAAAGACTGTGCTGACGAGCCAGAAAAAGCGACGATGTCGAGAGCGCCAGTGCTGATCGGCGAAAACACGTGACGAGTCCGGCTGAATAAAGAGAACCGGATCGGATAGATTATGAGGCGATGGGCGTGCGCCAACACGACGCGACGGTAGGATCACGGGGAGAGACCATTCTCGTGGTCGACGATGACCCGTCCGTGCGTCACATCATCGCCATGAGTCTGGAATCGTACGGCTATCGGGTCCTCGAGGCTGAAAGCGGCCCGGCCGCTCTTGGCATGTGCCGCAGCCATGCCGGTCACATCCAGATGTTATGGACCGATGTGGCGATGCCCGGCAGGAACGGTCTGGAGCTGGCGAGGCAGGTCATGGAGCTGCGCCCTGAAGTCCACATCATGGTCATGTCCGGGCTGGTAGACAACTCGATCATCCTCAACAGCGCGCTCAAGCCCCACACCCCGTTTTTTCACAAGCCCTTCTCGATGGAGAAATTGGCCGCCACGGTGCGGGAGATCTTGAGCGGGACTTCCTGACCGCTGGAGGCTCATCCCGCCGCCCGAGGCTCCCGCAGGCGGAGGACCATCAGGCCCGTCGCCGGCACGAAACACGCCATGGCGAGGAAGTACGGGGAGTAGGTCCAGGGCATGCAGCACGGGAATCGTGACGAGAAGCGGCGCACGGACCAGATCAGCCCAGATCATCACGGGCTTTTTCCGCATCCGATCCAGATCGCGCTCCGATGAGCGGCCCGAGGATCAGCGGCGGGACGGTCTGTAGCAGCCCGATCACCGTCATCTTCAGAGCCGGGCCGGTGAGCGCATACACAACCAGAGGAGCGCGACCTTCTTTGGCGCGGGAGGCCAGGGAGAGCTGGGACCTTGACGCTGGATTACGAAGTTGAAGGGAGGTATCATGGCAGTGATGTGTGACTCGTGATTGGTGATTTTAATCACGAATGACGAATCACGGATCACCGCCCGGAGGAACGACATGCTGGAGACGATGATCCTGGCTGCGGCAGTGTGGGTCTGCCCGGGCAACACCTTCTCGGATGAGCCGCGGGAGGGCTGTCACCCGTTCCACGAGACACACGGCTCGTACAGCACGAACCCGGAGCCTCCCGGTTTCACCGGGGGCCCGCCGGTCACGCCCCAGGCTCCGTCCTCTCCGTCCCCTGGCGCGCCGGCCGGGACGACCGTCATCATCCAGGAGAAGACCGTCGCGCCGGCCGCATCCGCCGAGCAGTGCGCGCTCTATGATGAATGGATGCGCCTGAGCTTGAAGCAGGATGGAACCACGGGGATGCACGACCTCACCACGCAGGAAATGGAGCGGTGGAGCGTGCTCCGCCAGATGTTCTCCGTGACCGCCGCCGCGCCGAACTGCCCGCCCCGCCGCTAGCGCCACCTCCCCATCCTTCCATGCGCGCGCGACATCGAGCCAAGACCCGCCAGACCGTCAAGGTCTGACGAGTCTCTCGTCTGGCTGCTCCCGTACGGCGAAGTGCAGCACGCCGGCGTCCGATTCGACTGAGTCCCGCCGGGCCCGGCTCTATCGTGCGTCCGCTCCGGCGTTCGTAGTACATTCCGCTCCGTCGCCGCAAGGGTGTTCCTGAGTTGTTGCTCGCGCACCGCCTCGATTCCCCGATCAGCGTCGTCGGAGCCGCATGACGCTGCACGCGTTTGATTTGATCGTGCTCGGCATCCTCGTCTCGGTCGGCGGCGGGCTCTTCCTGGTCACAGCCTACTGGCGGACGCCCCGGGCCGCGCCGATGGAACCGCCTCCGGCGGGCCCCGTCAATCCCTCGACCCTCCGGCAGCAGATCCACCAGCATCTCCATGCCCTGACGGGCGTGCGGTGGCTGACCGTCGGGGCGCTGGCCCTGGTCTGAGGCGTGACGCGGGGCGAGGAGGCGGGACATTGTCCTGGACCGCGGCGGGCGCCCGGACCCGACGCATGAGCCGCAGGGCGTACGTCAAGAAGATCGTCGGCCTGCACGGTCCGGAGTTCTTCGTGCACGATCAGGACTGAACCCCGTCGGATTCCCCTAGTCGGACGTCGTCCGCCACACCTCGGCAAGCCGCTGGGCCCGCCCGCAGTTGAATTTGTAAAACTTATAGCGGACGGGATTCTTCTGGTAGAAGTTCTGGTGGTACTCCTCGGCGGGATAGAACTGCGACGCCGGCGAGATTTCGGTGACGATCGGCTCCTTGAACGGCTTGGAGCGGTCGAGCGCCTTCTTGGACTCTTCCGCCAGCCGCTTTTGCGTCTCGTCGTGATAGAAGATCGCCGAGCGGTACTGCGTGCCGCGGTCGCAGAACTGCCGGGCGGGCGTGGTGGGGTCGATATTGTGCCAGAACACCTCCAGGAGCTTCTCGTAGCTCACGTTGGCCGGGTCGTACACGACCTGCACCGATTCCGCGTGACCGGTGCCGCCGCCCGAGACCTCTTCATACGTCGGATCGGCGGTCTTGCCGCCCATGTATCCCGAGGTCGTCGACACGACGCCCTCGACTTTATCCATCGCCTCTTCCATGCACCAGAAGCAGCCGCCAGCGAACGTCGCCTTGGCGAGCCCCTGCCGGCCCGCCTCCGGCGCGGGGTCCTTGGCGGACACCGTCGCGGCCATCAAGGCGACGACCACCGTTCCGGCCATCCACAGCCTGGTCATGTTCCTCCTCCCGGGTTCAGCATGGTCCGCGCGGGCACCCTGACTTCTACCATAGACAGCGGCGGAGGGAAATACTAGAATACCGGGCCATGCGGCTCCGGCTTTCCCTGCTTGTGCTCCTCACGCTGACCGGCTGCGCGGCCATCGGCAACGAGAAGCTGACCGATGCGGCCGTGCTGGACCAGATCAAGGTCGGGACTACGTCCCAGGAACAGGTCGAAGCCCTGCTCGGCGAGCCGGCGAAGCGCATGAACACCCGGCTCTCGGGGTTCACCTATGAATGGTGGCTCTATACCTACCAGGCGTCCACGATCAATCCCCTCGACTATCTGCTGCTGTACGGGGTCTT
The DNA here is from genome assembly GCA_964373355.1 of uncultured Nitrospirales bacterium. Taxonomy (GTDB): domain Bacteria; phylum Nitrospirota; class Nitrospiria; order Nitrospirales; family Nitrospiraceae; genus CAYJUM01. The sequence continues at coordinate 931 of CAYJUM010000047.1, read as the reverse complement.
CTTCAACGGCTTCGGCACGCCGGACACCCGGTATGACCTCGCGGTCTTCTTCGATCACGACGGGCGCGTGAACAGCGTGACCCTGCAAACGACTTCCTATGACATGGGCACGCCGATGACCGCCATGCGGGTGACGAGCGCCGCCGGGACGACCTTGAGCGTGGCCGGCCTGGGCGGACCCGCGATGCGGTTCGAAGACAGGATGGAAACCGCATACTGAATCTCGGCCCTCCGCTGCACGACCTCGTGGCCACCCTGCGACCATATCGGATTTCATCGGGAGAATGAACATGGGCAAGACCCCGATCTCAGGCTCAACCGTCTCCGACTATCTCATCGCGCGCCTCGCCCAGGCGGGCGTCAAGCACATCTTCGGCGTGCCGGGCGACTATGTGCTGGACCTCATGGATCACCTCGTCGGGAGCCCGATCCGGCTGATCGGGACGTGCAACGAGCTGAATGCCGGCTATGCGGCGGATGCCTATGCGCGGATGAACGGGATCGGGGCCGCCGTCGTGACGTACGATGTGGGCGGGCTGAGCTTGGTCAATGCGGTCGCCGGCGCCTATGCGGAACGGGTGCCGCTCGTGATCATCAGCGGGGCGCCGCACACCCACCTCCGCCGCGACCAGACCCTCATGCATCATCTGGCCACGGACTACCAGCTTCAGCTCTCTATCTTCGAGAAAATCACCGTGGCCGCCGAGGTCCTTGCCGATCCTGAGCGCGCTCCGGAGCAGATCGATCGCGCCCTGAACGCCTGTCTGCTCCAGAAGCGGCCGGTGTACTTCGAAATCCCCGTGGATGTCGTGGGCCGGCCCTGCCGGAGACCGCAGGATGGGTGGCGCCTGCCGAGCCCGACCAGCCGTCCTGAGATCCTGGCCGAGAGCGTCAGCGAAGCGGTCGCGATGCTCTCTGCGGCCAAGCACCC
>CAYJUM010000046.1:0-19202 GCA_964373355.1 uncultured Nitrospirales bacterium | reverse complement strand
TGTCCTGCTACGTTTGACTCATTAGAAACTGTCAACGATGTTCTGCTACACGACAAGTAGAAAGTAAGGACCTAGTAATTTTTTGAAGTTTGAGGGTCACGTGCCTTGCCGCTGGCTTGCAATGTCTATGTGTTGCCACTACACATAATGCTGCCAATATTAGGTTTGAACTGAAGGGTGCCGTGTTTGGCTGGAACTCAAACAACAAAAGATCATTAAGAAGGCTCCGCCTGAAATTGCGGCGGGATGAGGCCCTTAGCGCAACTCGTTCTCTCATTGGAGGGGAAAATAGGAAGTTAGTCTCTATTCTGATTGCCGACAAGAGGTTCCGCTATAAAAAGGGCAAGTCACGAATCGTTTATGTTGGCACAACAAAGAATGGTGCGGCACGTATTGCAGAGAGCGTCGCTGCTCAAGCCGAGAATATTTTAAAGACAAGGGGGGGATTAACTGTTCATGCCAGAGTGGTCACTTGTGGGGCACGATAGAAGGTAAAGACGTGGCACAAACTTGAACGAGCCCTCTTGCTGGAATTTAAGAAAGCCTATGGCGAGGTCCCGAAATGTAATGCTCACGGAGCAAAGATGGTTGAAAGGGACGAATTCACATACTTTCGTCAAAACGGTGTAAAGAATGTCATCGAAGCATTGGCCTAAGCAGTTAGGCAATGGCTGAGCTTTTGGCACTCAGTAATGCTGAGGGTTTCATGGCTGTAAATCCGGTCACGTGCTTTTGACCCTGGCTTTTGGCCTTCACTCCCGCTCCAGGGCTTGAACAATATCCAAGCACTTTCTCTGCCTGCCGAGAATGCTGGCCTGCCGTATCACGGTCACAGAATCGACTGGCGTGAGGTTTTTAGAGCTTAGAGCTTCCAGGCTCTGACTTACCCGCTTTCTTTCGGATTCCTCGGGAATGGCGCAATTCAGCTATGCGCGGGCGAATGAGAGCAATCAGTCATCTAGCTCTAGATCCAGGTCCTCTGGGTCGATGCCGAGTCGCAGGCGGCGGTTTTCTGGCGACTGAAAGCCGAGGCTTTCTCGATCTGCGATTGCTTCATCCTCTTTTGAAGCCGCTTTCCGTTGAGCCTTGAGACATTTCAGACTCTTGACCAGATGCTGATCGGACGGCTGCTCGCCGGAGTGGGCGCAGGAGAGGAGCGCGTTGACGATGATTTCCTGCACATAGGCCATGGAAAAGCCATTGGATTTCTGAGCCGCGAAGTCCAGGGCCTCTGCCGAGAAATATTTCTCCCCCTTCCTCCGCAGGAACGCCAGCCGTTGCTCGTAGCCCGGCAGCGAGAATTTCCAGACCCGATCGAAACGGCTCGGGCGATGAAGCAGCGCCGGATCGAGCCGTGCCGGATCATTGGAGGTGGCGATGACCAGGACGCCATCCAATACATTAAGCCCATCGAGCACGTTGAGGAAATACGAGAGCGAGAGGTATTTGGACTCCACGAGTCTGTCGAGATCCTCAAAGAGGATAATGGCCGGGGCATGTTTTTTCGCGGTATGAAAGGCAAAGTGAACATCAACCTCTCGGACCATGGCCCGTGTCAGGACAGTAATAAAGGTCGCCTTGGTCGTATTCGCCAAGGCCTTGAGGGTCAGGGTCTTCCCGCAGCCAGGCGGGCCGGCAAACAGGAATCCTCGCCTGTATGGGATGCCAAGTTCTTGGTATCGCTGGCGGCTCTGAAAAAAGCCGTTCACATTGGCACGAATATCCTCCGCAAGGCCGGGCGGCAGGATCACATCATCCCAGCGGATATCGGGAATGGGGATGTTCTCACCATTGATGACAATGATCTCGGGTCCTCGCCTTTCCCGTGCTTGGCCATATTGATCCAGAACGCGATGGAAGTCCCGCATGGCGGCGTTCGACTTTGTGGCCACAAGCAGGACTGTCTTCAGGTCGCCTTGTACTGGGATTTCAAATGCATAGTAGTGGATGGGTTGATCATTCCATTCGATCTCCACCGACCCCGTCCAGCCTTCCCCATCGAGCTCTTGTTGAACATCCCAGTCCGAGCCCGTGACGACGGCATGGGACCGCTCAGGGCTGCCGAGGAAGTCGTGTAACCCGACGGTATTGAGGGCGGCACGCTGTTTCAGAATTTCAGGATGCCTGTCTCGGCAGAAATCCAAAAGATAATGGAGATAGGTGCTGTGGCCCGTCGCCTGATCACATTCGTAGAGTTTCCAGCCCTCCGTGCTCGGATGGCTCTCGACAAAAGCATCGACGGCTGGCTTCAGGAAGATTGACTGGTCCATGGCTCTCCTCGCGCGGGGTTCGGTGCAAGGGAGCCTTCTAGCACAGGCATGCGACAAATTATGTCGCATGGCGGAGGCGACGGCTTTAAAGGAGAATCCTGGTTATTGGATTGAGGCGGTGGACTGAAGGGAGACTTCGATGCGGGGATTGTGGGGGTCGGCCTGTTTGTAGAGATGGATCTCGGTGATCCGGTTGTCGTTCACGCCCAGCGCCTCGCACAGGGCGTCCTGCGCGATCTTCAAGCCGCCGTCCACGTCGCGGCGCAGCGGGGACCGGAAATGAAACCGGATGGCCAGGCTGAGCGGCGCGTCGCGGAGCATCCGGTGCAGCGGCTCGCGATGCGGCGACTGCGAGAGCGCGACCAGCACGAGCCGGCCGACGAGCGCCTTGTATCCCCGCCCGACCGAGGACAGCACGCGCCGGGCATTCACCGTGGCATATTGGTGATTGATGCTGGGCGGCACCGGCAGCGTGATGGTCAGGCGATCCGGCAGGACTATCGACCGGCTGCTCGCGGGAATCGGCGCCAGCGGTGACCCGTTCCGGATTCGGCGGGTCGCCCGGGAGATGAGATGAGTCAGGTCCGGCGGGTTCCCCTTGCCCGGACTGGACGGAGAGACCGGCCGATACGAGGAGACGCGACGCGCAACGGGCCTGGAGCGGGAGAGGCCTATGCCGCGGGAAGAGGGCACGATCAGAGGAGATTCCAGATTTTTCCCAAGCTCTCCTCGTATTTGTGTTCGGTCACGGTCAGGTACCGCCGCCAGTGGGCCGGGTTCCAGACCTCCAGATGGTCGTACAGCCCGACGACCACGACCTCCTGGTCGTCGTCCACCGGAATGGCCTTGCGCAGGCGGCCGGGAATCAGGATCCGGCCGGCCTTGTCCAGGTCGGACGTGCCGGTCTCCGAGACGACGAAGTGCATGAACAGCCGGCTTTGATCTTCATCCAGCTTCGCCCGCGTGCGCTCGAGGACCTTGGCCCATTCGGCGGTGGTGTAGACCCAGAGCGATTGCTCCTGGCCCTTCAAAAAGACGACGCCGTGGCCCTCGGCCTCCAGACGCTCGCGCATGGGCGTGGGGACCATGAAGCGCCCTTTCTCATCCAGCTTGCAGAGATATTCACCGGCGAACATGAGCAACTCCCCTACGTAGAATCATGCCCAGTATATTCCGCGGCGGCCTATTGTCAAGCGATATTTGCCCGCGCGACACTCATTCCACGTCGGCGCTCTCGCTGCCGGCCGGCTCTCCGGCCGCCTCCTCGATGCCTTCTTCGAAGTCGTCCCCGAGGTCTTCCCCCATCTCCTTGCCCATCCGTTTCATGAAACGCGCCATGCTCTGGGGATCGTTCTCATCGAGGTCGCCGAAATTGCTGGGGTCGGTGAGCGACTCCAGCCGGGCATCCTCGGATTTGGGGGCGGCGAACCGGGACATGACCCGCTCCACCTGGGCGCTCTTGCAGTGCTTGCACGACACGGGAGCCGGATTGCTGATGCTGAGCACGAGGATGCTCGAACGCTTCCCGCAGGCTGTGCAACGATACTCGTAGATCGGCATGTCTTAGCTCCCTGAAGAAGCTGTCAGCATTCAGCTCTCAGGCAGTCGAAGCTGAAAGCCAACCGCTGATAGCTGATTGCTGTCTTTAGACCGTCCGCGCCAGGGTCCAGACGTAGACGTCGGCGGCCCCCGCTTTCCGGAGGGCCTTGGCGCATTCGTTCACCGTAGTCCCGGTCGTATAGACGTCATCCACCAGAATAATCCGCTGGTCGGTCAGTTCAGCCGGTCGCAACACCGCAAAGGCCCGCCGGAGATTCTTCTGTCTCGCAGTCCGGCTGAGCGTGGTCTGTGGGGCGGTCTCCCGCAGCCGCACGAGATTGCTGTACGACACCGGGAGCCGGAGGCGGCGAGCCACCGCGTCGGCCAGCAGCAACGACTGGTTGAACTCCCGGTCGCGCAAGCGGGACGGGTGCAGCGGGACGGGCATCACCACATCTCCCCCCGGAAGCGGGCACGTGTCGTCCACCATCAAGCCGCCCAGAGCGCCGGCCAGCGTCACCTTGCCCTCATATTTGAACAATTGGATGGCTTTCTGCAAGGGCGGCTCGTAGGGATAATTGGACCAGGCCCGGGTGTAGGACGGAGGCCGCAGCCGGCACGCGCCACAGAGATGGCCCGGACTGTGGGTGAGGGCGGGGCCGGACGCGAACGGCGCGCCGCACCGCGCGCACACGGGACCGTGCAGGGGGGTGATGTGCGCCCAGCAGAGCCGGCAGAAAAACGGCACGGGATCGTCGGATAACGGCGCGCCGCACGCGGCACAGTCGACCGGCAGGACCGCATGCACCAGCCGACGGATCAGTTCGACGACAGGCATGAGATCTCCGGGAAGGGACCCTTGTCACTCTAGGTTCAGGGTCGTGCCCTGTCAAGATTGTGACCGGTGGAGGCGTTATGGTATAGGTGACGCGCATGGATTTGTCCGTCACGATCGCAGGCGTGTGGTTCCCCAGTTGCTTGATGAACGCCGCGGGGGCACACTGCGTCACGCGCGAAGAGCTCGAAGACCTGGGCCGGTCCCGCGCCGGCGCCATCGTGACCAAGTCCATGACCGTGGAGCCGCGAGCCGGGAATCCCGAGCCGCGCTACCATCGCTTCCCGGGCGGCTCGATCAACTCCATGGGCCTGCCCAACCTCGGCTATGCCGCCTATGCCTGTCTCATCCCCGAACTGCGCAAGTTTCAGAAGCCGGTCATCGCGAGCGTGGCCGGGTTCACGGAGGCCGACTTCGTCCGGATCGCGACCGCGATCAACGAGAGCCGCCCGGACCTGATCGAGGTGAATCTCTCCTGCCCCAACGTCCCCGGAGAGCCTCAGATCGGGTACGACCTGGAGGCCTCGGCGCGGTTGATCCGCCAGGTCCGCAAGGTGATCTCCGTCCCGATGGGCGTGAAGCTGCCCCCGTATTTCGACCCGGCGCATCATGAGCAGATGGCCAGGGTCCTGGAGCGCTCGGGGGTCGACTTTCTGTCCGTGATCAACTCCGTCGGCAACGGGCTGGTCGTGGACCCCGAGCGGGAGTGCGTCGTCATCAAGCCGAAGGGCGGATTCGGAGGGCTGGGCGGCCCTTTCATCAAACCCGTGGCCCTAGCCAATGTCCGCGCGTTCTGGCAGCGGCTGGGCAGCCGTCTGCCGATCATCGGTACCGGGGGAGTCACCACCGGGACCGATGCGTTCGAGCACCTGCTCTGCGGCGCGACGGCCGTGCAGGTCGGCACGGCGCTGGTCGAAGAAGGCGTCGGAGTCTTTCAACGTCTTGAAACGGAGCTGGCGGGGGTGCTGGAGGCCAAGCGGTATGCGTCGCCGTCAGCCTGCCGGGGAAAACTCCGCGAGCTGTGAACTCGTGGAGTTATCCACAACGGACTGTCACGCAGATGTGAAGTTCTTGGGCAGCAGCCGCATGATCAACGCCTGCCGCAGGAGTTGGGCCACGTTCCTGACTTTCAGACGCCGCATGAGGTTGAAGCGGTGAACTTCCACGGTTCGCACGCTGATGTCGAGCTGGTCGGCCACCTCGCGGTTGGTCAGCCCCTGCGCGACAAGCCGTAGGATTTCCTTCTGGCGCGGGGTCAGCGCCCGCGTCCCGCCCTCTTCGCCCATGTGCGCCTCCGGCCGGCGGTGCATCGCGCGCCCGCGTGCAGCGCCTGACCTCCCGCCGGACCGCATGGGATTCGGTTTCACTGAGCTTGATGCCGCCATGTCTTCCTCCGGGCCGTCTCGGCTGGTAAGTGTTTGCCCGATAGCGGGCAACTGCTTCCGACTCTAGCAGAACCCGAATCTACAAAACAACGTATATGATTGTACGGCTGGTGAGTACGTTGGGGTTAGCGGGTCGGCTGTGGGGTCTTCCCTGATAGGGCATTCACTTACAAGGGAGGGACCTCGGCGTGAAAGGTGAGGCTGCCCCTCCGACTGGCGGGCACCGCGCCGCCTGGCCGGCTCTCCGAATAATTGACCTCGATCTCAAACCCGAGATCCTCGATCATTCTCCAGGCATCGGACGCCGGCTGACCCGGCGTCGTAAGATAGCCATTCACAAAGAGGGAGTCGGCGGCATAGAGCGCCAGCGGCTGCAGGCTGCGCAGGTTGAACTCCCGCCCGCCGGCCACCCTGATCTCCGTCCGCGGATGCAGGAACCGGAACAGGCACAACACCCGGAGACAGCGCTCGGGCGTCAGATGCCGGCTGTGCTCGAGAGGGGTGCCCGCTACCGGATGTAGCATATTGACCGGAATGGATTCCGGACGGACGTCGCGCAACGCCAGCGCCAACTCGACAACATCCTCATCGCTCTCCCCCATGCCGATGATGCCGCCCGAGCAGATCTCCAGGCCGGCCTCGCGTGCATGCCGGATCGTCTCGATCCGGTCCTGGAACGTATGGGTCGTGCAGATCCGGGCATGGTACGCCTCGCTCGTGTTGAGATTGTGATTGATCCGGTCCACGCCGGCGTGTTTGAGCCGTCCGGCCTGTTCCGCAGTGAGGAGCCCGAGCGAGCAGCACACCTGGATGGGCACCTCCACCTTGATGGCCTGGACGGCTTCGCAGATTCCGGCGATCTCGCGCTCGAGGGGGCTGCGGCCGCTGATGACGATGCAGTAGCGCTGGGCTTTCGCGGCGGCGGCCCGGCGGGCCCCCTCGACGAGCTCGGCGCGCGGCAGCAACCCGTACCGGGGAATATCTGCGCTCGAGACCGCCGATTGGGAACAGTAGTGGCAGTCTTCCTGACAGGCCCCGCTCTTGGCGTTGAGCAGCATCTGCAGACACACCGTGCGCCCGAAATAGTGTTCCCGCACGCGAAACGCGGCCCCGAGCAGATCCAGAAGCCGCTCCTCCGGGGCGCGCAGCACCTCCAGGCATTCGGGACGCGTCAGCAGCTCATCGTTCAGCGCCTTGGTGGCAAACGCCTGAAAATCGGTCATCGGAGTCTCCTCGGGTGATGGGCGCGGCGGTCGCCGCAGTCAGACAATCTCAAACGGCGACGCGATTTCCTGATAAGGAACCGCCGGAGCCTGCTCGTCGCGATGGGGGGCCTGCTGCGTGGGGTCCACCCAGGGCAGGGCGACATAGGTGTTCCAGAGCCCGCACTGCCGGCAGCGTCCGGACCATTCGATCGATTCGAAGTGACAGTGCGTGCAGGCGTATGGGACGACGACGCGTTTCCGGAACGCCAGGGCCTTCTTCAATTCCTCCACGGCGTCTTCCATCTGCTGTTTGCGCAGGTAGAGATTGGCCATGATCTTGTGGAAGTCCGAGGTCTGGTCCTGCGGGCCCTCCAGCGTGGAGAGGAGATTGAAGGCCTCATCCACCATCTCCAGCCGGTAGTACAGCTTGCCGAGGTAGAATTTCAGCACCGGATTCTGCGGATCGCGCTGGATCGCCTCCTGATAGATCCTGAGAATTTCGCCGGGCTCCCCGAGCTCCAGGTACAGCTCCTCGAGCCGGTGCAGGATGATGACGTTCCTCGTCTTGATGTAGACCTTCTCGAGGATCTCGGCGGCCTGCCGGCTCTTGTCCTCCTGCACGAGAATGTCCGCGAGCCCGATATAGGCCGGCAGGAAATTCTTGTCCCGCTTGATGGCGGCACGGAAGTAGTGGCGGGCCTTGTCGGGATGGCCCCGCCCCAGCAATTGCCGGCCCACCTCATACGTGAGCCCCACCAGCAGATGCGACTCCGTGCGCTGGTCCGACTCCGAGAGATTGGCCTTCATGAGCCGCTCCTGGACCTCCAGGGCATCGCTCCACTTCTCCAGTCGGATGTAGAGCTCGCGGCGGTACATCTGCGCGGTCAGGTTGGCCTGATCGAGCTTCAGCGCCTCCTGGAGCGTCTGCAGGGCCTCTTCGAAGCGTTTGGCGCACTCCAGATCCTTGGCGAGGGCCAGCAGGACTTCGACATTGCGCTCCTCGGTGATCCGCGCCCGGCGGTGCAACCGGATGGCTTCGGGATAGTTCTTCTCGGCCCGGTACACGTTCCCGAGCCAGAGCAGCGAGCTCGTGTGGTCGGGGTCCAGGGCCAGCGCCTTCTGGAACAACTCGATGGCTTCCGCCGTCCGCTTGGAGAGGAACGCGTGGGTGCCTTCCCGGTAGAGGGATTCGGCTTTTTCTTCGCGCCGGCGCAGCCGGGCGTTCCGCCAGTTCAGGATGCGATGCTTCGTCTCGCGGACGCCCACAAGCAGGGCGACCAGGAACGCTCCGCCCATCATGGACACAAACACGAGGTAGACCAGGCTGATGTCGAAGGTGGAGCGCGGCGTCAGGCGCACCGTCACCGAGGTCGGGTTCAACTCGTCGAGATACCCGTAGATGAAGATGGCGACGATCAGCAGAAAAACGGTGAGCAGCAATCGGATCATGCTGTCATCCCTGCTCTTGGCTCGTCCTAAGCGCGCCGACGGTTCTGACCATCAGTGCTCGCCACATAGTTCACAGGCCTCGCGATTCCAGCCCGCAAAAGGTCGAAGCCCGACGATCTACCGACGCTCAGCCGTGCTTGCGGACGCGAGACCTCTTCCGTGATGAGACCGCCAGGGCGGCGGGGACCACGCTCTGGTCCGGGAGCGGCACGCGGCCCGCATCGCTCCACAGCCGCTCCAGGCCGTAGAGCTCTCGAATATCCGTCCGGAATACGTGCACGACCACGTCTCCAAAGTCGAGCAAGATCCACTGCGACGCCCCGGCGCCTTCCACGCGGGGGGCGGGGGCACCCAGTCCGGTCACGGTGGCGTCAATGTGATCGGCGATCGCCCGAACCTGTCGTTCGGATTCCCCGGAACAGAGCACCAGATAATCGGTAACGGACGTGAGTTTCGCGACGTGGAGGATCTGGACGTCAGTGGCCTTCTTGTCGAAGGACGCCGAGGCGATGGCGAGCGCTTTGGCCTCAGACTCGAGTGTGATCGCTCCCCTCCTGATACAAACCGAACTGAATTATATAGGAATGCACAGGGGCAGGCAACACTTTTGACACGTCCTCGTGCCGCCGCAGCCGAGCCCGGATCTCGGACGCCGACGCGTCGCACGGGGGAAGGGCCAGCAGGACGAGCGTCCTGCCCCCGGGAAGAGGGATGTCGAGCCGGTCGGCCGTCCCGCGATCCAGTGTCTTCAGGGCGTCCGGATCGATCGCCGGCAACAGGGCCATGGCAGCCAGCGTCTCAAAGAAACTCCCCGGACGCGAGGCCACCACCATGTGACAGAGCCGGAGCAGCTCGGCGGGTTCTCGCCAGTCCGGGAAGTCACGGAAGGCGTCGAGGCCCAGGATGAAATACAGGGCCGGCCCGTGCCGCTCGAGCAGCTCGCGGACCGTCTCGATGGAGTAGGATTTGCCGTGACGCCGGGTCTCGATCTCCGAGACGGTAAAGGCCGGATCGTCGGCAAGGGCCCGCCGGACCATCTCGACCCGGTGGCGGGCCGGCGCCAGGTCGGTCGTCGGTTTGTGGGGCGGATCGTTCGAGGGGATAAAGATGATGCGGTCCAGCGCCAGGCGGTCGCGGACTTGCCGGGCCACGGTCAGGTGGCAGTGGTGGATGGGGTTAAAGGTCCCGCCGAAGAGCCCCACCTTCATAAGACGTGAAGCGTGAAGCGTGAGGCGTGAGGCGTGGGCAGATACATGAAAATTACCACATCACAAGAGCACGAGGTTGTCCCGGTGGATGACTTCCTCGTATTCCTGCACCCCCAGGGCTTTGTGAATGTCGCTGGTCTTCAGGCCCTTGATCCGGGCCAGCGTGTCGGAGGGAAAATTCACCAGGCCTTTGGCCACTTCCTTGCCGTCCGGCCCGAGGCAGGTCACGGCATCTCCTACGTCGAATTCCCCGTCCACCGTCACGATACCGGTCGGCAGCAAGCTCTTCCCCCGTCGCACCAGGGCATCCACCGCCCCGGCGTCCAGGACCAGCTGGCCCTTGGGCTTCAGCGTGAAGGCGATCCAGTGCTTGCGGCTCGTGAGGCGCCGGTCGCGCGGCAGGAAGAACGTGCCGGCCTCAGCACCGTCGAACACCCCTTGGAGCAGGCCTGTCGTGTCGCCGTTGATGATCAGCGTCCCGACGCCGTACTCGGCCACCTTCCGGGCGGCTTGCACCTTGGTGACCATCCCGCCCGTGCCCTCCAGCGTCCGCGCGCCGCCTGCCCGCCGCTCGATGTCCGCAGTCACCTCCGTCACGAGCGGAATGAGCGTGGCAGCGGGATTCCGCCGGGGATCTTCCGTGAACAGTCCATCCACGTCCGACAGGATGACCAGCACGTCGGCATCGACCAGGTGCGCCACCTGCGCCGCGAGCGTGTCGTTGTCGCCGACCCGGATCTCCTCCACGGCGACGGTGTCGTTCTCGTTGATGATCGGGATGACGCCGAACCTCAGGAGCGCGGTCAAGGTGTGCCGGGAGTTCAGGAACCGGCGCCGGTCGGCCAGATCCTGGTGGGTCAGCAGGACCTGCGCCACCTTCAGCCCGGTGCGCTCGAAGGCTTTCTCGTAGGCCCACATCAGGCGACTCTGGCCGACGGCAGCCGCCGCCTGCTTGACGGGCAGGCTCTTGGGGACCGACTTCAGCCCGAGCTTCTCCAGCCCGGAGACGATGGCCCCGGAGGAGACCAGGAGGACCTCGCGGCCGGCCGCTTGGAGCGCGGCCACCTCGCCGGCCAGCTGCTCGATCCGGTCAGCCTTCAGGCCGGACTGTCGGGAGGCCACGAGGCTGCTCCCGACCTTGACCACGACGCGCTTGGCCTGTTTCAGGAATTGGTCGCGCACACGATCCTCAACGACTCCAGGTGCTTGCCGACGGCAACGATCAGCTCGTCGAGCCCTTCCCGGGTGACCGCCGACACCGCGAAGAACCGCACACGCCGCCGCTTGCAGTAGGCGCGCAACTGCTCGAGCCGCTCTCCGCTGCCTTTCAGGTCCAGTTTCGTCGCGGTCACCGCAAAGGGCTTGGCCTGCAGTCCGGGGTCATACGCCGTCAGCTCCTTCCGCAACGCTTCAAAGCCCGCGATCGGGTCCACCGGCGCCCATTCCGAGATATCGACCAGGTGCAGGAGGTAGGATGTGCGCTCGATGTGCCGCAGAAACTGGAAGCCCAATCCCTTGCCTTCGTGCGCGCCGCCGATCAAGCCCGGGATGTCCGCGACGACGAAGCTCTGGTCTTCCCCCCAGGAGACGACGCCGAGGTGAGGCGTCAGCGTCGTAAAGGGGTACTCCGCGACCTTGGGATGGGCCGAGGAGATCGCCGAGATCAAGGTGGACTTGCCGGCGTTGGGAAAGCCGACCAGGCCGACGTCGGCCAGCAGTTTCAGCTCGAGCTGCAGCCAGCGCTCCTCTCCCGGGGTCCCGGCCTCTTTTTTCGTCGGCACGCGGTTCGTGGAGCTGGCGAAGCGCGCATTGCCCCGGCCGCCTTTGCCGCCGTGCGCCGCGACGTACGTCTGGCCGTCCCGCGTGAGGTCGGCGAGGACCTCTCCACTCTCATCGTCCTTGACCACCGTCCCGACCGGCACCATGATCCGGACATCGGCAGCGGTCCGTCCATGCCGGTTGGAGCCTTCACCATGACCGCCGTCTTTCGCCCGGTACTGCTGCTGATAGCGCAGGTCGAGGAGCGTGCGGAGCTGGCTGGTGGCGACCAGCCTCACGTTGCCGCCATGGCCGCCGTCCCCCCCGTCCGGGCCGCCGCGCGGAACGTATTTTTCGCGTCGAAAGCTGCAGACACCATTTCCGCCGGCGCCGGCCTTCACGAAGATCCTGGCTTCGTCAACAAACATCACATCCGCTCCCTGCGAGGCTTGCTCGAACGTGGACAGTATAAAGGCGCAGGACCAACGACGCAAACGCGCCGAGTCAGCCGCGGCTGGATTGAATCGGGAGAAGAGCGCTCAGGACGAGGAGAGAGCCGGATAGACGCTGATCTTCGACCGAACCTTTCCTGTTTCGACTTTCACGACGCCCGACACCATGGCGAACAGCGTGTGGTCGCGCCCGAGCCCGACATTGAAACCCGGATGAAACTTGGTGCCGCGTTGCCGGACGAGGATCGCGCCGGCCTTGACGGTCTCGCCGGCATAGGCCTTCACGCCGAGATATTGCGGGTTGCTGTCGCGGCCGTTCCGCGAAGACCCCCCGCCTTTCTTATGCGCCATGGCAGTCCTTCCTAGGCGACCGTGATGGTCGTGATCCGGATCTGGGTGAAGCCCTGCCGGTGCCCTTTGGTGCGCCGGTAGTTCTTCCGTCGCTTCTTCTTAAAGACCATGATCGAGCGCGTGCGGCCTTGTTTCAGGATTTCGGCGCCGACGGTGGCCCGCTCCACCCACGGCCGACCGATCTTGATGCCGTCATCGCCCTGGATGAGCCGGACCTGCTTCAATTCCACCGCGGCCCCGACATCCCCGGGCAGGGACTCCACCCGCAGCAGGCTGCCGGGCTCGACCCGGTATTGTTTGCCGCCGGTCTCCACGATCGCGTACATGGTCACGCTCCTGTAAAGCAGCGGAGGTATGTAACACACGGCTTCTCGGAGTGTCAAGGATCGCCAAGCAGGAATCGGGCCAGGTTCAGCAGACCGCTGCGGGAACTCTTCAGGCTGAGCGGCTTATCTTCACTTGCCGTGGCCTCCAAATGAGAGGCCGTTTCCCGGCCACCATCGGACGATCCAAGAGCAGCAGATCCTCGGCATCCTTCTCGGCGATATCCATCTCGACGATCCCATGGCCGACTGCTTCGTTGTGCTCATCCCGGATCAGTCTGACCGAGAGGACGGTCCCGTGCTGCGCAAACAAGTGTGCGCCCGTACTCTTCAGTGGCGCCCTTTGGCAGTCCGACGATGCGAAACGTGCTCATGAGAGGCTCGATGATCTCCAGACTCAACGGGCGAATGGATTCTTGAGCTGAGTAGTCGCCCCTTTCGCACTCGCCCGTATGGAGGGCTCCTCCGCTCGGCGACGGCAGATGGGTCGGTTCCGCATAGGCGCCTGCGTATCCGGCCGTTCGTTGACAAGAATTTCAAGGCGCTGATATAGTGCCGGCAGCCCGTGACAACATGCTGAAACCCAGCGAAAAAATCTGGATGAACGGCGCCTTCGTCGACTGGAAGGACGCCTCCGTCCATATCCTCACCCATTCCCTACACTATGGCCTGGCCGCGTTCGAGGGAATCCGCTGCTACAAGGGGGCCAAGGGCTCGGCGATCTTCCGGCTGCGCGAGCATATCGACCGGCTGTTTGAGTCGGCGCACATCGTCCAGATGGACATTCCCTACAGCAAGAAGCAGCTCGCCGATGCGATCGTGGAGACGGTGCGCCTCAACCGGCTGGAGGCCTGTTACATCCGGCCACTGGTCTATATCGGATACGGAGAGATGGGGCTGTATCCCGGCGGCAATCCGGTCGGGGTGGCGATCGCCGCCTGGCAGTGGGGCACCTACCTCGGCGAAGAAGGGCTCACGCGCGGGATTCGCGCCAAGGTGTCGTCGTTCACGCGGCACCACGTCAATGCGGCGATGACGCGCGCGAAGATCTCCGGCACCTACGTGAATTCGATTCTCGCCAAACGCGAGGTCAAGGCGATGGGCTGCGACGAGGCCATCATGCTGGATACCGAGGGCTACGTCGCCGAAGGCACCGGGGAAAACATCTTCCTCGTCCGGAACGGGGTGCTCAAGACTACGCCGCTGACCTCCATCCTCGAGGGCATCACGCGCAATTCCGTCATGCAACTGGCTCGCGAGCGCAACATCCCGGTCGTCGAAGAGCGTTTTACGCGCGACGCCCTCTATGTCGCCGAGGAAGTGTTCCTCACCGGCACGGCCGCAGAGATCACGCCGATCCGCGAAGTGGACGACCGGCGCGTCGGCACCGGAGAGCCGGGCCCCCTCACCAAAGACCTGCAGAAGATCTTCTTCGAGATCGTGCGCGGCGAGGACCGCGCGCACGAGTCCTGGCTGACCCGTCTCTAATCACGTTGGGCGTCAGGCGGAAGGCGTCAGGGGTATCTGCAATCAGAACACCTCACGCCTCACCTTGTACGCCTAACGGAAGGTTAGGGGGTCGCGGGCTGTGGGGCCGGCACCGCGGGAGCCGGTTCCGTCGCCGGGGCGGCGGACTCCGCGGGAGCGCTGCTGCGTGGTGGGGCGGGAGAATCTTTCTTGTTCAGGTCGATCACGGTGGAGGCGAACTTCCGCTCGGAGGAGAGGACCGCCAGCCCGAGGGAGGTCAGCATGAAAATGATCGCGGCCCCGACGGTGACTTTGCTGAGGAACGTGCCGGGCCCGCGGCTGCCGAACACGGTCTGGCTCGAGCCGCCGAAGGCCGCGCCGATCTCGGCGCCCTTGCCGGCCTGCAGCAGGATGGAGCCGATCATCAGGAAACAGACGACGATGTGAATGACGACCGCCAGAGTGTACATACGTCCTTCTCGGTCTACGATCGGAGCGCCGCGTCGGATGCCGCGCGGGTGAGGATTCTAGCAAAGGATTCGAGTTGAAGGCAAGCCCCTCCGACCAGCGCGCCGTCGATGTCCGGCTGGGCCAAAAACTCTGCAGCATTCTCAGGCGTCACGCTCCCACCGTAGAGAATCCGGACCCGCGCTCCCGCGTTGGCATCCCAGGACGCCAGCGACCTGCGCAGCAACTGATGGACGGCGACGGCTTGCGGGGCCGTGGCGGCACGCCCGGTGCCGATCGCCCACACCGGCTCGTACGCGATCGTGACGGAGAGGATCTGCTCGTTCGAGACGCCCTGGAGGCAGGTCTCCACTTGGCCGGCGACCACCCGGTCGGTGCTGCCGGACTCCCGCTGGGCCAGTGTCTCTCCGACGCACACGATCGGCTGGAGCCCGTGTCGGAGCGCCGCGTGCACTTTCTTGTTGATCCCGTCATCCCGCTCTCCGAAATGCTGCCGCCGCTCCGAATGGCCCAGAATCACGAACCGGCAGCCCAGGTCCCTGAGCATGGGAGCCGACACTTCTCCCGTGTAGGGTCCCTGATCCTCCCAGAAGAGATTTTGGGCCGCGAGCAGCATCCACGGCGACCCCCCGAGAGCCTGTGCGACGGCGTGCAGGGCGCTGAACGGCGGAGCGATCGCGACCTCGACCCGGTCCGGCGGAGGAATGAGGTCATTGAGGCGCTGGACGAAGGCCGCCCCTTCCGAGGCGGTCTTGTGCATCTTCCAGTTGCCGACGATCAGCCGCCGGCGCATGTCAGCGGGCATCGGGGAGCGCGGCGAGGCCCGGCAATTCCTTGCCCTCCAGCAACTGCAGTGCGGCGCCGCCGCCGGTCGAGATGAACGACATGCTTTCCGATTCCCCGGCGCGGTGGACCGCCAGCGCGGTGTCGCCGCCGCCCACGACCGTGAGCGCATAGGCGTTGGCCACCGCATGGGCCAGGGAAAACGTGCCGCGTGAAAAGGCGTCGATCTCGAAGACGCCCATCGGTCCGTTCCACAGGATGGTCTTCGCGTTCTCCACCGCTTCGCCGAAGAGCCGCACCGAGGCCGGGCCGATGTCCATGCCGTACCAGCCGACGGGCATCTCTTGCACCGGCACGATCTTCGTCTCCGCGCCGCGTTCACGGCTGTGGGCCACCACGCAGTCCACCGGGAGATAAAACTTCACGCCCCGCATGATGGCGTGCTCCTGGATCCGCCGGGCGACATCCAGCATATCGTCCTCGACCAGCGAGGCGCCAATCTCGAGCCCCATGGCCTTGATGAAGGTAAAGGCCATGCCGCCGCCGATAATGACCTTATCGACGCGCTGCCCCAGGATCTCGATCAGGTCGATCTTGCCGGAGACCTTGGCCCCGCCGAAGATCGCGACGAACGGCCGCATCGGGTCGGCGATGGCCCCCTCCAGGTATTCGATCTCCTTCTTGAGCAGGTAGCCGGCGGCCGCCACCTTGATGAATTTCGGCACACCGACGATCGAGGCATGCGCCCGGTGGGCAGCGCCGAAGGCGTCATTGATGTACACATCGCCCAGCGCGGCCAACTGCTTGGAGAACGCTTCGTCGTTCTTTTCCTCCCCAGCATGGAAGCGCAGATTCTCGAGCAGCAGGACGTCGCCGCGCTTCATGCGGCCCACCATCGCCTCGACCTCGGGCCCGACGCAGTCAGGCGCGAACCGCACCTCCTTGCCGAGCAATCGCTGGAGACGCTTGGCGATCGGGGCGAGGCTGAATTTCGGATTCGGCTTTCCTTTGGGGCGTCCCAGATGGGAGCACAGGATGACCTTCGCGCCTTCATCCACCGCGCGGTTGATGGTCGGCAAGGTCGAACGGATCCGGGTGTCGTCGGTGATCTGCTGGGCGTCGTCGAGGGGGACGTTGAAATCCGCGCGGATAATCGCGCGCTGGTCGTAGAACTTGACGTCGTCGATGGTCTGCTTGCGCAGTCGCATGACGGCTTTATGAGGAGCGGGCCGCGATGTACTTCAGAAGGTCGCGCACGCGGCAGGAGTACCCCCACTCGTTGTCGTACCAGGCGAATACCTTGACGAGGCGCCGCTCCACGACGTTGGTGAGCAGCGCGTCCAGGATGGCGGAGTGCGGGTCCCCATTCTGATCGGCCGATACGAGCGGGGCTTCCGTGTAGTGCAGGATGCCCTTGAGCGGACCCTCCGCCGCGCGCCTGAACGCCGCGTTGACCGCGGCGATCTCGCAGTCCTTCTCGGTCTCCACGGTCAGGTCCACCACCGAGACGTTCGGGGTCGGCACGCGGATGGCGACCCCGTCCATCTTGCCCTTGAGCTGCGGGATGACCAGATGCAGCGCTTTCGCGGCGCCGGTGCTGGTCGGGATCATGGACAAGGCGGCCGCTCGGGCGCGGCGCAGGTCTTTGTGCGGCAGGTCGAGCAGCTGCTGATCGTTCGTGTAGGAATGGATGGTGGTCATGAGCCCGTAGCGGATGCCGAAGCTCTCCAAGAGCACCTTGGCCACGGGCGCCAGGCAGTTGGTCGTGCACGAGGCGTTGGAGATGACCTGGTGCCTGGCGGGATCGTAGGTGCCTTCGTTGACCCCCAGGACCAGCGTGACGTCCGCGTCCTTGGACGGGGCTGAAATGATCACCCGCTTCGCGCCGGTTGACAGATGGCGCCCGGCCCCTTCGCGTTCCGTGAAGCGGCCGGTGGACTCCACGACCAGATCGACCCCGAGGTCCTTCCAGGGCAAATCCTTGGGATCTTTTTTGGCGAGGATGGTCAGCGGCTTGCCGGCGACCACCAAGTGATCGTCCTTGGCCGTCACCTCGGCCTTGAGCGTGCCATGCACCGAATCGTACTTCAGGAGGTGCGCGAGGGTTTTGGCGTCGGTCAGGTCATTGACCGCGACGAATTCGAGCTGCGGGTCGCCTAGGGAGGCGCGGAAGACGTTCCGGCCGATCCGTCCGAACCCGTTGATGCCGACACGAATCGCCATAGATGGCCAGCGCGAGGAACTGTTCCGGGAGCAGTCAGGCTGAATAAAAATGCCGGCCAATGGCGACCGGCACCAAGGGCCGCATACTACTGAGGGCCCACCGTGATGTCAAGCCGCCCGTTTGTACATTTGAGGGCCGGGAGGCAGGCGATGCGCCGACGGGCCGGGACCGCGCCGGACGTTACTTGCGGCAGAGGCCGGAGATGGTATCGACGATCCCATTGTGCGTGAAGACCACATCGGTATTGCCATACGCCCAGACGATATCGTCGGGCCGGCTCTCGCCGGACGGCTGGCCCAGCATGGTCCGCACTTCGGCGCGTGTCATCCCGGGCCTGACCAGGGCGCAGGCCTGACGGGACTGCCGCTCGATCCGCTCGACCGCCCGCTTGTACGCGCGCAGGATCTCGCGCTCGTCGTCGGTGAGCGCCGGCTGGGGCGCCTGGCGTTTGAGCCATTCGGCGCGGTACTGCTGCACGGTCGCGGGCCTTGTCTGGCCGCCCGGCTGGCCGCGGCGCTGCAAGGTCAGCAGCTTGCCGATCGGCACACGGAGCAGCCGGAAGACGGTGACGGACCCGTCGGCATTCTCCTCTTCGTAGGTCATCTGGGTTTCGATCACCAGTCCCAGACCCTCGAGGTTCGTCACCTGCGCGAAATTCATGGCTTCGGTCTTTCCGTGCTCGAACGCCTGTTGCCGTGCGACCTCGCGCGACGGCATGCCGCTGGCGACCCCGACCACATACAGATCATCTCCCTCGATGAAGGAGGCCTTTTCGGCCCAAAACGGACGAGAGGGAGCATCGGCGAGCGCGGCGCTGAGCAGCACGCAGCTCAGAAAGCCAAGTGAGAGTCCGGAGACGACGCGACGTGAGAGAGCGTGCCGAGAGGATGAAGCCACAGCCCATGTCCTCCTGAGGCTGGCGGGTGAAATTCTAGGAGCCCATGGCCGGAAAGTCCAGTGACAGAGCCTTCCTGTGCACTCCGGTGACCGCCGGCAAGAACTCCGCCCTCTGCTAGACACCTTACGGACTGAATTCTATAATCTTACACCATTCGGAGGTGGCATGGCTCGTATCCGACTTCCCTTCTTCCTCTGGACACTCGCGTCTCTCCTTCTGGCCGCCACTCCGGGAGTGTCTGCCGGAGCGGCGAGCAAACGGGACTTCAAGCAGCCCAACGCCTATGCCGTCGTCATCGGCATCAGCCAGTACCGCGAAGAAGTCATCCCGAAGGTCCCCTACGCCGTGAAGGACGCCGAGGCGGTCGCCGCCCTGCTGCAGACCCAAGGGGGCATCCCGAAATCCCACATTCGTCTGCTGACCGATGCCAAGGCCACCGGCAACGACCTCCGCACCCTGGGCGACTGGCTCCGGCTGCGGGTGAAGCCCGATTCCAGGGTCTACGTCTACTACGCCGGCCACGGCACGCCGAACCCGAAGACCGGCGAAGCCTATCTCGTCCCGTGGGACGGCCATCCCGATTTTCC